>JAFQBL010000078.1 GCA_017416695.1 Bacteroidales bacterium | reverse complement strand
GTATTCCACACGATATGTGGCGTTCTGATGCCTCAATCTGTGGACGAAAGTGTTCATATTGTGTGAGCGAGTTGAATGTTATATGGCTGCTACACTCCATGATTTGAGGGAACTCATCATCGCGATATACTGGTGCGTATGTGTGTGCATAAGATTTCATCTCTTCGTATGCCAATCGTGCCTCTGACAATGAACTTGCTGTTGTATAGGGTATATACTCTCTCACAACATCAAAGACTTTCCACAATGCAAAGGCTTTGAATGCCATTATTATATCTATTCCTGCTCGCTCTTTTACAGAACGAATGAGTGATAGGTTTTTACGAAATTTTTCCTCTTCGAGGACAAATGATGGTGAGGGTATATCTTCTTTTTTCATATTTTATCTTTTTGCGGACGTAATAGGTCACGTTCCTACATTTTTTGCTAAAACTACAATATAGTATATCGGGCAAATTTCAGTAATAGTGTTTTTGTTCCTACGTTTTTAAACTCTACCACTATTTTGCGATTATCTCCTTCGCCCGACATTGAGAGTACTTCGCCTTCGCCAAATCGGTCGTGCTTGATTCGTGAGCCAACTTTCAACTCTGCATCGTTCTTCTTTGCCTCCATATCGGTTTTGGGCGATGGTGTATATATTGCCGATCGCATTGAGCGTAGGGTTTGTGTTGATTCTTCATGCACTACCACTCTTGTTTGTATGCGTGGTTGCGACTGCGTAGTTGTTGTCTCTCTTAATTGCGACACTCCTGTTGTATCGTTTATATACTGATAATCCAGGTCTTTTAAAAATCTACTTGGCAATGGTGCAGTAGTTTGTCCGTTGCGATAACGCGATGTTGCATACGACAGGGTGCATCGTTTCTCTGCTCTTGTTATTGCTACGTAAAACAGACGGCGCTCCTCCTCTAATTCACTAACTGATTCTTTGCTCATTGATGAGGGGAAGAGATCCTCTTCCATTCCTACTATGTATATATTGGGGAACTCCAACCCTTTTGCGGCATGTATGGTCATAAGGGTTACCTTCTCTGCTTCGCCCTCATCGCCTTTGTCTTGGTCTGTGGCAAGTGATACCTCTGAGAGGAAGTCGCTTATTGTTGCACTCTCGCCACTCTCTTCTCTGTTGGTACAGAAATCTATTATTGCATTTACCAACTCTTGCAGGTTCTCTTGTTTGCTTACATTCTCAGGGAGATTATCAACATATACATCGGCAAAGATTCCTGTTTTTTTGATTAGGTCTTTGACAAATTCATCTGCATTTTTGGTTTTTACCTCCTCTTGCAACTCTGTTATGAGTGTTGCAAAGTTTTTTAGTTTTGTTTGTGTTCCTGAGTTTATCTTTACTCCCCACTCCAATGGGGATGTCAATATTGTCCACAACGTTTGTGCATGGGTGGTTGCTGCCTCTGATATTTTTTTTATGGTGGTATCTCCTATTCCGCGTGCTGGGTAGTTTACAATCCGCCTTAAAGCCTCCTCATCGCTTGGGTTGAGTACTAATCGGATATATGCTATTACGTCTTTTATCTCCTTTCGTTGATAAAACGAGATACCTCCGTATATACGATAGGGTATATTGCGTTTGCGTAGTGCCTCCTCAAATGCTCGCGATTGTGCATTGGTACGATAGAGTATGGCAAAGGTATTATAGGTATCGCCATATCGCAAATGCACCTCGCTTATTGAGCCTGCTACCATATATGCCTCTTCGTAATCGGAGTACGACCTTACAAGCCTTACCTTCTCTCCTCTATCATTCTCAGAGAACAGGTGTTTTGGTATCTGACCTTTATTTTTTGCTATCAGACTGTTTGCTGCATTTACTATCATTTTGTTGAACGATAGTTCTGCTCAAGTTTGAATATTCGGCAATTACCATATTCGTGTTGCAAATTGAGTATGTTACTTATGTTTGCACCTCGGAATGAGTATATGCTTTGTGCATCATCGCCCACTACACACAACTTTTTGCATTGCTTTACTATCTGTTTTACGATTAGATGTTGTGCAAAGTTTACATCCTGATACTCATCTACTAATACATAACGGAACACGTTTCCGTAATGCTCTACTACATCGGGATTATCGCGGAAAAGGATGTTTGTATAGAGGAGTATATCATCAAAGTCCATTGCTCCTGCTCGGTGACATCGTTCAAAGTATGCTCTATATATATCTTTTGTTGCTGGACGTTTTGCTCTGTAATCATCCTCAACTATTTCACGATTGGTGGCGTATGCTGTTGGTGTTATCAGCGCATTCTTGGCTCTTGATATGATTGATGCTATACTACGTGGCTTATATACTTTATCATCGAGTTTCATATCCTTAATGATTGTGGTTATAAGGCTACGCGAATCTGAACTATCATATATTGTAAAATCTGTTGGAAATCCTAATCTATTGGCATAGGGGCGAAGGATTCGCAAGAATATTGAGTGAAATGTTCCTGCCCATATTCGAGATGCTACGTCGTTACCAACCATTGTTGCTATACGACTCTTCATCTCTGCCGCTGCTTTGTTGGTAAAGGTTAGTGCAAGTATTGAATATGGCGAATATCCCATACTCAAAAGGTATGCAATCTTATGTGTAAGCACACGTGTTTTACCTGAGCCTGCTCCTGCAATGACAAGCGAAACGCCATCGCAATACTCCACAGCACTGCGTTGACTATCGTTTAGATTATTTAAATTTACGGATTGCATATAGAGAGCAAAGATATTAATTTAGATTTAAACTGAGAGATAATAACAGCAATAATTATCAACAATTATTTTCTATTACCGAACATTTTTAATTTGGGTATAAAAAAAGGGCAGTCGCTCACGCGATATGGCCCTTTAAAAACATTAAAAATTCATCACATTATGCTTATTAAGTGCATTTACGCTCACGCGTAATTTTTTGAAAGTGTAGTTTGTTTGTTTTCGTTTTATATTATAAACATTTATCTAGGAATAAAGTTCGATTCTTATATCGTTTTTCTATTATATCCCAATTTAAAATTGTCCATAGTGCCGAAAGGTGTTCGGTGCGTTGATTTTGGTAGTCGAGATAGTAAGCGTGTTCCCATACATCGAAACACAATAGAGGTATTCGACGGAATAAAATGGGGTTGTCTGCATTTTGACATTTGTCAATCTCTAAATTCCCCTCAACGTCGCACGATAACCATACCCAACCTGATCCGAATATGTTTATCCCTTCCATAACAAATCGTTCCTTAAATCCTATCTCGCTCCCAAAATCTCGCTCTATGGCCAATTTTATTGTTCCTCCAAGTTTTGAGTTACGCTCTCCTGCAAATTGTTCAAAGTAGAAAATATGATTCCACGCCTGCGATGCATTGTTAAATATTGCACCCTTACTGTTAACTATAATCTCTTCTAACTCTTTTCCCTTAAAGGGTGAGTTTTCTAATAGTTTGTTTAGATTATCAAAATAGGCTTTTGTGTGTTTACCATAGTGATAACTTATTGTTTTTGCACTGATTATTGGTATGAGTGCATCTTCGGAAAATTGCAACGCAGGTATTATGTTTTTCATATTTTTGTTATTGTTTATCTTAATAACATTTGATATGATGAAAAAGTTCTCTAAATTTTCATTTTTATTTTAAAGCCAAAAGAATTTTGAACTTACAACTGACAGGCAATTTATTTGTTTAACTGCTTTTTTAAATATATCTTTGCTTTATTATTATAGTGACGTAGTATGGCTTTGATTGATGATGAGATAAAAAAGGCTTGCGAGGTATTATCCAAAGGGGGTGTTATCTTGTACCCTACCGATACTATTTGGGGTATTGGTTGTGATGCCACCAACGATGAAGCGGTAAAAAGGGTTTTTGATATTAAACGTCGCAATGACAGCAAAGCGTTGATTGTTTTAATTGACAATGCCGTAAAGATTGATTTTTACACTGATGCTGCCCCTGAAATCTCTAAAGATTTAGTAGAGGTTGCTAATAAACCTTTGACTATTGTTTATCCTCGCGGAAGAAATTTATCTCCTCTACTACTCTCAGATGATGGCAGTGTAGGTATTAGAGTTACTGCGGAGGAGTTTTCAAAAAAACTTTGCTACAAGTTTAGAAAGGCAATTGTATCTACTTCGGCTAACATAAGCGGAGAGGTTGCTCCAAAAAATTTTAAAGAGATTTCTGAATATATAATTGATAGCGTTGATTACGTTGTTGACTTTAGACGCAATGATGTTAGCCAACCTTCAGCGTCGAGCGTTATAAAGATTGATGACGGAGGTGTTATTAAGATTATAAGAGAATGATTAACAAGAGACTAAAAAAACGTTATATTTTATGGGACTGCTTTGCTGCTTTGGCAACGTGGTTTACGTTTAATATATATCGTTACAATATATTGCCTCTTGAAGATATGTATGGTTCGTTCTTGAACTTTATCTCTACTCCCCGAACTGTTATTGCTCAGATTGTATATCCTTTGGGAATGATGTTGGTTTTCTATCTCTCTGGATACTACAATAGGGTTGTTTTTAAATCGAGAGCGGGTGAGTTTGTTACTACCTTCATTTCTATTGCTATATGGGTGTTGTCAATACTATTCTTCTCTTTAATGAACAAATATATTTATACCGAATATAACTACAATCTTGTTCTTACTCTATTTATTATTGGTTTTACTTGGGTATATTGTGGCAGATGCTATATTACCTCTGTTACTGCAAAACGTGTTCATAGTGGAGCAATAGGATTTAACACTCTTGTTATTGGTTGTAGCAGTGGTGCGGTAAAACTTGTTGAATCAATCAAAAACCTAAGATACTCGGTTGGTTACGATATTGTGGGATATGTTAAATTGAATGGAGAAGAGAACGCTACAACAAATCTTCCTGCATATAACTTTGAGGATTTAGATGAGGTTATATCAAAAAATAATATCAAAAAACTCATTGTTGCTCCAGAACATAATGACAGAGCAAAAACTTTTAACATTATAAACTCGCTATATAAATATGACTTGCCTATTATGTTAGAGGCAAGGGAGTATGAAATACTTACTTCAAGAATTAGATTGTCTGATATTTATGGTGCTCCATTTGTTGATGTGAGTGTTTTATCATTGTCTGATGCTGAAGAGAATATCAAACGTTTTTGTGATATTATTCTCTCTTCTATTGCTCTTATCATACTTTCGCCTTTAATGTTGTATGTTGCTATAAGGATTAAACTCTCTTCTAAAGGCAATATTATTTACAAACAGAGACGTGTTGGCTTTAAACGCAAAGAGTTTACTATGTACAAATTTCGCTCTATGGTGGAGAATGCCGAAGAGGAGACTCCTTTGCTTTCGAGCCCTAATGACAAGAGGATTACTAAATTTGGTCATTGGTTAAGAAAATACCGCATTGATGAACTACCACAGTTTTGGAATGTAATTAAAGGGGATATGTCGTTGGTTGGTCCTCGCCCCGAAAGAAAATATTTTGTTGACAAAATTATTGAACGAGCACCATATTACAGTCTGCTTCACAGAGTTAGACCAGGTATCACATCGTGGGGGATGGTTAATTATGGGTACGCTCGTAATATTGACGAGATGATTGAACGATTAAAATTTGACATTATATATTTGGAGAATATGTCACTTTTGATTGATATTAAGATTTTATTTTATACCGTAAAAATTGTTTTTACTGGTCGCGGAATGTAATTTTTATGATTAGTAAATTAGAGAACTTCACTTTAAAACTTGCCATCTGGAGAGAGAAGCATATTACTGAAAAGAATTTGATTCTCATATTGAGCCTCGTTATTGGTATAGGGGCAGCAGGTGCTGCTATGTTATTGAAATATATTATCCATTTTATACAGGATGCTCTTACCGAGCACTTCTCAATTGATGGTGCCAACTACCTTTTTTTGGTTTATCCTTCGATAGGTATTTTGCTGTCTTGGATGTTTGTCAAGTATATTGTAAAGGATAATATCAGCCATGGTGTTACTCGTGTTCTTCATGCTATTGCCCAACGAAAAAGCAGACTGAAACCTCATAACACGTACAGTTCACTTATAGCAAGTTCTATTACTATTGGCTTTGGTGGTTCGGTTGGAGCAGAGGCCCCTATGGTTTATACTGGTGCTGCTATTGGCTCTAATATTGGAAGAATATTCCGACTTGATGCCCGTCAACTTATGTTGCTTGTTTGCTGTGGTGCAGCCGCTGGTATTGCTGCTATATTCAAGGCTCCTATTGCTGGACTTCTTTTTACTATAGAGGTATTAATGTTTGAACTTACTACTGCATCGGTTATGCCTCTTATGATTTCGGCGGCTACCGCTGCTACAGTAATATATATTTTTGATGGCCCTATGCCTGAGTTCAGGTTTGACCACACCGAGATATGGAAGGCTCAAAGGTTTCCGATTGTGTTAATGCTGGGTATATTCTGTGGCTTTATATCTCTATACTTTACCCGCACTATCTTGGTTATGGAGAAGTTATTTGGCAAACTCAACAGCAAACCTTGGCTTAAGTTTGCTGTTGGCTCTATAATTTTGAGTACTGCCATATTTTTCCTTCCTCCTCTTTATGGTGAGGGTTACGACTCTATTGAGCAGATTATCAGCGGTAATGCTCAGGCTATTACAGAGGAGAGTTTCTTTTATGAGGGTAGAGATAGTTTCTGGATTTTAACTCTTATGATTGCACTAATCATAATGTTTAAATCTTTTGCTACCGCCGCTACCAATGGTGCTGGCGGTGTGGGTGGAACGTTTGCCCCAAGTTTGTATGTGGGGTGTATGTGCGGTTTTATTTTTGCGTTCATATTTAACCACTTTATTGAGATGCCTGACCCTCTTTCGCAAAAGAACTTTGCTCTGATGGGTATGACTGCTGTTATGGCAGGTGTTATGCATGCACCTCTGATGGCACTCTTCTTGACTGCAGAATTGACAGGTGGATATGATCTTTTCCTTCCGCTTATGATTGCTTCGCTTTCATCATATGGTACAGTTAGGATTTTTAGCAGTCATAGCATATATACCCATCGCCTTGCAAAACGAGGAGAACTTATTACTCATCATAAAGATAAGGCAGTGCTTACTCTTCTTAAGATGAATAGTGTTATTGAAACTGATTTGCTTACCGTCAGGCCCGAAATGGATTTGGGAGAGATGGTACAGATTATATCAAAATCAAATAGAAATATATTCCCTGTTATTGATAAGGAGAACAACTTCTTAGGTATGGTGGTACTGGATGATATTAGAAATATTATGTTCCGTCCTGAGTTGTATAAACGTTTTCATGTTAGCAAATTTATGGTTACTCCTCGTGCTAAAATTGAACTTGGTTTGCCTATGGAACAGGTTATGAGAATTTTTGACGAAACCAATGCATGGAACTTACCTGTTGTAGAGAATGGAAAATATATTGGTTTTGTTTCTAAATCGAAGATATTCAACTCATACAGAAGAGTGCTTGTTCACTACTCAGAGGATTAAATATTGTTTTATTAAAACATTCTTTTTAGTTTAAACGATGAATAGCAAAGATATAAGAATTGTTTATATGGGTACTCCCGATTTTGCTGTGGAGAGCCTTAAAAAACTTGTTGAGGGAGGTTATAATGTTGTGGGCGTTGTTACTATGCCCGATAAACCTGCAGGAAGAGGCCAAAAAATTAAATACTCTGCTGTTAAGGAGTATGCCTTGAGTAAAGGTCTTTACATTATGCAACCAGAAAGACTTAAAGATGAATCATTCCTTGCAGAACTTGCATCCCTTAATGCTGATTTGCAGATTGTTGTTGCATTCAGAATGTTACCCGAAAGTGTATGGAATATGCCTCCTATGGGTACTTTTAATTTACATGCCTCACTATTGCCTCAATATAGAGGTGCCGCTCCTATTAACTGGGCTATTATGAATGGTGATAAAGAGAGTGGTGTTACAACTTTCTTTTTGACACACGAGATTGATACAGGAAATATTATTATGCAAGAGAGCGTTGCTATTGGTGATGATGATTGTGCTGGAACTCTACATGACAATCTTATGTATGTTGGGGCTGATATGGTCTGCAAAACAGTTGATGCTATTGCAGAGGGAAACATCTCTACAAAAGAACAACCTATGGACATTGAACTAAAGGCTGCTCCAAAGATTTTCAAGAATGATTGTAAAATTGACTGGAACGAAAGTGCTGAAAAGATTCGCAATAAAGTCAGAGGTCTTTCGCCCTACCCTACCGCTTGGGGTGCGTTGGATTTGGGCAACGGAGAAGAGCCCTTAGCCGTTAAAATTTATAGCGTTGATATTATTGAGGGTAATGGAAAGGCAGGTACTATTAAAACTGATGGCAAACGTTTTATTGAGGTATATTGTGGTGATGGGGCTTTAAGGATTTCTTCACTTCAACTTCCTGGCAAAAAACGTTTAACAGTAGAGGAGTTACTTAGAGGATACTCATTTAATGAATATTGCAAGTTTGTTTAACAAGGGGTAAATATTCTTTCTTTATAAAAAAACAATCGTCTATACTTAAAAGTAATTGGGCGATTTTTTTTTACAGTATTGTATTTTAGTTATCAGATACGTTTTTTGTTAAAATTAACATTTATCATAAAAATAATTTGCTCTATAAATTATACTTTTGCATAGTATAAAATAGTTTCTACATAATTAATAGATTTAATATGCAAATAGATATTCCTACTGGAAAGATTTCAAAATGCTGGAATTTTCTTAAAAATATTTTTTTAAGACTAAAAGATATACCTCTTAAATATATTTATATTCTTATTGGTATTCTTATAATTTTTATAGGAATTGTTGTTTGGATATATTGGCCCAAGCCATTACCTCCCCAATATCCCACTGTTTTAGCCGAACCTGTAAGCAAAGAGAATGTTGAGATTTACGTTGAATATGCGGGTAAAATTAAGGCTAAACAGCATGTAGAGATAAGAGCAAGGGTTGAGGGATATTTAGAAAAGATGTTTTTTGAAGAGGGAGGTTATGTTAAGAAGAATGATATTCTTTTTGCTATTGACCCCCAAGTATATAGTGCTAAAGTTGAAAAGGCTAAAGCCCAACTAAACAAGAACCAAGCACTTGAACTAAAAGCAGAACAGGATTATAAACGTATTAAACCTCTTTTTGAACAAAATGCCGCCAGTCAGTTGGATTTAGACAATGCTATTGCCGCTTATGAGGCGGCTAAGGCTGAAGTTATTATGAGCAAAGCCGACTTGACTCAAGCAGAGATTGCGTTAAGTTACACTGAGGTTCGCTCTCCAATTTCGGGATATATTAGCGAAAGTTCTGCAGATATTGGTACTTTAGTTGGACCAGGCGGAAAATCACTACTTGCTACAATGGTTAATAGCGATACTGTTGAAGTTAATTTCAGTATGACCGGTTTGGATTACTTAAAAAGCAAGGAAAGAAACGTAAATCTTGGTAAAACCATTGAAGAACGAAACTGGAATCCATACATCACTATTACATTGGCGGATGATACAGAGTATCCTATACATGGTCTTGTTGATTTTGCAGATCCTCAAGTTGATCCCAACACTGGTACTTTTTCGGTGAGAGCACAAATGCCTAATCCTGACCATATACTATTGCCTGGTCAGTTAACAAAGGTCAAACTTCTTATGGACGTGCATGAAAATGCTGTGGTTGTTCCAACAAAGGCTTTAATTATTGAAAAGGGTGCCGCCTACGTTTTTGTTGCAAGAAAAGACTCTATTGTGGAAAAACGCTTTATTGAGTTAGGTCCTGAAGTAAAAAACAGAGTTGTTGTAAGTAGAGGATTGGGTGGCAATGAGATGATTATAGTTGAAGGGTATCATAAACTAAGTCACGGAATGCGTGTTAATTTGATTAAATCGGACAACAATGAAAAGTGATTTTTTTATTGACCGTCCGATTTTTTCGATGGTCATATCAATTCTGATTTTGATAATTGGTGTTATTGGCTTATGGATGCTTCCTGTTGACCAATATCCTCAAATTGTTCCTCCTGTTGTTAAGGTGTCGGCTTCATATCCTGGAGCAAGTGCCGAAACTGTATCTCAGGCTGTTGCCACCCCTATTGAGCAAACCTTAAATGGTACTCCTGGCATGATATATATGGAGTCGCAAAGTACAAATACTGGTACTTTCTCTGCTACTCTTACTTTTAATATTGACAGCAATGCTGACTTAGCCGCTGTTGAGGTACAAAATAGAGTTAAAGGGGCTGAAGCCAGATTACCTCTTGAGGTTATTCAAAATGGTATTTCTATTGAGAAACAGGCTTCGAGTAAATTGATGACCATTGCTCTAAAATCAACCAATCCAAATTTTGATGAGATATATTTGAGCAATTATGCCACATTAAATGTTTTAGACCAACTAAGACGTGTTAATGGTGTTGGTCAGGTTTCAAATATTGGTAGCAGATACTACGCTATGCAAATTAAGGTGAGACCAGCAAATTTGGCGGCTCTTGGCTTAACAGTGCAAGATATCCAAAAGGCTATTAAAGAACAGAACAGAGAGTCTGCCGCAGGAGTGTTAGGACAACAACCTATTGAGGGTAATGATATTACAATTCCTATTGTTGCACAAGGTCGCTTATCAACAGTAAACGAATTTGAGAACATTGTTATAAAAACCAATAAAGATGGCTCTATATTGAGATTGAGAGATGTTGCCAAAATTGATTTGGAGGCTCAATCGTATAACACCGAAAGTGGTATCAACGGAGAGAATGCTGCCGTATTGGAGATAAAAATGCTTCCTGGTATGAATGCTATGGAGGTATCAAAAAGGGTTAAAGAGAAGATGGTGGAGATAAGCAAAAGTTTCCCCGAAGGTATTACTTATGATATTCCTTTTGATATGACTGAATACATCAGCCAATCAATCAGGGAGGTTTATAAAACTCTTTTTGAGGCTCTAATATTAGTGATTTTGGTTGTATTCTTATCTCTACAAAATTGGCGATCTACATTAATTCCTGCTGTTGCTGTTCCAATCTCCCTAATCGGAACTTTTGGAGTTATGCTCATCTTTGATTTTACTCTTAATACCTTAACCTTACTTGGACTTGTTCTATCTATCGGTATTGTTGTTGATGATGCTATTGTTGTTGTGGAGAATGTTGACAGACATATCAGAGAGGAGAATCTTTCGCCATACGAAGCAACAAAAAAGGCTATGAAAAATTTAGGTGGTGCTTTAATAGCAACCTCTTTAGTTTTGTGTGCAGTATTTATTCCTGTAAGTTTTTTACCTGGCATATCGGGTATTCTATATAGACAATTTACTATTACCATTGCTGTTTCGGTTATTATATCAACAATTGTTGCCCTTACCTTAAGCCCTGCTATGTGTGCAATGGTTCTAAAAAAGGAGGATATTGATAATCAGCAAAAAAAGAATAAAGTTTTTAGGGCTATTAATAATGCTTTGGATAGCGGCAACCGTTGGTATAAGAATGTTATACACAAGTGCCTCAATAATTCTAAAAGAGTATTTATATTCTTTGGTATCTCCATTGCAATTATAATAATTATGATGAAGTTTGTTCCTCAAAGTTTCATTCCCCAAGAGGATCAAGGTTATTTTACCGTTGAACTTGAACTGCCAGAAGGGGCTTCGCTTGAGCGAACAAGAGCTGTTACCGACAGGGCTATTGAATATTTAAGTTCTTTACCTGATGTTCGCCACGTTATGAATGTTACGGGCTCAAGTCCAAGACATGGAACTAACCAATCGAGAAGCCAACTGACTGTGGTAATGAAACAATGGGAAGAGAGAGAGAATAAGAACTTATCTGTTTTTATGGATAGTGTCAGAAATCACCTAAATAAATATCCCGAAGCCATAGTTCTAATAAGTTCTCCTCCTGCAATACCTGGTATTGGTTCTTCTGGTGGATTTGAAATGATTATTGAAGCAAAAGGAAACACTACTTACGATAAATTAAAGAGTGCTGCTGATACAATTCTTTTCTACGCATCTAAACAAAAAGAACTTTCAAGAGTAAGTTCTTCTATTCAAAATGAAATTCCTCAACTATATATTGATGTTGATAGGGATATGGCTAAACTTATGGGTGTATCCGTTGCCGATATTTTTACAACAATGAAAGCATTCACTGGCTCAGTATATGTAAATGACTTTAATCTTTTTAATAGGGTTTACAGGGTTTACCTTCAGGCTGATGCTCCTTTTAGAGCAAACCAAAGCAATATGAACCTGTACTTTGTCAGAGGCAATGGTGGAGAGATGATTCCTGTTACATCGTTAGGTTCTTCTTCTTACACAACAGGACCTGGTACTATTAAAAGATTTAATATGTATTATGCTGCTTCAATTACTGGTGAGGCTGCGCCTGGTTATAGTTCGGGACAAGCCATGTCAAGTTTAGAAAAGATTGTTAGAGATAAGGTTGATAAGAATATTGGAATTGAATGGAGCGGTCTTTCATATCAGGAGAAGGAACAGAGCGGACAAACTGGATATGTATTGTTATTGGCTCTACTCTTTGTCTTCTTGTTCCTGGCGGCTCTTTATGAAAGTTGGAGCGTTCCGATTGCAGTACTTCTGTCTCTGCCTATTGCTTGCGTTGGGGCATTCTTTGGTATTGTTATTTTGGGTTTGGAAAATAATATATACTTCCAGATTGGTTTGGTTATGCTAATTGGTTTGGCTGCTAAAAATGCTATACTAATAGTAGAATTTGCAAAAGAACAGGTTGATAAAGGCATTGATATTGTAGATGCTGCTATAAACGCATCAGTAAAGAGATTTAAGCCTATTATCATGACCTCTCTTACATTTGTTTTAGGTATGATTCCTCTTGTTCTTGCTACTGGTCCAGGCTCAGCAAGCAGACAAGGTATTGGTGTTGGTGTATTTTTTGGAATGATAATAGCAATGTCTATTGGCATTGTTTTAGTTCCATTCTTCTTTGTTTGGATATATAAGGTAAAAGATTATTTGAAAAATAAAAAACTTAGACAATGCAAAAGATAATTATAACTATTGTTTGTGCTTTTACTCTTATTGGTTGCGGTGTTTCAAAACATTGCAAAGAGCCACAAATTGAATTACCCGAACAGATTGTAAAAGATTTACCTCAAGATTCGACATGTATTGCTGATATTTCATGGAAAGAGATTATAAAAGATACTCTTCTTATTGAATTAATCAATAAAACATTGGAGTACAATAAAGATATTCTTGTTGCCGAAGCAAGGATTAGAGAGTTTGAACGACTACACAAGGTAAAAAGAGCCGATTTAGTACCATCAATTGATGTTAATGCTTACGCCGACCGCGAAACATTAAATTATAATGGTGCTGGGAAAGATACAGATATTGAGGTTGGTGCTAAATTATCTTTTTCATGGGAGATTGATTTATTTGGCAGATTGAGATGGAGCAATAAAGAAGCAAAAGCAAATTACCTGAAAACTATTGAGGCAAAACAGGCTTTGCAAGTTTGCTTAATTGCCGAAGTTGCTTCATCTTACTTTGAGTTGGTTGGACTGGACAGGGAACTTTTAATTGTTCAAAATACTCTTGACACAAGAGAGGAGAACGTTGAACAAGCAAAAATAAGATTTAAAGGCGGGTTGACTTCAGAAATTCCATATCAACAGGCTCAGGTTGAGTATGCTAAAACTGCGGCAATGATTCCTAACCTTTATAAAAAGATTAAAGAGAAAGAGAATGAAATATCTTTTTTATGTGGCTCAATGCCAACCGATATAAAAAGATCTAATATACACTCTATTATTATGCCTGATATTGCTCTGCAAATTGGTATTCCTTCGGAGTTAATTAAACGTCGTCCTGATATCAGAGAGGCTGAACAGGCTCTGCAGGCAGCAATGGCTAATGCTGGGTATAAATGGGCTGAAAGATTTCCTAAATTTGTTTTTGGATTTGATGTTGGTTTTGAGAATGATGGTTTCAAAAAATTCATTAAATCGCCTATTACCTATTTGATTGGCGAGTTAACTGCTCCTCTATTCAATATGGGAAAGCAGAAAGCAAGATATGAAGCGGCATTAGAGGCATACGATATTAAACGTTTTGAATATGAGAAAAGAGTTATTCTGGCTTTCAGAGAAGTTAATGATGCTGTAAACTCTTATACTGCCGCTGTTGAAAATTGCCACTTAATGGAGAGTTTAAAACACTCTTCTGATAAATATGTAAAACTGGCTCAAGTTCAACACATTAACGGGCATATCAACTATCTTGATGTTCTTGATGCTCAACGAAGTTACTTTAATGCTGAAATCAA
Source organism: Bacteroidales bacterium (assembly GCA_017416695.1). Lineage (GTDB taxonomy): Bacteria > Bacteroidota > Bacteroidia > Bacteroidales > G3-4614 > Caccoplasma_A. The sequence goes on along the minus strand of JAFQBL010000078.1, from coordinate 5,025 downwards.
TCACAGTAATGCAATCAGAGACCAATTTCTGGCTCTTATTGACCTATACAAATCATTGGGTGGCGGAGTCATAAATAGCCAATAAAAAATGACACGAGAAAAGAAGTGTCTGAATAAAAACAGACTACTCTGCTCCTCGTGACTCATATTGGTTTATAACTTAACCTTAAAACTGAAAGCAACTCAAAAAGGGAGAGAGCTCAATTATAAGAGATTCTCTCCTTTTTACTTATATTCTTTTTTTTGGGGGAGGGATAACTTAAAACGCATTATCGTCGCCTTTGAATATTCCCCAGAATGTCAATAATAGTATTTTCACATCAAGGAATATATTCCAATGTTCGAGATACCATACGTCATACTCTACACGTTTCTCCATCTGTTGGAGAGTTTTTGTCTCTCCACGATAGCCATTGACTTGTGCCCATCCAGTTATTCCTGGTTTTATAAAGTGGCGAACCATATATTTGTCTATCAGTTTTGAGTAGTCTTCGGTATGTTTCAACATATGAGGACGTGGCCCTACCAACGACATATCTCCCATAAATACATTGAAAAACTGAGGAAATTCATCAAGGCTTGTTTTGCGTAAGAATGCCCCCACTTTTGTTATTCTGCTATCTCCACGCTCTGCCTGTTTTGTATCACTATCCTTGTTTATCTTCATGGTACGAAATTTAAGACAGTCAAAATCTCGTCCCATATATCCTGTTCGTTTTTGACGGAACAAGACTGGACCTGGTGATGATTTCTTGACTGCAATTGCGATAGGCAGATACCAGAATGGTGAAAAGAGTATTACTATTCCTGAGATTAGAATATCCATTGAACGTTTAACAAATCGTGCCAACCAGCGTTGTAATGGCTCCTCTCGTACCGACAATAGTGGAACTGCTCCTATCATTCCGTAACTTAACGTACGTGTCATAAAACGGCGCACCTCAGGTACAATAAAGAAACGGATTGTATTTCGTTCTGATATTTGCAACATATTTATTATATGCCCATCTTCAGCACTGGGTAAAGCACAGTAGAGTTCATCTACTTTATTATCAATACAAAATTTCTCTACCTCTGATATATCGCCACGATATAGTGCTGCAATTTTTGGCTCTTCGGGTTTTACACTATCAAAGAAGCCTAAGAACTTATATCCGTAACCAGCATTAGATTGCAACTCCTTATGCAGGATTTGACCTGTTTGTCTTGCTCCCACTATTACTACTCTTTTAAAGTTATATCCACGTTTGCGATAGTAACGTATTATCTTATTTGCCGCAAACCACCAACTATTCAAAAAGAGAAAGAACGATACAAAATAGAATAGTTGTACTTTTGTTCCTACCTCAATATTAAAAAACATTGAGAGCGACAAAAATATCAGTACGAATACTACCAAAGATTTAAGTGTCTTTGAGAGTAGTAAGTCAATATAGGTTATTCGTTCATTATATACCTCACTAAATGCGTAAACTACAGGCACATAAGAGATATTTAATAATGCCCATCCTATTCGCCAATCAAACGATGCTATAACCTCATTGGGCAAAATAAGATAACTTAAAAAGAAAGATAGATTTATGCAGATAAAGTCTCCTAATACTATTATCCATTTTATCATTCTGCCTTTACCCTTATTTCCCATTTCCCGATTTTTTTTTTAGATTCCTAAATGTTTTTATCTATTAATTCTATCTTGGCTATTATCAATTCCATATCCTCATCAAGTTTCTTAATCTTACGTTCCATCTCTTTAATGAAAGTATTTCCCTGTTTTGAAGATATACTTAGGAATCCTATATTATTTTGAAGTGTCTGTTTCTCAGTTTTTATGCGTTCGTATGTTCTTACAAGTTTTTCACGCTCGCTATATAGTTTTGTGCTATTGCCTCCTTTCAATGAGGTTTCGTATGCCGAAAGTCTTGCACTCTTATTCTTTATATTTAAGCGATTAAATTGTTTGTCAAGTTCTGATTTGAATGCTTTATTTAGTTTATCTTTCTCTTTGAATGGAACAAATCCTATTGTATTCCACTCTGATATGATTGAACGCAACACATTCTCAGCCTCAGAGGTCTCTAAACTCTCATCAAATGCTTTAAGTTTTTCCAATATTGCACGTTTTGCTTCAAGGTTCTTTGCCTCCTCCTCGTTTTGTTGCTTCATTGCCTCAGCCTTTTGTTCAAAGAAGTAGTCACAAGCCGATACAAAACGTTTCCATATAGAGTCGGAATATTTACGAGGTACTGCGCCTATCTTTTTCCACTCTTTTTGGAGTGCAATCATCTTCTCTGTTGTTTTTTGCCATTCGGTGCTATCCTTTAGTGCTTCGGCTTTTTCACACAATCTCTGTTTTGCTTCTAAATTTGAAGTGAATGTATCTTTAACCTCTTTATAATATTCCGATTTTTTGGTAAAGAAGTTATCACATGCTTTACGGAATCGTTCAAATAGTAGGGTGTTGATTTTGTGTGAGGCAAATCCTAAAGTTTTCCACTCTGCTTGTAAGTTAAGAATCTCTTTTGTCTTCTCCTCCCATGCCGAGAATGAAGTAAGTGCATCAAAATCTACAGCCTCAGCCTTTTCACATACTGCAGTTTTTGCGTCTTCTGCCTCTTTCTCTCTTGCTTTTATATCTTCAAAATGTTTTTGATGACGTTTATTTACCTCTGTTGAGGCATCTTTGAACCTTTGCCATATTGACTCGCGTAACTCTCTATCAACTGGACCTACCTCACGCCACTCATCGTGCAATCTTTGCAGTGCTTTAAATGCTGCTACTACATCTTTCTCTTGGGCTAAATTCTCGGCTGCTTCGCACAATGCACTCTTTTGCTCAAGATTCTTTTTAAAGTCATAATCACGCAACTCTTTGTTGATTTTCAGCATATCATAGAATTGCTCAACATAGAGTTGGTATGTTTTCCATATTTGTGTTACTGCAGTTGCAGGTATATCTGTTATGCTTTTAAATTTTTGTTGCAGTTGTTGAAACTCAGAATAGCGTTTATTTACATTGTCAGCATCAGCAATTAGTTGCGACATCTCTTCTAACGTTGCTTGCTTTTGTTCTAAATTGGCTTGGCGTTGTTGCTCTTGTGCTGCAATATATTTTGCCTTTTTCTCTTTATAATTTTGGATGGTTGCTTTTAAACGCTCTTCAAGTTCATCAACAGGAGCAACAAAGGGAGCCTTCTCCTCTTCATCGGTTTGTGAGGCTTCGTACTCTGCACGAGCAACTTCATACTCTTGCATTCGTAGTTTATAGTAGTGTTGTTTTAGTTGTTCTACCTCTCCCTTTACCTCTGCAATATCTCGTTCTATTGCTCGTTCTATCTGTTCTATAACTTCTATTCTTGTGGCGGGCAGCGACAACTCCTCCTTTTGCATCTCCTCGCAAAGAGCATTTGAAGTCTCTTGCTCTGAATCTTCAACACTTACTTTCTCTAATTCTACAATTTCATTCTCATTCAATACTGAATCTTTTAATTCTGTCATAGTTATACAAGTTTATGGAGTCCGAAGACCCCCCATCCACAATAATTTTATTTATACCGACTACTCATCATTTTCGCTCGGTATGTTTACAATATACAAATGTATTAAATTTTTTCTTTTAAAAACAAATGTTTCTATTTTTAAATAACATTTTTTTGTTTCAACCTCTAAACTTATTCTTTTGATTGGTAATATAACGTTGTGCAATTACTCGGTTTTAAATAGGCTTTTGCTACATCTTGTATCTGTTTTGGGGTTACTCTGCGATATTTTTCTACTTCATCATTTATATCACAAGCACTTCCTAACATTTCGTAATATGCAATGTTTGCCGCCAATTCGCTTGCTCCAATATTCTCAAAAAGAAAGTTTGACTCAAATTTATTTACCACCTTTTCAAGTTCTCTATTAGTTACCCTCTGGCTACTCAACTTTGCTATCTCAGCAGATAGAGCGTTATCTGCTTCTTCAATATTTACTCCTGGTGCAAGGCGACCTACTACAACTAACAATCCTGGCTCTATATTACCTGTTATTGCTGCATCAACCATAGAGAATATCTTTTGGTTTTGTACCAACTCTTGATTTAGTCGCGATGATTTACCCGTAGATAGAATATCAGATATTAAATCGAAACATGGATAATCTTTGTGATATCGAGATACCATGTGATAGACCTTATATATATTTGATGAGGGAACATTGCGATATACCCTCTTCACTCTTGCCTTTCGTTGAGCGGGTTCCTGTGGTATTGGCGGAGCATCCATTTGTTGAGATTCAATATTTCCAAACCACTTCTCTGCCAACCTTATACACTCTGAAAATGTAATATTGCCTACAACCGATAGTATTGCATTATTTGGAGCGTAATAGCGTTGGTAATAATCTTTTACATCACACAACTTTGCATCGTATATATGCGATAATTTCTCTCCTATTGTAATTATTCGATATGGGTGTTTTTTGTATGCAGCCTTGCGATATATTACTGATGAATCGGCATAATCGCGATTTAATACTCTTTGTTTAAACTCCTCCGCTACTACTTTACGTTGTACCGATAGATTCTCTTCTGTTAAAGAGAGATTTACCATTCTGTCGCTCTCTAACCAAAAGGCTGTCTCGACATTTTGATATGGCAATATCTCATAGTAGTTTGTTACGTCTTGGGTTGTATAAGCGTTATTCTCTCCTCCTACCCTTTGCAACACCTCATCAAAGTTTGGCACCTCAGTTGTGCCTTCAAACATAAGATGTTCAAGCAGATGTGCATATCCTGTTTTTCCCGAAGTATCATTTTTTGCTCCTACCTTATAGAGCATATTCACCACAACTATCTTTGTATCTGAATCGTAATGATGAACTACACGTAATCCATTTTTAAGAGTATATCTATTTAAATCTATCATCTTTCTTTCTCTCTTTATACAGAACTACAAATATATCTTATTTTTACAATATGCTATCACAAATATAGTTTTTTGAGGATTTTATCTGCTTTTTTTGCATATTTTTTATATTTTT
>JAFQBL010000077.1 GCA_017416695.1 Bacteroidales bacterium | reverse complement strand
TCTTAACGTAAGTTTCAAAATTTGCAGAGGTAATGCCTTCAACACCATCAATCTCTGATATTTTCAACTCCACATCTTTTATCTCCTCTGTTGTGTAGATAAGAGCCAACGCTCCTACCCTCTCTCCACGCCATACAGTAATTGCAGTATCGGTGCAAGTAGCAATACAAGGTACATTTTTGTATGAGTAGTGAATATCCTTATCTGCCCAAGTGAGGTTAAAACTCTCCGACAGGTTGTTCCAAGCCTCCTCATCAACAGGTTTTGTATCTTCTAACTCCTCATAACTTGTTAAGGAATATGGTGTATCATATGTTATCTCCTCAACCTGTTTTGTACTACACGCAAACAATCCTAATAGTGCTAATGGTAATAGTAATTTTTTCATATATCTTTTGTTTTAAATTTATTCCGACATTTATTCCGACATTTATTCCGACATCAAGAGTTTTATTATCTATTTTATAATTTTCCAATACCCATTTTTTCTTGCTCCTACTCTCTCAATTACTCCTCTGATTTTTAAATCTGATATAACTCGTTCCACCTGTCGTTGCGATATTAAAAGTTGCTCTGATATTTTCTTCGCTGTTATATAAATATCTGATGAAATTATATCTAATATCTTTTCTTCAATCTCTTTCGTTTCAGATTTTGTGTTATATCTATTTTTTAGGCTATTGAGAATCTCCTGCAACATAAAATCAATAAATACCCCGCTATCATTTATGGCAGAACTTTTTGCTATTGCATCGTAATATGTTTGCTGATTTTTGTATATCATATTTTCGATTGGCAAATATTCAAAAAGCGAGTGCAATTTACCTAAAATAAGAGATTGCCACAATCGTCCTATTCTTCCGTTTCCGTCGCTGAATGGATGTATAAACTCAAATTCGTAATGGAACACACAACTCTTTATAAGAATATGGTCATCTGAATAATTTAACCACTCAAATAACTCTTTAATCAAATAAGGTACTCTATCAGCAGGAGGAGCCATGTGTATTAAATTTTCACCCTCAAATACTCCCACTCCGCCTCTTCTGAAGCGTCCTGCATCAGGAGAGAGAGTTTGCATCATAACTCCATGAGCCTTTAATAAATCATCAATCGAGAATGGATTTAAGGTTTCATACAGATTATATGTGCTAATAGCATTCTTAACCTCTTGAATCTCTTTGAGGGGAGCAACTACCTCTTTCCCGTTTACAATATCAATAACCTCGCTCTCCGATAAATTATTTCCTTCAATAGCCAATGAACTATGAATTGTTTTTATTCTATTGGCTTTACGCAACATCAAATTCTCGTTCAGTTCAATGCTAATATCATATCGTTCAATTAATGCCGATATTTCTGCTATGATATTAACAGCCTTTGATGATATGGTAAATGAAGGTGTGTACATATTAATTTATTTTATTCCGACATCAAGTATTTTTACTATCTACAAAAATATCTCTTTTATTTAATAAATCAATCAAATGTGACGTTTTTTTAAGACAAATTGAGCATAGATGAAAAATAAATAATATCTTTGAAAGAGTTTGTAATAAATATTTGAATTTATCCTCTTTTACGATATATAATTTAGAGATGACAATAGAGTTTAAAATTGAGTATCGCACTAAAGGTGATGAGGTGATTGCTGTTGTTTTTAAAGACAGCGATATTGCTCCTCTTTTTTTGAACAGTTATAACGATGCTACTTGGAGTGGAGTTATAGCAATTGAGGGATTTCCTGCCAACTCAAAGTTGGAGTACTCATACGCTGTATATGAGAATGGAGAGTGTACTCGCATAGAGAGCGGTGTTATGACTCACTCAATATGGATTGGCGAGAGCAAGAATACAAAACTATATGTTCGCGACACTTGGAGAGATCTCCCCGAGTTTGCATACCTGTTTAGTTCTGCGTTCAGTGGAGATAAAGTTTTTGTACCATACAAAGGTGCGAATACAAACAAAAGCAATACAATTTTCAGAGCATTAGTCCCTCATGTTGGCAATGGCAAGCGTGTTGCCATATGTGGTAGAGAGGGTATTTTGGGAGGGTGGAAGATGCCACTTCCTATGAAAGAGATTGCCCCCTTTGTATGGGAGTGTGGCATTTGTGCCGACTATGCGGCCCGTTATGAGTTCAAATTTGTAATTATCGACAAAAACGGAATTATTGTTGAGTGGGAACGTGGCGAAAACAGAGAACTCTATGTTACCGACCTTGCCGAAGGTGAAGTTTTCTACTCTCCTGAGATGGAGCCACTCTTTGATAGTTTAAACCGAAAGATTGCTGGTACTGCAATACCTGTATTCTCGTTACGTGGCGAGGGAAGTTTTGGAGTGGGAGACTTTGGCGACCTTAAAGATTTTGTTGCTTGGGCTGCCCATACTCACCAAAAGGGAGTACAAATTTTACCCATTAACGATACTACTATAAGCAACACCTGGACAGACTCTTATCCATATAACAGCATATCTATTTATGCGTTCCACCCTATGTATCTCGACATTAGACAGTTGGGAACATTAAGAGATAAAAACCTTGCTGCCGAGTTTGAGGTTAAACGCAGAAAGTTAAATGCTTCGCCATTTGTTGATTACGAAGGAGTAAACTCCACAAAAATGGCATACATCAAGGCTCTCTTCCGTCAGAACGGAAAGAGGGTTTTGGCTTCGGTAGGGTTTAAGAAGTTCTTTGAAGATAACTCACATTGGCTATTGCCATACGCTGCCTTCTCATATTTAAGAGATATTAATGGCACTCCCGACTTTAATGCGTGGGGCGAATATGCAGTATATAACGAGGAGAGAATAAAAGACCTATGTTCTATTACAAGCGAAGCATATCCTTCAATTGCTCTATACTACTATATCCAATACAACTTGCATATTCAACTATTGGAGGTTAGCAAGTTTGCACGTAGCAAGAATGTTATATTAAAGGGCGACATTCCTATTGGTATTAGCCGTTGCAGTGTTGAGGCGTGGATTGAGCCTCACTACTTCAATATGAACGGTCAGGCAGGAGCGCCACCCGATGCCTTCTCCACAAATGGTCAGAACTGGGGATTTCCAACCTATAACTGGGATGTTATGGAGAAAGACGGCTACGCTTGGTGGCGTAAGAGATTTAGCAAAATGAGCGAATATTTTACCGCCTACCGCATTGACCACATTCTTGGTTTCTTCCGTATTTGGGAGATTCCTACACACTCTGTACATGGACTGTTAGGTCAGTTTGTTCCTGCAAAGGGTATGACAACAGAAGAGATTGCAGGTTACGGGCTTGAGTTCCGCCCTCAATTTATGACAACTCCTTTTATTGATGATGAGATTTTATCTGATATTTTTGGGGATAACAGTGATTTTGTAAAAGATACCTTCTTGCTTCCTCTTGCATCGGGACGCTGGGAGTTACGTCCTGAGTTTGACACTCAACGCAAAGTGGAGAGTTGGTGCTGGCACAACGGATGCAGCGAGGAGATTAGAGAGGGAGTCTATTCTCTTATCAGCAATGTACTTTTTGTACCTGACCGCAACGACACAAATCTTTATCATCCACGCATTTGCGTTCAAAACGACTATATATACAAGCAACTTACAACTGCTGAGCAGAACGCTTTTAACGCTCTCTATGACTACTACTATTACCACCGCCATAGCGAGTTCTGGTATAAACAGGCAATGAAAAAGTTGCCTATGCTTACTCAATGTACCCCAATGTTGGCGTGTGGCGAGGATTTGGGTATGGTACCTGAGTGCGTGCCTTGGGTAATGAATCAGTTGCAGATTTTGAGTTTAGAGATTGAGCGTATGCCAAAGGCTCCTTATCAAGAGTTTGGCAACACATATTACTACCCATTGCGTTCGGTATGTTCAATCTCAACACACGATATGTCAACCCTCAGAGGCTGGTGGGAGGAGAACCCCGAAGTTACCGACCACTACTACCGCACAATGTTAAATCATGGCGGTGCCACACCTCATGTTGCAAGTGCAGACATTTGCGAAGAGGTTGTTTGCCGACACCTTTACAGTCCATCACTGCTGGCAATACTTTCGTTTCAGGATTGGTTGTCGATTGACGAGAATATCCGTTTCTCAGATGTTGAGGCAGAGCGTATAAACATACCTGCTGTTGCACGTCATCACTGGCGTTACAGAATGCACGTAACAATTGAGCAACTTATGGCAAACGAGGGATTCACATCTAAACTACGTAGTTTAATTGATAATTCTGGAAGAGGATAGTTTATGGTACTTAATTATATCTGGATATCGTTCTTCTTTATTGCTTTTGCAGTAGCACTCATAAAGAGCATCTTTATGGGAGACGTGAATGTGTGGTCAGAGATTATGAACTCCTCTTTCTCATCGGCAAAAACCGCATTTGAAATATCTCTTGGGTTAACAGGAGTGTTGTCGCTATGGCTTGGTTTGATGAAGATTGGAGAACGTGGCGGTATTATCTCAATATTTGCCCGTTGGGTATCGCCATTTTTCTCAAGGCTATTCCCATCACTACCAAAAGATAGTCCGATATTTGGTTCAATATTTATGAACTTCTCGGCAAATATGCTGGGGCTCGATAACGCAGCAACTCCTCTTGGACTTAAAGCGATGAAGGAGATGCAGGAGTTGAACGCCCAAAAGGAGAGAGCAACCGATGCAATGATAATGTTCCTGGTACTTAATACCACAGGACTTACACTTATACCTATAAGCGTAATGGTTTACAGGGCACAGATGGGAGCAGGAAACCCTTCGGACGTGTTTTTACCTATTCTGCTTGCTACATACATTACAACTCTTGCAGGATTGATTATCACCTGCATAAAGCAACGAATAAATATTTTTGACAGAGTTATAATATCTACCGTAACTATTGCAACTGCCATTATGGGAGGGTTGCTGGCACTATTTGTGAATTTACCAGCAGAAAAGGTTTCGCTCTACTCTACCGTTGGGGCAAATATGTTGCTCTTTACAATTATAATCCTCTTTTTGGTAGCAGGTGTCAGAAAAAAGATAAATGTTTACGAAGCATTTATTGACGGAGCAAAAGAGGGATTTAAAACTGCTGTTACTATTATCCCCTACCTTATTGCAATGTTGGTTGCCATTGCAATGTTCAGAGCATCTGGAGCAATGGATTTTTTAACCGATGGAATAACCTCTATAGTTGCCGCCTGCGGTATTGACACCGACTTTGTTGGCGCTATTCCCACCGCACTTATGAAGCCCCTTAGTGGTAGCGGAGCAAGAGGAATGATGGTTGATGCAATGGCCACATACGGAGCCGACTCTTTTGTTGCACGTGTTGCCTCTACCATTCAGGGTTCAACCGATACCACACTTTATATACTTGCCGTCTATTTTGGCTCGGTTGGTATTAAAAACAGCCGATATGCAGCAGGAGTTGGTCTTATTGCAGACTTTATTGGTATCATTGCAGCCATATTTATGGCGTACATTTTCTTTGGATAGAGAGCCTCTATTTCTCTAACTGTTTTAGACGATACTCCTTTGGGGATAATCCCGAATGGCGATGAAAGAATTTTCCGAATGAGGATTGGTCAGAAAAGTGAAGATATGAGGCTATCTCCTGAATACTCATTTTGTTCTCTTGCAATAATGCTCTTGCCCTACTGTATAGCATTTCGTATATAAAATCGCAAACGGTTTGCCCTGTTACCTGCTTTACCACAAGCGTCAGATAGTGCGATGTAATATTGAGTTTTGAGGCATAGAAAGCAACAGAGTGTTGGGTGCGATAATTTGCCGAGAGGAGTTCCATAAACATATTTGTTATATACTCTCTACGTGGCAGAGCCTCACCTACTTGCAGATGCTTTTGCTCTATTATGTTACTTAAATCAAGGAAAAATAGAATGAGTGTACTCAATACCGTTTCGTTATAATAGTGATGTTGTGAGTTATTCAATACTTGCTTAAATAGCGTGAGGCGTTGCATCATAAACTCTACCTCTTTGGACGTGAAGTTTATTACTGGTTGAGAGTATAGTTTTACTCCATATCGGGTGCGAACTGAGATTATATCAACTGGATCCATACTCTCCATAAACTCTCTACTCACAAATAGAGCCTCCGCCTGAAAATTGTCCGTTAGGTTTGTTAATGTTACAAGATGTGCAGGAGAGAGCATTACTATATCTCTCTCACACACTTTATGAGTGGTGTAGTTTATTGAAAAGTCTGCTTTGCCACTTAGTACAAAGAGTGTGATATTTGCATTTATATATACCGCAGGAGTCTGATCAAGAGGATTATTACGAGGAGTTATAAAGGAACTCCCTAACATTCCGCTCATATACTCTTTTACCTCTCCACTCCTACTTACGTCTGAGATATTCTTAATATATAGATGCTGTTTCATATTCTTTTATAACCTATTTATTTACTCTCACAACTCCCATACAAAGGTAATATTATTTATTTAAATGTTCAAATTAAACCAATTTTGTATATTTTGAGCAATGTGGTTTTTGAGGCTTTTTTGCGACCTTTGCAACAATTTTAAAAAGGGGATATTTTTCTTTTTTTTACTCACATTTCATCACCCATTTAGATATATAAATTTTAAACTCTTAATATGAAGAAACTATTGTTATGGCTATTGCTCTTTACGTTTGTTTTAACTTCAGAGGTAAAGGCAGTACAGGATTCAATTACCATCTCTATTGATGAACTCTTTTCTCTTGCCGATTCACGAAGTAAAAGTGTGAAGGCATACGAGATTGCTGCTGCACAGGCAGAAGAGGAGATACGTGTTGCAAAGAATATGAGATTGCCTGAGATTGACCTCTCACTCTCGGCAAGTTATTTAGGAAACATTTGGCTTGCTGATCGTAATTTCAAGAACGGGAGAAATGAGGATATGCCTCATCTTGGCAACAACTTTGCTATTGAGGCATCGCAAGTTATATACGCTGGTGGAGCAATTCAAAACTCAATAGAGGCTTCAAAACTTAAACACCAACTATCGTTACAGGATGCTGAAAGGAACAGGATTGATGTTCGTTTCTTGGCAGCAGGATACTACCTTGAGTTGGCACGTTTGGCAAACGAAGCAGAGGTCTATAAAAAGAATATTGAGCAGACCGAAAAGGTTGTAAAAGAGATTACCGCACGTAAAAATGAGGGGTTGGCTCTTAAAAACGATATTACTCGTTATGAATTGATGTTACAATCTCTTCAACTTGCACTCACTCAAACACAAAACCGCTCCGCAGTGGTAAATAACAAACTTACCACCTTAGTTGATTTACCCTACACAACAGTAATTATTCCCGATGCTCGTATATTGGAGGTTATGCCACAAGTTGCAGGAGAGGAGTATTGGCAAGAGAGTGCAAACATCTCTTCTCCTATTTTAAAAATGGCAGAGACTGGAGTTAAACTATCGGAGAAAAACGAGAAGGTTGTTCGTAGTGAGATGATTCCCTCAATTGCTCTTTTTGCTGCCGACAAGTTAGATGGACCAATTACTATTGAGGTGCCTCCTATAGACAAAAACCTAAACTACTGGTATGTAGGTATAGGGATTAAATACAACCTCTCATCGGCATATAAGACAAATAAAAAACGTAGCATTGCTTCTCTTGCAACCACTAAGGCCCGTTGGGAAGAGGAGATTGCAAAAGACAACTTAGAGAGCGCCATCAAAGAGGCATACATTGAGTTTGAAGAAGCATTTACGATATATGCCACTCAGGTAAAATCATTGCAACTTGCAACTGAGAATTACTCAGTAATTAACGAGCGTTACTCAAATGGATTGGTGCTTATCACTGAGATGTTAGATGCAAGTAATCAGAAATTGGATGCTGAGTTAGAGGTTGCAAATGCAAAAATAAATATCTTGTTTAAGTATTATAAGTTAGGCAAGATAGCAGGCAGTTTATAGTAGATTGTTTTACAAAGAAATAGATAAAAATTATGAATAAGAAAAGCAAAAAACTGATTTTTAATATTGTTGTTCTTGCGTGTTTAATTTTAGGATTGACATGGGTTACAAGTAGATTTATTCATTTGGGTAGTGTTGAGTTTACCGACAATGCTCAAGTAAAACAACATATTATTCCTATAAACTCGCGAGTTCAGGGATTTATTAAAGATATTCGTTTTGAGGAGTATCAAGAGTTTAAGAAGGGCGACACTCTTGCCATTATTGAAGATTCGGAATTTCGTTTCCGTTTAGCACAAGCCGAAGCAGACTACTATAATGCAGTTTCGGGGAAATCGGCAATGGCTACTGCAATAAATACCACTTCAAGTAATATTGAGGCGGGTGATGCTGCTGTTGCAGAGGCAAAGGTGCGTATGGAGAATGCCGAAAGAGATTATATCCGTTATAAGAATCTGTTTGAGAATGATGCTGTTACAAAACAACAATTTGATGCTATGGAGACAAATTATGTTGCTCTTAAACAACGCTACGAGGCATTAAAGAGTCAGCGTCAATCAACCGTCCTTGTTAAGGCCGAGCAAGGAGATAGACTTAACCAAACTGAGGCTGCCATCCGTTTAGCAGAGGCTGCTTTGGATTTGGCAAAACTAAACCTCTCATACACTGTTATTATTGCTCCCTGCGATGGTGTTACAGGCCGCAAGAAGATTCAAGTTGGACAACTTATACAACCAGGACAAACTATTACCGACTTTGTTGATAGTGGTTCAAAGTGGGTAATTGCAAACTACAAAGAGACTCAAACTGCAAACATATCAGTTGGCAACGAAGTAGAGATTGAGGTTGATGCTGTTCCCAATGTGGTATTTAAGGGAGTTGTAGAGTCAGTATCTCAGGCAACTGGGGCAAGTTTCTCACTCCTTCCTCAAGACAACTCAGCAGGAAACTTTGTAAAGATTGAACAACGTATCCCAGTGAAAATCATCTTTACCGATGATAACAAAGCAGATGATATGGCTCGTTTAAGAGCAGGAATGAATGCCGAATGTATAGTTAATTACTAATAAATTATGCACGAGATTCCACCCTTTTCACTTCCTGAATTTCGCAATTTTATTCCAGAGAAGATACGCCCTTGGATAATAATTGCCTTTGTTATTGTTTTTCAACTTTCAGGAGGTGTATATCTTGCAGCGTTAGGCGAAATGAGCGGTTCGCTCGCACTTATGCGAGAGGATATTCTTATGGCAGGTTACGCCTCATTAGCAGGACTTGCTCTAACCTTTGCCATAATGTTTAGGCTGAAGTTCAGATTTCCACTGAAACAGACCTTTATTATCTGCTCCTCTGCAATAATCATTGGTAACATTATTGTTGTAAACACTTCAAGTGTTCCTCTTATGTTTGGTGTATGCTTTATTACAGGTATATTT
>JAFQBL010000076.1 GCA_017416695.1 Bacteroidales bacterium | reverse complement strand
TTGAAAAGAAATGGACTCAACCTATACAAAATTGGGGGTTGATTATGAATCAATTTATTCTTATATTTGAAAACAGAATTCAGATATAAAGGGGGTATCTGAATCCTGTTTTCTCATTTACACAATCTATTGGACACTGCCGATTTTATATAACAAAAGCGAGGCACGCCTCGCTTTTGTTGTGTTATTATGGTTGCTTATAATTGCTATTTATTAAACATCTCTTTTATTGAGGCTATAGAACTTAACACTCCTGTTGCCTCAAATGGCATGTAAACGGTTTTAGTATCATTGCCTTGTGTCATTTGACTTAGTGTCTCAATATATTTTATTGCCAACATATAGGTTGCTGGATCGGTTTTTGATGCACTTATTGCTTCGGCTACTCTACGGATCGCCTCTGCTTCGGCTTGTGCTTGAAGGATTTTTGCTTGTGATTCTCCTTCGGCTTTTAATATCTCAGACTGTTTCAGAGCCTCTGCCTCGTTAATGCGTGATTGCATCTCTCCCTCTGAACGTAGGATTAAAGATTTTTTCTCTCCCTCGGCATTTAGAATCTCAGCACGGCGGTTACGCTCTGCTTGCATCTGCTTTTCCATTGCTTCTCGCACACTCTCTGGAGGTGTAATATCTTGTAACTCTACACGGTTTACCTTTACACCCCATTTGTTTGTAGCCTCATCAAGGATTGTTTGCAAACGTGAGTTTATAGTATCGCGTGAGGTTAAGGTTTCGTCTAACTCCAACTCTCCAATTACGTTACGCAACGAAGTTTGTGTCAACTTCTCGATTGCTACTGGTAGGTTGTCAATCTCATAAACTGCTTTTTTAGGATCTACTATTTGGAAATACAATAGGGCGTTAATCTCAGTTGTTACGTTGTCTTTTGTAATTACTTGCTGTGAGGGAAAATCGTAAACTTGCTCACGAAGGTCAATACGAGTTGTTGATGCTACACGTGTTACATATCTGCCATCAAATCCTCTTGCTGCACTGCGTATATATATCGCTCTTGGTTTGTCGATAAATGGCCAGATGATATTGATACCTGGTGATAGCACGCTTTGAAAGCGTCCTAATCGTTCAATCACTCGTGTCTCTGATTGAGGCACTATTTTTACTCCTGCAATTACTGTTATTATTGCTATTAATACTAACAGAGCTAATACTACTTGCATAATCTTTTATTTTTATAGGTTTATAATTTTTTTATCTAAACTTCTTCTACCTCTATTATTATACTATCGTACGATACTACTTTTACTCTTCTTCCCTCTTCTATCTCTGCTCCACTTATACTTCGTGCTTGCCAATTATCTCCATCAATACGGATCCTTCCTAATTCGCCATCGGCTGGAATGGTTTGTGTTACCACTACTATTCGACCAATAAGAGCATCCATATTACTATTTTGTGCTTTGGGATTTTTTTCGCCTTTCTGTTGTTGCCACTTGCGTATTACAGGAGCAAGAAAGATAAACGACAATATTGTTCCTATTGCCAATGCTAATAGTTGCATATTTACACTTATTGAGAATAATGAAACTATCATTGATGCCAAACATCCTATTGCCAAGCAGAATGATGCAACCATTCCAGTCATTAACTCTATTATTACCAATACGGCTGTTGCTATAAGCCACATTATCCAAATTTCCATAATTGTATGTGTTTATAATATTCTATTTTGTTTCTATATTGCAAAGATATAATTAAGGGAATATAAAATTAATTTTTCTGCAACATTATCACTATTTTTATTCTTTTTGAATAAAGGTGTTGCAACTACTTGTTTATACTCTACACAAAGATATCAATCTTTATTGTAACAATAAAATATTGTATTATAATTTACCATATAGTTACTCCTATTGAATATTCTATTATTACCTGGTTCAGTAATGGGGTAATCATACATTTATTTTATTAACTATCACAAATATAATATATTTTGATATAAATATACTTTTTAAGGTAAGTATTTGTCTTTTTTTGTATCTTCGCATTATATAAATTTAATTTTGTAACTGATAAATAAAAGATAGAATATGGGATTTGGTAAATGGATTGGCGGTATTATAGGATTTATGGCAGGTGGACCTTTAGGTGCTTTGGCTGGTTATGCGTTGGGATCTCTGCTTGATAATAGTGATAGTGACAACTCTGGTAATTATAGTGGTAGAGATATTAATAGCGGGACTAATTATGGACAACGAAATAGTTTTTTGTTTTCGTTGCTTGTGATGTGTTCTTATATTATTAAGGCTGATGGTAAGGTTATGCATAGCGAAATGGAGTTTGTCAGAAAATTCCTTCGTGCAAACTTTAGCGAAAATGCTGTTAGTGAAGGCAACAACATTTTACTTAAACTTTTTGAGCAACAAAAAAAGATGAATGCTCAAAATCCTATGGCTTTCCGAAATACTATTTTTGAGTGTGGAGAGCAAATAAAAGTCAATATGAGTTATGAGCAACGTCTTCAACTACTGAGTTTTCTTGCCAACATTGCTAAAAGCGATGGTAATGTTTGCTCTGCTGAGATTGATGCTTTGAAAGAGGTTGCCCGTGCAATGGGATTGTCGGCTAAAGAGGTTGACTCTATGCTTAATCTTGGTGGTAATAGTTTGGAAGCGGCTTACGCTGTTCTTGAAATTGATCCTACTGCCACTGATGATGAGATTAAAAAGGCTTATAAGAAATTGGCTTTGAAGCATCACCCTGATCGAGTGGCTTCTCTTGGTGATGATATTAGAAAGGCTGCCGAGAAGAAACTTCAAGAAATAAATAACGCTAAGGATATTATTTATAAGGCAAGGGGGATTAAGTAGTTATTAGTTGTCAACTTCGTTGCCCCTATGGGGTAGTTGTTAGTTTGCCTATCCCCTGCGGGAGAGTTTTACTATAGATACAAAAAAAGCGAGTCAAGACTCGCTTTTTTTTGTGTATTGGGATTACCCTGATTATTTGTTCAATACTTGTGCTACATCAACTGCACATGCTACTGTACATCCTACCATTGGGTTGTTTCCTATTCCTAAGAATCCCATCATCTCAACGTGTGCTGGTACTGATGATGATCCTGCAAATTGTGCGTCAGAGTGCATACGTCCCATTGTGTCAGTCATACCGTATGATGCTGGTCCTGCTGCCATATTGTCTGGGTGTAGTGTACGTCCTGTTCCTCCTCCTGATGCTACTGAGAAGTATGGTTTTCCTGCAAGTACACGCTCTTTTTTGTATGTTCCTGCTACTGGGTGTTGGAAACGTGTTGGGTTTGTTGAGTTTCCTGTGATTGATACGTCAACTCCCTCTTTCCACATAATTGCTACTCCCTCGCGAACATCGTCTGCTCCGTAACATTTTACTTTTGCACGTGGTCCGTCTGAGTATGCTATCTCTTGTACAACTTTTAACTCGCCTGTGTAGTAGTCGAATTGTGTTTGTACGTATGTAAATCCATTGATACGTGAAATGATTTGTGCTGCATCTTTTCCAAGTCCGTTAAGGATACAACGCAAAGGCTCTTTACGTACTTTGTCTGCTTTTGCTGCAATTTTGATTGCTCCCTCTGCTGCTGCAAATGACTCGTGTCCTGCAAGGAATGCGAAACATTTTGTCTCCTCGCGTAACAACATTGCTGCAAGATTTCCGTGTCCGATACCTACTTTACGATCGTCTGCTACTGATCCTGGTATACAGAATGCTTGTAGTCCGATTCCGATTGCCTCTGCTGCTTCTGCTGCAGTTTTGCATCCTTTTTTAAGTGCGATTGCTGTTCCTACTACGTATGCCCATTTTGCATTCTCGAAACAGATTGGTTGTGTCTCCTCGCAAGTCATATAAGGATCAAGACCATATTGCTCGCATATTGCGTTTGCTTCTTCGATGTCTTTGATGCCGTTTGCGTTCAACGCTGCAAGTATTTGATTGATACGGCGATCTTGGCTTTCAAATTTTACTTCTCTTATCATAGTCTGTGTCCTCCTATATTATTCGTTACGTGGATCAATATATTTAACTGCTCCTGCTTCTTCTGTAAAGCGTCCGTATGTTCCAGTCACTTTTTTAAGTGCTTCGTTTGCATCGGTTCCTTTTTTGATTTCATCCATAAATTTTCCAAGATGAATGAACTCGTATCCGCAAATCTCATCGTTTTTGTCTAATGCGATGCGGTTGATGTAACCTTCTGCCATTTCAAGATAACGTGAACCTTTTGCAAGTGTTCCGTAAAGTGTTCCTACTTGGCTGCGTAGTCCTTTTCCTAAATCCTCAAGTCCTGCTCCAATCATCAAACCTCCTTCTGAGAATGCTGATTGTGTACGTCCGTAAACGATTTGTAGGAACAACTCACGCATTGCTGTATTGATTGCGTCACATACAAGGTCTGTGTTTAGTGCCTCAAGGATTGTTTTTCCTGGAAGAATCTCAGATGCCATTGCTGCTGAGTGTGTCATTCCTGAACAACCGATTGTCTCAACTAATGCCTCTTGAATAACTCCCTCTTTTACGTTAAGAGTTAGTTTACATGCTCCTTGTTGAGGTGCACACCATCCAATACCGTGAGTAAGTCCTGAAATATCAGATACCTCTTTGGCTTTTACCCATTTTCCCTCTTCAGGTATGGGAGCGGCTCCATGATTTGGGCCTTTTTTTACAACACACATGTGTTCTACTTCGTGAGAATAAATCATAATTCTTACTTTTAGTGTTTATAATTAAGCTTAATTTAAAATTGCCTCTATTTATTTCTCTCAATAGGTAAACTTATATTCGTAAACAAAGTTCGCCATACAAGACACAAAAATAGTGAATATTCTATTTTTTGCCAAATTTTTGCGGTTTTTTATTTTTTGTATGAAGTTAAGCGGTAAAATGTTGGAAATATAGGGTAAATAGGAGAGATAGGATTATTAGGATGATTAGGTAACTAATAACTAATAACTGAAAACTAACAACTGATAGTTATGGTCTCTCTGCCCAATCGTAATCGGTGGCAGAAATGGTTGGCAATGATGTATATCCTACACTGTCGGTGTTTTCGTTTGCTCCTCCTGTGCTTTCATATTTATAATTTGATGAATAGGTATTGGTTCCTATTAAAAAGTTACTATGACCACATAGTCCTGGAAATCCTCCATCGCCTGTTATGTCAACCATATACCACACGTCATCTACTTCGGTTACGTTCCACGCATGGTTTCCCCATGTTTCGTTTGTTGATGAGGTCATCATTGAACCTGTTACATATACACACTTCAATCCTACTCTTTGGCATAACATCAGGTATGCTCTTGAGAATCCTTCGCACACTGCTTTCTTGGTTATAAAAGAGCCTGTTATATTTCCACAATTTGCATTGCTCACGCCTCCGTAGTCTGCCCAGTCGATAAATCCATCGTGTATGATTTTTGCTTTATCGAACTCGCTTGTGGTGGGTGTTATGGATGCTGTTATTGTGTTACATGCTTCATATATTTGTGCCATCTCTTCGGCATATTTCTCTGGGGTGTATGATATTATTACTCGCAAATAATATTGATATTTGCTATAATCGTATCGATAGATATAGTTTACTAACATGTATGCTTCGGGTACATCCTTGATGATTAGGTTTGTAAGTTTCATCACCTTGTTTTGATCTACCGACATTCCTTGCGAAGCGAAATCGAGATATACTCTATGGTTTATATCAGAGTATGTTGTTGCATTGCTTTCAAATGCCAATATCTGTTTTAATATGTAGTTGTATATTGCTTTATCACTTTCATTTAGTTCAGAATATCCATGTCGGTAAACTGACTCGCCATTTGCAACTACAGTGATTGCACATTGGGCTTGTTTCCCATGAGAGGTGGCTGTTATTGTTACTGAACCTGCTTTTTGTGGCGATACGTTTCCATTGCTATCGACAGTTGCAATTGAAGCATCTGATGAACTCCACTCAATAATGGGTGATATGGTTCCTTCATAATCTACATCTGCCTGAAGTGTATAGATATTGCCTTGAAGAAGCCCTATTGCTGCACGATTGAGAGATATTGAGTTTACTTTAACGTTGGGCTTATTTACAAATTTGATACTATCTACTTCGGCTAAAACAAATGGTACTTTTGTCCCATCTTTTTTATATATGACAAGTGAATCTTGTGCTATGGTAGGTAGTGCTACTAATATAATTGAAAGTAAAATTAACAACCTCTTCATTATTCTTTTTTTATATGTTCATTTTACGATGGAAAGGTACAAAATATTCGTATATTGACAAAGGATTTATACTGTTTTTACACTATTAAGAAGCAAAAACAAAAAAACTAACTAAATTTAGTTTTGCAGTATGAAAAAAAATAACGAAATTTGTATCGATTTTGAGGGTGGTATGATTTTTCCACTCCACTCCTTGAAATTCTTTATTGAATACTAATTTTTTATTAACTAATATTTATTTTATCAATTATGAAAAAAAGTGCTTTACAAGAGGCTCGTGCTGCTTACCAGCCTAAATTACCTAAAGCGTTAAAAGGTTCTCTTACATTAAAAGAGGGGGCTGCTACTCAATCAGTTGCAGACCAAGAGGCTATTAAAGAATTATTCCCAAATACTTACGGAATGCCAGTTCTTACTTTTGAGCCTTCTGACGAAGTTAAAGAGTATCCTGCTATCAACATTGGTGTTATTCTTTCAGGTGGTCAGGCTCCTGGTGGACACAACGTTATTGCTGGTTTGTTTGATGGTATCAAAGCCATGAACAAAGATTCTAAACTTTATGGTTTCTTGTTAGGTCCTGCTGGTCTTATAGAGCATAAATATATTGAACTTACTTCTGATATTATTGATGACTACCGCAACACTGGTGGTTTTGATATTATTGGTTCTGGTCGTACTAAACTTGAGACTACTGAGCAATTTGACAAAGGTTTAGAGATTATCAAAGAACTTAACATCAAAGCGGTAGTTATTATTGGTGGTGACGACTCAAACACTAACGCTTGTGTTCTTGCTGAGTACTACAAACAAAAAAATACTGGTGTTCAAGTTATTGGATGTCCTAAAACTATTGACGGTGACCTTAAAAACGAGATGATTGAGACCTCTTTCGGTTTTGATACTGCATGTAAAGTTTATTCTGAGGTTATCGGTAACATTCAACGTGACTGTAACTCTGCTAAAAAATATTGGCACTTCATTAAATTGATGGGACGCTCGGCTTCTCATATTGCTCTTGAGTGTGCTCTTCAAACTCAACCAAACATTTGTATCATCTCTGAGGAGGTTGAGGCTAAACAAATGACTCTTGGTGATGTTGTTGATTACATTGCTGGTATTGTTGCTGGTCGTGCTGCAGAGGGTAATAACTTTGGTACAGTTCTTATCCCTGAAGGTTTAATTGAGTTCATCCCTGCAATGAAAAAACTTATTGCTGAACTTAACGACTTCCTTGCTGCTAATGGCGAAGAGTTTGCTAAAGTTCCTCAAGCAGAGCAAATCAAATTTATTGCTGATAGAATTTCTGCTGAGAACTCGGCTATCTATACAAGCCTTCCCGAAGGTGTTGCTCGTCAACTTTCATTAGACCGCGACCCTCACGGAAACGTTCAAGTTTCTCTTATCGAAACTGAAAAACTTCTTAGCGAAATGGTTGCTCGCCGTTTGGCAGAGTGGAAGAAAGAGGGCAAATTTGTTGGTAAATTCTCTGCACAACACCACTTCTTCGGTTACGAAGGTCGTTGTGCTGCTCCTTCAAACTTTGACGCTGACTACTGCTACTCTCTTGGCTACAATGCTTCAATGCTTATTGGTCAAGGTAAAACAGGTTATATGTCATCAGTTCGCAACACTACTAAACCTGCAGATGAGTGGATTGCAGGTGGTATCCCCGTTACTATGATGATGAACATGGAGCGTCGCCACGGAGAGATGAAACCAGTTATCCAAAAAGCTTTGGTTAAATTGGATGGTGCTCCATTCAAATACTTCGCTTCAAAACGCGAGGAGTGGGCTAAAAATACTTGTTATGTTTACCCAGGTCCTATCCAATACTTTGGTCCTTCTTCAGTTTGTGACCAACCTACTCAAACTTTGAAGTTGGAGCAAGAATAAGAAGAGTTGTTAGTTTTTAGTTGTTGTTTTTTAAGGCAACTATTTACTAATGTATATATAATAAAAGCGAGGCAGTGCCTCGCTTTTGTTGTGTTATTGTGTGTTGATAATTGGTGGTTTGAGCAGATAGGATTAATAGGATAATTAGGATGGCTAAGATAGCAAGGGCAATTGGAAATTTTGCATACTAATTCATAATTGTGGCTTTAGCCACGAACTCATTTCTAATTGGCACACGGTGCCGAACTAATTCCTAATAAAAAACTAAATCTCCGATAACTCAAGCCAACGCATTGTTTTTTCATCAATCTGGGTTGTTAGTTCTTCGTAGCGTTTTGAGAGTGAGGTTATCTCTTGGGCAGAAAGAGTACCCGACGAGAGTTGTGTTTCAATATTGGCTTTCTCCTCCTCTAATTGGGGTATTTCAATATCAAGTGCCTCTAACTCTTTTTTCTCTTTATAGGTTATTTTGCGTGGTCGTTCTTTCTCCTCTACTGGTTTAGGTGCGGTTTTCTTCTCTTGTTGTTTTGCTTGTTCTCTTTGCTCCTCCTCTTCCAAATCTCGCCACTCACGATAATCGGTGTAGTTTCCTGGAAAATCTTTTATTTTTGCATCTCCATTGAATACCAATAGGTGGTCAACAACTTTATCCATAAAATAGCGATCGTGCGATACTACTATTACGCATCCTTTAAAGGTGCATAGATAATCTTCCAACACGTTCATTGTGGCTATATCAAGGTCATTTGTTGGCTCATCAAGTACAAGGAAATTTGGATTTTGCATTAGTACGGTACAGAGATATAGTCTGCGTTTTTCGCCTCCGCTTAACTTATATACATAGTTATATTGGGTTTCGGGAGTAAAGAGGAAGTGTTGCAGGAATTGTGATGCCGACATCTTTTTGCCTCCTCCGAGATCTATCTCTTCGGCTATATCTCGTACTACATCTATTACCTTTTTTTGTTCATCAAACTGTAATCCGTCTTGGCTGTAATATCCAAACGATACGGTTTCGCCTATATCAAACGAACCACTATCGGGTTTTACCATACCTAACAACATTTTTAGGAATGTTGATTTTCCTGTTCCGTTATTTCCTACTATTCCCATCTTTTCGT
>JAFQBL010000075.1 GCA_017416695.1 Bacteroidales bacterium | reverse complement strand
CTATTCCGTTGTCTTTTAAGAATGAGATTATTATATTGTTCTTGGTATTTATTGTATTGTATAAGTCGGTTAAGTTATTACCTATCTCCTTAAATGTAATTGGCCATATTACCTTATCGGCGGGTACTTCTCGGACAGACAAACCTTTTACGTTTACCACTCTTGACATTTCTGTTGTTTTTATTATGGCGTTTGCTATTGCAAAACCTCCTAAAAAAATTCCAACGGCAACTAACGCTGCGGCTACGGGTAATTTATACTTCTCCATATACGTTTTTTTTAGTTTTTAGAGTAGCAAAGTTATAAAAATATTATTTATCTTCGCAAACGAAACGGAGTTATTATGCGTTTGTTTTATATATTATTAATGTATATTTAAACTTTAAATAAAGACTAATATGTTAAGCAAAAGATTACAAGATGCTTTAAATGCTCAGATTAATGCGGAGTTCTGGTCGGCATATCTATATTTATCAATGTCGGTTGATGCTTCGGCTAAGGGCTACAAAGGTGTAGCAAATTGGTTTGCTGTTCAGTTTAAAGAGGAGCAGGCTCACGCTCAAATTTTTATTAACTATGTTCTTGCTCGTGGCGGTAAAGTTGAGTTAGCCCCTATCCCTGAGGTTAAGACAAGTTGGGAAACTCCTCTTGAGGCTTTTGAGGATACTATTGTTCATGAGCGTAAAGTCACTTCTCTTATTAATGAACTTTGTCATATTGCGGCTGAAGAGAAGGATTTTGCCACCTCAAATATGCTTGTATGGTTTATTGATGAGCAAGTTGAAGAGGAGGAGAATGTTCAAGAGCAAATTGATGCTATGCGTGCGGTGGACGGCAACAAGTTTGGTTTGTATATGATTGATAAAGACCTTGCTACCCGTACATACGTTACTCCCACACCTTTGGTTGGTAAAGAGTAATTATCATATATTAGTTAATGGGTAATTGCCCATTAACTAATATCAATTAAACTCTGGCATTGGAGGAACTCTTAACCATGCTGAATATCCATCTCCTAAACGACGCGTATAATTCCTCCACATTTTTTCGTTCTCTTTTGAGTAGAGTATTCCATCGCCATACAAATCGGTAACACCCCACGACTCCTCTTTTATCTCTCTCAATAATTGACTGGCACTCCACCCACTATAACCCAAGAAAAATTTTACATATCCTTCTGTTTTGTTTCCTGCCGACAGATATGCCAATAACGAAACTATATCTCCACCTATACTTATTCCATTTCCTATATATTGAGAATCGGGGATGATATTACCCAATGCGTGAAGAAAGAAGAGACGGTCTGGTTCTACGGGGCCTCCGCAATATACTGGTATATTTTTGAAATTTTTAAAGGTATCAGATACAGAATCTAATGTAAATGGATATGGTTTGTTTTGCACGAATCCCATAATATTGTCGCCATGCTCTAAGGTTGCAAGATATACCACCGAACGGGTAAAGCAAACGTCTTCCAACAAAGGGCTTGCCACCAACAACATATTTTTCTGAACAAGTTTTCTATTGGGAGTGATTCCAAACAGATCAGAATAGTTTATATCTTCCATATCCTATACTTTTTAAATTAAAAAGAGCGGCACAACTTCTCTTCTGAAATAATGCCGCTCTTGTCTGATAGTAACTTATTTTATTGTTTATCCTTTGCTTCCCATCCAAGAGCACTTGCTCCTAATACGGCTGCGTCGCTCTCTTTTAATTCAGAGAATAGTAGAGTTACTTTATTTTTGTAAATGTTCAACATATTACGCTCCATACTCTCTTTGATAGGTTTCATTATCAAATCTCCAGATTTTGCAAGACCTCCGAACAAGATTATTGCTTTGGGGCTTGAGAATGCTGTAAAGTTTGCAAATGCCTCACCCAAAATATTTCCTGTATATTCAAATATATCTTTTGCTATTTGGTCACCTGCTATTGCAGCATCGTAAACATCTTTTGAAGTTATGTCTTGTACTGGTATTTGACGCAATAGACTGTTATCTTTACGGATTTCCAAGAACTCTCTTGCTGTACGAGCAACACCTGTTGCTGATGCGTATGTTTCAAGACATCCTGTTCTTCCACATCCACATGCACGACCATTAACTGGTTTTACTATTACGTGTCCCAACTCTCCTGCAAATCCGTCGTGTCCGTAAACCAATTGTCCGTTTACTACAATTCCACTACCAACTCCTGTTCCAAGAGTTATCATTATGAAATCTTTTAATCCACGTGCTGCTCCGTATGTCATCTCTCCAATTGCAGCAGCATTTGCATCGTTTGTTAATGCTACGGGTATTCCAAATCTTTCAGTTAACATATCTGCCAATGGTAATACTCCACGCCAAGGTAAGTTAGGAGCAAACTCAATTGTTCCATTGAAGTAGTTTCCGTTTGGTGCTCCTACTCCTATTCCTGCTATTTTGCCAACTGCGTTGTTTTTTTCTAACAATTGGAACAAATTCTCATGAAGTTCATCAACGTAATCTTCAATCTTTGAATGTTTTCCTGTTTTTATTGATCCGCTTGCAATTATTGTTCCTCGTGCATCAACGATGCCGAATACGGTATTGGTACCACCTATATCAATACCTACTACATAAGGTTTGCTCATAACAATTTTATTTTAAATTATAGTATGTGTTGTTTTTGCTATATCGCAAAGTTATATCTCTTTTTTTTTATTTCAAAGATATTGTTTAATAATTTTTTAATATTAATAACTTTTTAATCGGTTTAATATGTTTACTTCTACTCTAAAAGTACTTTTACTATATGAGCATCACGTATTCCTGGTTTTGTTTCACCTCCTACAGAATATAGTTCGCCATCTTTGTGAAGCAAAGCGGCTCCTGCTCGTGCTGTTAATGGTGTAACAACTATCTCTTCCCAATTGTTTCTTATTGAGTTATAAACTAATACCCGAGAATTGAATTTATACCACTCAGGGTGCTGTATCATATACTCTTTTGCCTCTGCTCTTAGCATCTTCTCGGTTATTGTATCGTTTTTAGACAGAGCCTCTTTTATTGCCGCCTCGCGTTGTAGTGCCTTCAAAAATATATGAGGATTTACTCCCCCTGTAAATGCACTCATTGTATCATTTATTACAGTTACTGCCGCTCCGCCTAAGAATATCTCTTCCTCTCCCACTTTGGGTGCAGACAACTCCTCCCACTCACCTTCTTTGAATATATAGCGGTATCCATTAACAGATACTGTTGGAGGAGTATCATTTTCCGATGGAGAGAATCCTCCCCATATATAGAACGCCTTTTCTCCCTCTTGGTTTGTCATTACTGCGCATACTGGCTGTACTCTTGGATTTCCAGGAAAAGGAGGTAACTCTACCCACTCTTGCTGAAGGTTTGTAAAATCTAAAAGGAATACTCTGTTTGAGGGTTTACCATTGGCATTTCCTCCAGCAACAATAAGCATTGTATCCATAACTGCTCCTCCCATATTGTCGAGAGTAACAGGCAAATCGGGCAAGGGATTTACAGTTACCTCTAAAGAGTCTTTGTCTATCATTATTATATTAGCAGTTGAGAGACTCTTTTTTTCGGTTGTTCCGCCTACACACACCACTCCACCTAACATTGAAAGAGATACTCCATAGGCTGAAGCATCATCTATCTCACCTATCTTTTTCCACTGCAAAACTGTGTCAGCATCAGTTGGAACAGGTGCTGTATATATAGATTTGTAGTAACGTTTTTTGCCACCCTCAGATGCTGGCTGTTCAGGAAAGTTACACCCACCCATGACAACTATACAGTTATCTGCCAACCCTGCATATAGTGCTGATAATCCCTTCTCGCTTCCGTCAGATGCCGATGGGAATGGATACATGGTTATACTATCCTGGCAAGTATCTTTGCATTGGCACGAAACAAAAAGCATCACTGCCATAACAATTAGGCAGCAATGCTTTTTTATTATTGTTTTGTGTTTAATCATATCTATTACATATTCAATATATCATCGCACAACATATATGAGCGTATCATCATACGTGGTATATGGAAAGGACCTTTAAATATGTTTCCTTTTGCTGGTTGTGCAACAGTACCATCACGATGAAGATACCCATACCACTCTCCAAACTCTTTATCGGGGAAGTGAGCATATGTCCACTCACTTACTTGACGGTGCATCTCAAGATATTTTTTATCTCCTGTTGCCAAATATGCGTAGAGGGTTGCAATGATTGCCTCTGTTTGTGGCCACCAGAATTTCATATCCTGTGAGTAGTCTTGTGGTGGCAGGTTTTTACAATCTTTAAAGTTGATTATTCCACCATATTGCTCATCCCATCCCCACTTCCACGACCAATCAAGTATTGTTATTGCGGTATCTACTATATCCTTATCCCAATTGCGATAACGAGCCTCCTCTAACAAGAACCATGCTGTTTCAATGCAATGTCCAGGATTTATGGTGCGTCCGTTTATGGTATCTATAATCTCACCTTTTTCGCCAACCATTTCGAGCAGGGCTTCATACTCGGGATGTATAAAATATTTTTTGAGATCTGATATTGACTCCTCAATTCGCTTATCAAGTTTTTCCGATGGAATGGCTGCTCTAATACGTGATGCAGTATTTATCAATATCATTGTTATTGAGTGACCTCTTGCTTTTAGCGTGGGTAGATATTTAGGCTCAAGCACTCCAGGTGTTTCAAGATAATAGAGTATTCTTTCAAACAAATCCAATGCCTTTACCGCATAACTTTTATCGCCCGATGCTATCGAATATTCCGACATTGCAATGGCAGCAAAACATTCAGAAAAGAGGTAACGGCGTTTTCGCAATGGTGTACCCTCAGCCGTCACTTCAAAGTACATTCTGCCGTCACTATCAAAACAGTTTTTTTCGATAAAATCGATACAACTTTTTGAAGCCTCCAACCACTCTTTGTTCTGCTCTATATTGTTATATGCAAAGGCTGCAACAAAGCCAAAACGACCTTGGAACCATACCGATTTAGTTGTATCAATAAGGGAGCCATCACGATTAAGACAGGTATATACTCCGCCATTCTCTCTATCTAATCCATACTTTAGCCAAAAGGGCATTATATTGTTTACAAAATCACTTTTATAACTCTCTTGCCACCCTTTTATATATGCTTTTACGTCCATTGTCTAAAATTTATTACAACGTTCAAAGAATCCAATTGCCTCCAACTCTTGTTTCATTGCCATCTCCTCTTCATCTGTCATATTACGGAAGGGGGTGCGGTTTTTACCTAAATCAAGTCCAATGAGTTTCATTATTCGTTTACCACCAACAATGTTACCTCTATAATGACATATTACATTGATAACCTCTTGTGAGAAGTTTTGACGTTCACGTGCCGACTCAATGTTACCTGCTTTCCAATCTTCAATGATTCCAACCAATTCACGTCCGTTATAGTTGGTTGTTCCTCCGATACCACCTTCTGCTCCGCCCATTGCTAATGATGGAAGAATTGTCTCATCTTGTCCATGAAGCATATCATATTTGCCATTCTTATATAAACGGCATTGGTTGTATTCGTATATACTCTCAAATGTATATTTTATTCCTGCAAAATTTGGAACTCTGCCATCTACTGCTGCCAGCAACTCGGTCATTGGCAAGAATGCACCATTGAATGCGGGTATATGATAGTAGTAAAATGGTAGGTTTGGAGCACCCGATGCTATCTCCTCGATATATTTTACCAACTCCTCGATACGTCCAATTTTTGGGAATGGGGGAGCCATTGCTCCTATACCCCATGCTCCTATCTCTTGTGCATGACGTGCCAACTCCTTGCTCGATTTGACACAACAACTTCCAACGTGTACTATCACTTTGAAATCTTTGGGAGCACACTCCATCCAACGCTCTGCAAGACATTTACGCTCTTCATCGGTCAGCATATATCCCTCACCCGAAGAACCATTTATAAAAACTCCTTTTAATCCGTTTTTATACAACATATCGGCATACGCCGCTATTGGTTCGTAGTTTACCTCGCCATTCTCATAAAATGGGGTAAATGGTGCATCAATAAGTCCTTTAATCTTTTCCATTGTTTTATATTTTGTTTGTTTATTCCATATTTACTGTTTTTGGACGTAGCATTGTTATTTGTACAAGTAGCGACAACACCACAACTCCTCCAAGCAAGGCAAAGCCTGTTCCTAACGACAAGTTACCAAGTGCTGTTGTTATGGCTGCACCTCCAAGCACTCCTGCCATATTTATAAATCCGTATGCTGTTGCTCGTTGATTTGAAGGTACAAACTGACAAAGGATAGGCATATTGTTTGTATCAAAGAATCCGTATCCTATTCCAAAGCAAAGTATTGCAAGCACTACTGCAAAAAGGCTATTACCCAAGCCCATAAACACCAACGACGGCACTATCAAAGCCAATCCTATACAACTTGTATATACACGTCCTCGAACGTTTTTTTGCACCCACTTATCAGATAGTTTTCCACCTATCATTGCTCCAATAAACGATGCTCCTGCAAGAGATATTACTGCTATTGGACCTGCATAATCCATTGCTTTTCCTATCTCTATTCCCCAATTGCTATTGATTACCTTTGCCAATAGTTCAGGTAACCAGTTCTTTGTTGCCCATCCTGGCATACTCAATGTGGTAAAGACAAACAACACTGCCCAGAATGCAACATTGGTCAACACCAAAGCCACTCCCTTGAATATGCTTGGCTGAGCAGTTGTGTTCTCTCTCTTTTCACGACCAGGATCACTTATAAACATTATAAGTACTACGGCATATATCATACCTATTAATCCGCATAACAAGAATAGATTTTGCCACTCAAGTTTGCTTGAGAATATTGAGCCAAAGCCTCCTGCTATCTGACCAAGGTAGAGACCTGTCATATGTATTCCAATGGCAATGGAGCGAGTTTTTCCGCTATGAATATCTGCTATAAGGGATAGTGCTGCTGGTATATATAACGCTTCGCTAAATCCCATTACCGCACGTAGAGTGTATAGTTGCCAATAGTTATCTACGTACCCCATCAAAAAGGTTACTGCCGACCATACAAAGAGACTGCCAACAATTAGATATTTGCGATTAAGCCTATCTGCTATTGTTCCTGATATAGGACTCATTAATCCATAAATCCACATAAAGGCAGCCATCAATGCACCCCAGCCCCAAGGACCTGTGTAACTCTCAGCCACCTCTATTATATCTTCCGACATGGCAAATCGCATTGTACTTAGCATCTGCCTATCCATATAGTTAAGAAATGCCACTCCTGAGAGCAACACTACAACCAGCCATGGATAATAACTCTTTTCTCTAATTTTTCCGAACATATAATCTCTTTATTAATTCAAATTATCCTCTTAAAACAAAACAACCTGAATGATGCGTCATTCAGGTTATTTTTTTTGCACACATCTGTATGCAAACTTAATAATTGTTTATCTATTTTCAAAATTATATTTGCCGAAAGTTTTTTATTAAAAACGGACTACTACATCGGCTCCAAATGTTATGGGACGACCTCGCTCAACAAATGATGATTGTGACATTACATTTTTGGCATTGAGCGTCTCAAAGTAGAAGGCATTATAATTGGTTGCCGTAAGGTTTTTACCCCATAGCGACACTGATGCTATACCTTTACGGAGTGTTATGCTTGAGTTTAACAATCCATAAAAGTTTTGCCATACATCGTTTGCCTCTGTCCAATATATACGTCCTTGCCCTGTCATTCCTAAATTAAACTCTATTGCATCTAAACATTTTTTATTCACATCAAGAGTGTATGTTGCATCTACTGCCAATGTATGCGCTGGAGCAAATGGTACATAGTTTCCTTTATATGAACGTTCTCCGTCGTAATTCTCACGAAAGACTGCGTGTGTATAGCCATACGATGCCGAGAACTGCAAGGGTTTTATGGGCGAATATCGCAATGCTGCCTCTACACCTGTGCTATGCGTACGTCCTGAGTTTTTTGTTACACGACCAAAGCCCTCTACTACCGATATTTGTTGGTCTTTACAATCTATAAAGAATAGTGCCAAATCAAAAGCAACACGTTTTTCGGCTAAATCGTAGTGTATTCCTGCTTCGTAATTCCAACTATGCTCTGGAGCATAACTTATCATTGAGTTTACATCTGTTTCTGCAGTCATTGCTGGAGGCATCATTGAGGCATAATTGCCAACCGCTCCTATTATCATCTTGTTGCGGATTATGTTAGAGAATGCTTGAAAGTTATATCCTCCAGAGCGATAACCTCTTGCTGCCGAAACGTATGTATATAGCGAAGAGTTTACTTTATACTCAATCTCAAATCGAGGTAAGAGTTCAAGAGCATCCATACTCTCATCCCCATGCACCGATAAAGGCACGTCTATTGCCTCATTGATAGGTATAGGGAATGGCATTTGAGGTATTTGCATTGAGCCTACTATCGCCCCTGTCATATTGCGGAGAGAGTTGGTTATGTGGTTGAGTTTTGTTTTCTCATACTCCAATCGTAAGCCTACTGTTAGAGATAATCCCTCAGTAAACAGGTTATTGTAGGTTGCCTGTGTGTATCCTGCTACACCCCAAGATGGAGTTTTGTATAGCCCATCAACACATAGAGGTGTGGTTTTATCGAGTTGGAGTGATAAATCTTTTGGACCTCTAAAACCTGGACGTGATGCTATTTGCGAATACATTGTATTGAATGGTGTCTCTACCATATATTGCAATCCCTCATCGTAGAAAGTTACGGGCCCTTTGGTGCGGATATGTGAGTAGTAACCATACACTCCTGCCAACCAATCCCACCCTTTAACGGTTTTGGGTGAACGGAAAACTATCTCTTGTGTTATAGAGTTTTGTTTCTGCATCTGTTGTAATGTGAAATCACGAACAGGTGTAAAATCTTGATCAAGATTCATATCATCGGTTAAAAATTGGTAACTTGTAACCGAATTCATCAAGAATTTTTCATGTGTGTATGCTATCTTTAACGAATTAACCGACATATTTCTCTTATATCCAGCATAATCGTTGTAGTTTATAGGAGAAATCTCTTGAGTTAATTTATCGTACATTTGGTAGGCATAACCATCCTGATTGCTATACTCATATATTGATGACAGTGTTATATCTAACGATGAAGTGGGACGGAACTGCAATTTCAGGTTTGCTCCTGCAACTTCTTCATCACCACAACTTTTACCTGTAAATTGGTTAGTATAATAACCATCGCGAGTGTTGTAATTTGCCGATAGAGAAAGTGCGAATTTATCGGAAATTTTCTTTCTGAAATTGAATGCAGCATTATAAGTATCGTAGTTTGCTACTCCAAGTTTAACTTTTAGTCCCTCCTCTTGGAATGGCGAAATGGTATAGAGATTTATTAAACCAGCCATAGTGTTACGACCAAAAAGTGTTCCTTGCGGACCACGAAACACCTCTACTTTTGAGATATCGTTAAAATCAAAGTCAAACGAACTTTTATCAATATAAGGTACGTCATCAACATATAATCCTACCGCTGGAGAGTTTATTCGAGAACCTATTCCTCTGATATATATTGCCGATATCAGTTTTGTTCCATAATCGGGTATATATAGGTTGGGGACATACGACGATATATCTTTTATTGACACAGTATTGGTTTGTTCCAACATTCGTGCATTTAACACAGATACCGAGCCTGGAAATGTTATTACAGGTGTGTTAGTTTTGGGATTTGAGATTATCTCTATCGCATCCAGGTCAACACTATATTGTATTGAATCGGGTAGTACCTCTGCGTTTACATTGGTAGCATTTACCGAAAATGTTGCAACAACGAATAACAACAGAATTATCGCTTTAATTTTTTTCATCTTTTACTATCTTTTTTTAACGTTTGCAAAATTACTCTCTATTATAGTTTTAGTCAACTATCATTTATTATAGTTTTATATTAAGGTTAAATGTATTACTTTTGTATCGAAAACTTTTTATTTATGCATAATCACCCCTCACATATTGCAGTAATTCATCAAAATTCGCTTTGTTGCCTTGCTATGCGTACTATCTTAAATGATATTATGCCATTTATGGGTGCAATGGGAAGCGTTGAGATTGTATCGTTCAGCAATATTGAGGAACTGACTGAAGAGTATAAGAATAAAATATTCTTATATTTTGTGTCTGATGATATAGTTTGCGATAACCTGCAATTTTTCTCACAAATTGCCCGTAGATGTATTGTACTGAACGAGGGAGAGGAGTTTTTACATAAAGAGTTTAAACATATAAACATTTTACTTCCTGAACGAGAGTTGATTAAGAGTTTGCTTATGATTCACAATCACACTCATCATTCACATTCGCCACACCACCACACTGAGAAGCCCAAAGAGGAGAGTTTGTCAATTAGAGAAAAAGAGGTACTTGAACTTATTGTTAAAGGTTATATCAATAAGGAGATTGCCGACAAACTTAACATCTCTACCTCAACCGTTATTTTTCACCGAAAGAATATATGCGAGAGGGTTGGCTCTAAATCTATTGGCCGTCTTACCATTTATGCTGTTATGAACGGTATTGTTGATTTAAGGGAACTTTAGGTTTGTGTTAGTTATCATCTATTAGTTTTTTTGATATATTAGTCCAATTGGTCTAATTAGTCAAATTAGACTAATTACAAATAAGCAAGTGGTTGTAACTAACAACTTTTTTATTTGAGTTTTATTTCGTATCTTTACACCGATTTATAAACCAAGATATAACGGACATTTAGATGGCACAATTTGATGAAGATAAAATCACCGAAGAGTTGAGACACCCCGATACATGCAGAGATGCGTTTTCGGAGGTTGTCAAACATTTTGGACGTCCGCTATATTGGCAAATAAGAAGAATGGTTGCTTCGCACGAAGATGCCGATGATTTATTACAAAATACTTTTCTGAAAGCATGGGATAACATTGAAATGTTCAGAGGTGATGCTAAACTATCGACATGGCTATACAGAATTGCTGTTAATGAGAGTATTAATTTCTTGAACAAGCAACGCAAAATGCAAAATATTTCGCTGGATGGCGAAAACGACTATATGTTATCGTCAGTTGAGAGCGACGAATATTTTGATGGTGATGATATCCAAAAATATTTGCAAGAGGCTATTATGTCTCTTCCAGAAAAACAGAGACTGGTCTTTAATATGAAATATTTTGATGAAATGAAATATGAAGATATTTCTGATATTTTAGGAACATCAGTGGGAGCATTAAAGGCTACCTATCACCATGCAGTAAAAAAAATAGAGAATTATATAAAATCCAAGAGTGTTGATTAAACCATTTTTTATTTAATCTGTCAAATAGCAAAAAGAGAGGTATGAATAAAGGTATATTGGATAATATTAACAGAAATAGTGGCATGAAAGTTCCCGATGGGTACTTTGAGGCACTGCACGACAGAGTGATGAAAAATCTGCCTGAAAAGGAGATTATTATTGAACGCCCTGCACCTATCTCATTTTGGACTATGGCCAAACCTTGGGTATATATGGCTGCTATGTTTGCAGGTATTGCTCTTATGTTCAAAGTTTTTGTATGGACAAGCGGAGACTTGAGCAACCAACAACAGATGGCTACTTCGGCAGAAGAGATTGAGAGCGAAGTTTTTGAAGACTTTATGTTCTATAACAATGTGTCCGATTTTGCAATATACGAATTTATTGCTGACGGAAATTAAAAAGAGTGACTCAATATTCTTGATAATAAATAATAGTGTTATGAAACGTTTTTTACTCATATCATTTTTAGTTCTTATTCCTTTTTTAGGAATTAATGCTCAAGAGAACAACCCTAACAGAAAAGGCAGATGTTCTGAAATGATGATTAAGTATATGGAGACTAAGAAACAGTACTTAAAACAATGCATTCCCTTGAGCGATAGTGATGCGGAAAAATTCTTTGTTATCTACAATGAATTAGAGAAAGCAAAATTTAATATTATGTTCGCCATTCACAAAGAGGCAAGAGAGATAAAAAAATCGACTGAACCCGTAAGCGATGAGGTGTATGCTGAGATTGCGAACAAATTGGCTGAACTTCCCTCAAAGATTGCCGCTATTGAGAGCGAGTACTATGAGAAGTTTAAACAGATTCTCACTCCAAAACAGATGTTTATGTTCTTTAACTGCGAACATAACTTTGGAAAACAGATGCTGAAGAGAGAGCAAAATCAAAATAAATAATTTAATTTTTAATAAAAGAGTATGAAGTTTTTAAACACTATTGCAATTATTGCTGTTGCTGGTTTTTTAATGGTAGGATGTAAGGCCAAAGAGAGCACTTACACTGCTGCTTACAAAATGGCACAAGAAAAAGAGTTAGCTGATGAGTCGGTTAACACCCCTACTCAACCAACCCAAACAACTGTTGTAACTGAGACTCCTTCGGTTACTAAGGTTGAGGCACCTGTTAAAGTTACTGTTGAGAAAGTTACTACCGTTGACGCTGGCGATGCTGGCAAACTAAAAAAATTCAACGTTATAGTTGGAACATTCTCAATCACCACTAACGCTAACGGATTGAAAAATAATTTGATAAGCAACGGTTATAATGCTTTTACCGTTCAAAATGCTAAAGGATGGTATAGAGTCGTTGCTGCAAGTTTTGACACAAGAGAAGCGGCTACTACTTTCAGAGAGGCTATCAAGCAACGTTTCCCTGGTAAATTTGATGACGCTTGGTTGTTAATCAACGAGTAAGAGAAGGTTATATCAATAATTATATTACACAAAGAAGAGAGTTCTTTAAAGAACTCTCTTCTTTATTATTAATATTCAAATATTATTGTTCAACCACCAATTCATCTATTTTCAACTTTGATGTAGTGAAGAATGCAAAATATGGAGTATTCAAGGCTTTACGCCATCTATACACCTCCATATTATTATATGATACAATATAGGTTCCCCCTCTTCTTTCAATCTGCAAGTCTAATATTTGATCTTTCCCTTTCTCAAGTTTAATCCTAACTTTATCTCCTTTATCATACAAAATTTGATTGTTAGATTGATATGTGGCTATAAACCTTCCTGGCTCAAAAAGAAAAGCCAATTTATTAAACTCCTCATCCCTATCTATCAACACTCCAAATTTTTCTCCCTCTTCGATTTTCGGAAGTAATAATTTTGCGGTAATTCTAAAATCTTGATCAGGATCTATTGGCAAATATGTATCGCACCAAATTGATACAATATCTTTGCTTAACACACTCATCTCAAGACATCCACCCTTTATAAGGGTTGACATAGTTTTGTCGGCAAACTCTGACCACTCAAATTTTGATGCTCCATCATCAAACTTCTCCACAATTCTTATTTGTGCTGATGCAACATCCAAAGTCATAACCACTACGACAAATAACAAAAATATCTTTTTCATAATTATTTTCCTCCTAAACGTTGTTGCATCTCATTAATTAGTGGCTCATATTTTTTTAATACACGTGGCCATTGACGAAATCCTTGCTCTCCATATGTATCCATAGGAGAAACTTCTGATGATATTCTAATTTGATATGCCAATCCCTCGTTTATAACTTGTTTTATTTGAACCATTGTTCTTACTTTTACTTCTGCCATAGGAAATGTTTCTATTGCCCACGCTGTATTCATAAACCCTGATGATTTATCAGCAGTTTTGACTTCATCGAAATAGTTTAACAAGACAGAAGAAAGAATTTTCCATGCAGTATTTTCATCAAGGTTCTCTCTACATTGAACTGTAAAATATTTATTTGCCAATTCTGTTGCAACTGAACCCATTACTGAGTCATCTTCTTTTAGGTCAATAGCAATAACTTTACGAGTATCGTATTTGTAAACCTTTTGTGTTTTTGTAACATATCCTGGTGCCTCTGCCTTTACCACAAAGAAGTCCTCTTTTTTTGTAAACTTTAATGGGTACATTCCATCTCCGACATAGTTTCCGTCAATGTAGATTTTTGCATTCTCAGGTGTCACTACAACTTTGCTTGGTTTTGCTTGTATATCACCACAAACAAAAGCCACAATGCCAACTATTGTTAGCAATGAAATTAATTTTCTTTTCATAATTTGATGATTTTTTTTCGTATCGGCCCCTATACGAATTTACTACTAAAAGAAAGTGCAGGGTCGACTCCGTTTATCTGCAAGAAGGCTCTGACAAAACCATTGAAAAAATAAACGATATACCCCACACTTGGATAGTATAAGGCATACACAATAATGTGCATAGCGATATAACTACACAAGGAGTGAGTGTTGTTCGTTATCCCTTTTCTTTGAAAACTGTCAGATTCTCTTGCAAGGATAAAAGCGAAAACACTTTCACTATAATATGTCTGCTATATGGTTACCCATACAACTTTGCAAAGTTATATATTTTTTTAAAACAGACAAAAAGATTAGATTCTTTAATTTATTTCCACACTCTTGTTTTTTATTATAATTATATTTTATAGTTTTTTATTACCTTTGTATTAATATATATAATGTATAAGATTATGATACTTAAAGATACTTTTGTAAATACGAGGAGAGCGGCGGCGGCTTTAAACTTGTTGGAGGAGAAAACCATTAACGAGGTTTTGACAGCACTTGCCGACCAAGCAGAGGAAGATTGCCAATATATCTTAGAGGAGAACAGACGCGACCTTGATGCTATGGATAAGAGTGATCCTAAATATGACAGGTTGATGCTCACAGAAAAGCGTATTAAAGATATTGCTTCAGATATTAGAAAGGTTGCTACTCTACCCTCGCCTCTTGGCAGAACGCTTTGGGAAGATGTTCGCCCTAATGGAATGAAGATTAGTAAAGTTTCTGTTCCTTTTGGTGTTATTGGTATTATCTATGAGGCAAGACCTAATGTTACCTTTGATGTTTTCTCGCTTTGCTTTAAGGCAGGTAGTGCTTGTATTTTGAAGGGCGGCAAAGAGGCTCAATACTCAAATGCTGCGATTATAGAAGTTATCAACAAGGTGTTGATAAAGTTTGGAATTAACTCTAACTCAGTTACTTTACTTGGCAACGACAGAGCGATTTCAACAGAGTTATTAACAGCCGTTGGTTATGTTGACTTGATAATTCCAAGAGGTAGTAAAAATCTTATCAACTACGTGAGGGATAATGCTAAAGTGCCAGTTATTGAGACTGGTGCTGGTATTTGCCACGCATATTTTCACACAGATGGAGATATTGAAAAGGGCAAAAAGATTATTTTCAACGGAAAAACAAGAAGGGTTTCGGTTTGCAACGCTATTGACTCTGTGATTATTGATAAAAGCAGAATTGCTGATTTACCTGCGTTGTTTGCTCCATTAAAGGATAAGAGTGTTATAGTTTACGCTGATGAGGTGTGCTATGATGCTCTTAACGGAGAATATCCAAATGAGTTACTAAAACACGCCGATGCGGAGAGTTGGGGAACAGAGTTTCTTGATTACAAACTTTCGGTGAAATGCGTTAAGGGTTATAGCGAGGCTGTAGAACATATTGCCTCATACTCATCGAAACATAGCGAGGCTATCATTACTGAAAATAGTGAGGTTGCAGAGCGTTTCTCAAAAGAGGTGGATGCTGCTTGTGTTTATTGCAATGTCTCTACAGCGTTTACCGATGGAGGTCAGTTTGGTTTTGGTGCAGAGATTGGTATCAGTACTCAAAAACTTCACGCTCGAGGTCCTATGGCATTGAACGAGATTACAAGTTATAAATATATTATTAGAGGTAATGGTCAGACACGCGATGATTCGACCATTCAAAAATGTTGTCAATAAAATTATAATTAGATATGAGACACTTTACCAATGTTAAAGATTTAGGTGATTTAAAAGAGGCTCTTAAAGAGGCTTTTGAGGTTAAAGCAAACAGATTTGGATACAAAGAGTTAGGAAGAGATAAAACTCTTATAATGATTTTCTTTAACTCAAGTTTGAGAACTCGTTTAAGCACTCAAAAGGCTGCTATGAACTTGGGTATGAATGTTATGGTATTGGACATTAACCAAGGGGCATGGAAGTTGGAAACTGAGCGTGGCGTTATTATGAATGGCGATAAGAGCGAACATCTTTTAGAGGCTATTCCTGTTATTGGTTGCTACTGCGATGTTATTGGCGTTCGCTCGTTTGCTAAATTTGAGAACAAGAGCGACGACTACGAAGAGAAGATTATCTCTCAATTTATCAAATATTCGGGACGTCCTGTGTTCAGCATGGAGGCTGCCACAAGACATCCTCTTCAAAGTTTTGCCGACCTTATCACTATTGAAGAGTATAAAAAAACTGAACGTCCTAAGGTTGTTCTTACTTGGGCTCCTCACCCAAAGGCTCTACCTCAGGCTGTTGCAAACTCATTTGCAGAGTGGATGAACGAGACTGACTATGAGTTTGTTATTACCCACCCAAAGGGGTATGAACTTGATCCTAAATTTGTTGGCAAGGCTAAAGTTGAATATGACCAACGCAAAGCGTTTGAGGGAGCAGACTTTATTTATGCAAAAAACTGGTCGGCTTATAGTGATCCTAATTACGGAAAAGTTCTAAACCAGGATGCAGACTGGACTGTTGATAGCGAAAAAATGGCGTTAACCAACAATGCCTACTTTATGCACTGCTTACCTGTTAGACGTAATATGATTGTTACCGATGATGTTATAGAATCTCCTCAATCAATTGTTATTCCTGAGGCTGCTAATCGTGAGATTTCTGCTCAAGTTGTTTTGAAGAAGATTTTGGAAGGTTTAAAATAACAAGTTTTATAACTACAACAAGAGAGAGGGCAACTTATAAGTTACCCTCTCATATTTTTTTCACCTTTTAGATGATGTTCTTTTACATGACGAGATTATAGATTTGCATCTATCTTCTCTTTTAATTCTGCCTTTGTTGCTGAACCTACTATTTTATCAATTAACTCGCCTCCTTTAAAAAATAGTATTGTTGGAAGACTACGAACTTTATAATTGTCTGTTAAATCGTAGTTTTCTTCGGTATCGCATTTTCCGATTATTGCTTTACCTTCATACTCTGTTGCAAGTTCTTCAATTGTAGGTAGCATACCTTTACAAGAGCCACACCACTCTGCCCATAAATCTACTACTACTAATTTATCGCCTGATAATAACTCTTGGTAGTTACCATCGGTAACTTCTAATGCCATAATTTTTATTTTTTTTTGTTTTTCGAGGACTACTTCTACGATTGATCTCCCCCGAAAAAAAACGAGCATCAACCGCCTTGTTATTTTTTATGTTTACAAATTTATATATATTTTTTTATTTTGCAACCAATTATTATATTGAAGTTATCAACATATCTTAAATCTTTTATATTTATTTGATTATTAATCGGTTGCATATTCCTCCTCAAAAATCTCTTCAACCTCCTTCTCTTTTCGTTCAATTAGTTTTCCATTTACTTTTACCTCTATTCCGTCTATTGCTTCAAGAGCCGAAACCAAAGAGGGATCAATGTTTACTTTCTTAGAACGTGAATATAGTGGAACACAATAACCTAAACTTCTGTCAACAATTTCAAAATTTAAATTTCCTACTCCTCCAATATATTTATTCAGCAATTCATCAAGGGCGTTTGCTTTTGAGGAGTCGAAGTTTTGAGAATCAACAACTATTGTCAAATCCTTTATAAGTTTTTTTGAAGCATCCTCCATCAATGATATATTCTTTATAGCAAAGTAGATTTTATTGTTATACTTACTCCTATCTACCTTTCCCTGTATAAGAATATATAGATTCTCCTTTCCGTATGCTCCATAATTGACATAGTCTTTCGAGAAGAGTGGCACTTCGGCTCTACCAGAATAGTCTTCAAGCAATATTCTTCCGTATTTGGCATTGGTTTTTGTTATTCCCTCAAACAGAGATATTACTATTCCGCCAAATGTTACATCACTTCCTACGTATTTATCTATTGAATCTTTAAATTCTGCTAATGTTATATTACACATATAATCCATCAACAGAGAGTATTGCTGCAAGGGATGCGATGAGAGATAGACTCCTACCAAATCTCTCTCCTTCTTAAGTCGCTCCAGATCACTCCACGCCTCAACTTTAGGGATCTCTGGCTTAGGTATCTCCACTACCATATCTCCACCAAAGAGTGAGTTTTGTTGTTGCATCTTATCAATCTGATAACTTGAGCCATATCGCATATACAAATCAAGGAAGGTCTCTCCTTTAAGATTTGTACCAAAGAACTGCTCTCGTGTTATCTCCTTGAAGGTATCAAACGCTCCTGCCAATATTAAATTCTCTACATTCTTTCTGTTACATGCGTTCAGGTTTACGCGTTGCACAAAGTCAAATATTGAGGTATATGCCCCGTTCTTTTCTCGCTCCTCAACTATTGCTTTTACGGCATTTTCTCCCACTCCTTTTACCGCTCCTAATCCAAAACGAATGTTGCCCTCTTTGTTTACTGTAAACTTGTGATTACTTTCGTTTATATCTGGAGAGAGAACTTTTATTCCCATAGCCTTGCACTCATCCATAAACTTGGTTATCTCGGTTATGTCTGAGATGTTACGACTCAAAACTGCAGCCATATACTCCGATGGATAGTGAGCCTTTAAGTAGGCGGTTTGATATGCTACCCACGAATAACATGTGGCATGTGATTTATTGAAGGCATATGATGCAAACTTCTCCCAGTCGCCCCAGATTTTTTCAAGCACTTTAGGATCGTGTCCGTTTGACTTTCCTCCCTCAATGAATTTTGGTTTGAGTTCATCAAGTTTTGAGCGAATCTTTTTACCCATCGCTTTTCGAAGAGCATCTGACATACCTCGTGTAAAGTTTCCTAAAAGTCGAGACAGAAGCATGACCTGCTCCTGATATACAGTAATGCCATAAGTATCTTTTAGATACTGCTCCATAATGGGTATATCGTAAACTATTGGTTCTATTCCGTGTTTACGTTTAATGAACTGCGGAATATACTCCATTGGTCCTGGACGATAGAGGGCATTCATGGCGATAAGATCCTCAAATGTGGTTGGTTTGAGGTTACGCAAGTGGCTCTGCATTCCTGGCGATTCAAACTGGAATGTTCCGATTGTACGTCCCGCACTATATAGTTCGTAGGTTAGTTTGTCATCTATAGGTATATTGTCAATATCTACCTCTACTCCCTTCGATTGCTTAATATTCTTGATTGCCTCTTTTATTATGGATAGAGTTTTTAATCCCAAGAAATCCATCTTGATTAATCCTGTATCCTCAATTACAGAGCCCTCATATTGTGTTACAAGCAGTTTCTCTTTTGTCTCCTTGTCGTCAGCGGTACTCACTGGCACCCAATCGGTTATATCATCACGACATATTATTGTTCCACACGCATGCACTCCTGTTCCTCGCACATTTCCTTCTAACATCTCGGCATAGAGCATTGTTTCGCGTGTGAGTTCATTTCCGTTCTCGGCAGCCTCTTTTAACTCAGGAACGTATTTTACGCAATTCTTTATATTTATTTTGGGCTCTTTACCGTCAACCTCAGGCAAATGGGCTGGTATTAGTTTTGCTAATTTGTCGGCATCACTTAAGGGTAGTTTC
Organism: Bacteroidales bacterium; assembly: GCA_017416695.1. Taxonomy (GTDB): domain Bacteria; phylum Bacteroidota; class Bacteroidia; order Bacteroidales; family G3-4614; genus Caccoplasma_A. The sequence continues at coordinate 8,039 of JAFQBL010000075.1, read as the reverse complement.
TCTACACGTGCAACGTCTCGTATTGCCATCTTGGCCGCCATAGTTCCGTATGTAATAATATGGGCTACTTTATTTGCTCCATACTTCTCTGTCACCCATCGCAACACCTCGCCACGACCATCATCATCAAAATCGATATCAATATCGGGAAGTGAGATACGATCAGGATTTAAGAAACGCTCAAACAGAAGGTCATACTTTATAGGATCAATCTGTGTAATTCCCAAACAATAGGCTACCATAGAGCCTGCCGCTGATCCTCGCCCTGGTCCTACCGACACTCCCATATTACGTGCCGCTGCAATGAAATCTTGTACTATAAGGAAGTAACCAGGGAAACCCATAGTCTTCATTATGTAAAGTTCAAAATTCATTCGTTCCTGTAACTCAGGTGTTAACTCGCCATAGCGTTTGGCTGCTCCGTCATATGCCAATTTTGAGAGGTAATCAGCCTCAAATTTTATTCGGTATAGTTTATCGTATCCTCCTAATCGGGCAATCTTTGCCTCAGCATCCTCTTGCGAAAGGACTACATTGCCGTTCTCATCACGTGTAAACTCATCAAATATATCTTGATGAGTATATTTTTGCCGATACTCCTCCTCTGATCCAAACTCTTCGGGGATATTGAAGGTTGGCATAATGGGAGGATTGTCAATTGAGTAAAACTCTACTTTGTCTAATATCTCATTTGTATTTGCCAGTGCCTCTGGAATATCGGCAAATACTTTGTTCATCTCCTCTGTTGTTTTAAACCACTCCTGCTTTGAGTAAAGCATACGTGTTTCATCATCTAAGTCTCTACTTGTACTTAGACATATTAATCGGTCATGTGCCTCGGCATGCTCTTCGTTTACAAAGTGTACGTCGTTGGTACATATCAGTTTTACATTGTGTTTTTTTGCAAGCGAGATAAGTACTTCGTTTACCTCCTGCTGTATTTGATATGTTTCGTGATTTGCACGGGGTACTGTTGCTTTATGACGTTGCAATTCAAGATAGTAATCTTCGCCAAATACACTCTTATACCACTCTATTGCCTCCTCTGCCTCTGATATTAATCCGTTGCGAATTTTTTGAGGCACTTCACCTCCTAAACATGCCGATGTTACTATTAACCCTTCGCTGTATTTTTTGAGATCATCTCGGTCGGTACGTGGACGCATATAGAATCCTTCGGTCCACGCATGTGATACCAATTTTATTAGATTATGATAACCTGTGAGATTCTTTGCCAACACCACTAAGTGATAACCTCCTTGCTCAAATTTTGATTGTTTGCTAAAACGGCTTTCTCCACGTGCAACATACATTTCGCACCCGAGAATTGGTTTGAATATCTTTTGTTTCTGTTGTGAGAGAAGTGCCTCAACCTCCGCTATCTGCTCCTCTTCTGCACCTTCACTCTTTAAGGTTTCTATCTTTTTGGTAAGGCTTTTTATTTCAGACTTTACTCCTGAGTTTTTTTTATTTACATAGTTATAAAACTCTTTTATTCCAAACATGTTTCCATGATCGGTCATTGCCATTCCCCGCATATTATCGGCTATGGCCTTATCAACTAAAGCAGAAACGGATGCTTGTCCGTCAAGTATTGAGTAGTGCGTATGTACGTGTAAATGTACAAAAGGCTGTAACGACATATTATTTATTTTGAGCATTTGGGTTAGTTTACAAATTTAAGAAACATTAATTGTGTTTCAAATTCAAAAGCATAAAAAGTTATCAACAATTTTAGATTTATATTTTACTCTGTTATTTGCTTTATACTATTGACTGAGTTTAGAATATTTTTTACTTTCGCAGAAAATATTTTACACATGTATAAACTTGCTATTTTTGATTTAGATGGTACTCTTTTAAACTCTATAGGAGACCTTGCCGAGAGTTGTAATTATGCTCTTAAGATGTGCGGTTTTGATACTCATCCTGTTAATGCCTACAACTATTTTGTGGGCAATGGCATTATGGCTCTTATTGAGAGAGCCCTCCCCGAAAAAGGCAGAGACAACAAAACTTTAAGAGAGATGAAAGAGTATTTTTTGTGGCACTACTCAAGAAACAACAACGTTTTCACAAAACCTTACGACGGGATTGTGATGTTACTGCGTAGATTAATGAGCGACGGTTGTATGCTGGCTGTTGCTTCAAATAAATATCAAGAGGCTACCGAGTCTATTATTAAGAGTTATTTTGGAGATATTGATTTTATAAGAGTTTTAGGACAGAGAGAGGGCATTCCTATCAAACCAAACCCATATGTTATTAATGAGATTTTAGCGTGTGCCAATGTTTGTGCTGAAGAGACTATTTATATTGGAGACTCTGGAGTTGATGCACAAACTGCCAGCAGGGTTGAGGGGTTGACCTTTATTGGTGTTACTTGGGGATTTAGAACTCGCAAAGAGTTGGAGGATAATGGAGCAATTAATTTTGCCGATACATGCGAGGATATTTGGAATATATACCAGAATAACAAAGCAATATAAAAACAATAGGCACATTCTCACGAATCTGCCTATCTTAAATATAGAATAGTTTAACCAAAAAAAATTGAGGAAGTATGACTACTTTCACCTACAAAGGTAGAGTATATAACTCCTCTAACAAATTTTTTAGACCAAAATATATAAATTATATACCAAACTTTAACATTAGCAGATAACTATTTTTGCACATTTTTTGCACATTTACAAAATATTAAGCAAAATGAAAATTTTCCTATTCTGCTCATATTCATATGTTTATCTAATAGTTAAAGAGCAAGCATTATTGCTACATAAAACTATATTGTTTTTATATTAATAAAAATAACGCACTATACAAAAGTACACTTTTTATCTGTTAAACAATTATTTTTTTATAGATTAAATAAATTTTTAATTCAATTTTATTTGAGAATTATTTAAGACATACAATATTTTTTTTGATAAAGAATATTGTTTTTAATAGAAATATTGTAACTTAGCAAAAGTTAAACATAAAAATATTTGATATTGATTTATTTCTACACACTATGATTTTTGAAAAAACCAATATTGATGGGGTTTTTGTAATTACTCCAAATTTTATTGGCGATAGCAGAGGTTACTTTGTTGAGAGGTATCGTAAGGAGTTATTCGACAAAGAGATTGGGAAGGTTGATTTTATCCAGGATAATCAATCACTATCGTCAAGAGGTGTTTTAAGAGGTCTGCACTACCAGAAAGGAGATTTTTCTCAAGCAAAAATGGTTTGGGTTTTATCAGGCAAGGTTATTGATGTTGCCGTTGATTTAAGAAAAGAGTCTCCTACCTTTGGTAAATATGTTATGGTAGAACTATCGGACGAAAACAAAAAAATGCTGTTTATACCGCGTGGTTTTGCCCATGGCTTTTTAGTTATCTCAGAGAGTGCAACCTTTGCCTATAAGGTTGATAATATTTATGCTCCCAAAGAGGAGGTTACAATTTCTTTTGACGACAAGGATTTAGACATCAAATGGCCAATAGAAGGTATGAATATTATCATGTCGGAAAAGGATAAGAATGGTATTAAATTTATTGATGCTGAATATTTTTAAAAAGTTTGATTATGAAAATTTTTATTCTGATGTCAATTCTATTATTGACTGCCGTTAATGGTTATGCCCAAACTTACGAAGAGGCTAAAAGTGCATTTGATAGTGGCGATTACAAAACTGCATTAAATATTGCCCAACAACTACCAGATTGCAACAATGCAAAGATTCTTTTAGGAGATATGTATCTGGATGGTTTAGGAATGACTCACGCCGATTTTGCCAAAGCTTTGGAGTGCTACACCGAAGCCGCAAACAACAATAGTGCAGAGGCTCAATATATTATTGGTTCGCTCTATTACTCTGGAAGAGGTGTCCACAAGAGTTATCAAGAGGCTGCTGCGTGGTATGAAAAATCGGCAAACAATGGATATGCTGTTGCTCAATCAGATCTTGGAGAGATGTATTATAGAGGAAAAGGTATTCCTCGCGACTACACTAAAGCCGTAAAATGGTTTGAAATGGCTGTTGAACAAAACGATGCCAAAGCAATGTTCTTCCTTGGCGGTATGTATAATAGCAGAGGACAGGGTGTTCAGACAAATACTTTAAAGACTGCAGAACTTTGGAGAAAAGCCGCTGCATTGGGCTATCCTAATGCCGAGTTCTATTTGGGACAGATGTATATGATTGGCAGAGGTGGTATCACACAAAATGCCGACTCGGCTATGATATGGATAAACAAAGCCGCTGAAGACGGTTGCGTAGATGCTCAATTCTATTTGGGTGAGAGTGCCGTTGCCAAAGGTGATATTGAAAAGGCTAAAGAGTGGTACGGCAAGGCTGCAGAGAAAGGTCTTCAAAAGGCTCAACTTAAACTTGACGCCATAAATAATGGTCAATAATATTGAATAAAAATGGGTGAAATATAACCCTGAAAAAACTCAATAACATAGATACATATATTAAGAAAAACGGATTGACATATATATGACAATCCGTTTTTATTTTGATATTTAGATATGTAATCCCAGTTGTTAATCTTTTTCAATCTCAGTAGAAGTTGGATAAACTTTATATGTTTTCTCCTCCATATCGTTTATATATTTTGTAAACTCTGAAAGGGTTGCAAACTCCTCTGTTACTTCTAAACGGGATGGAAGTTTATCTCCATCTGAAATTCCCATCTTAAGATGAATTACTGCTGGAAAATCACTCTCTGTAAATACTACATCTTCGGGCTGTATAATAGTTGCCTTCATTCGAGGTATAAAGCCCCATGGTAAATGTGTAAATATTGTATCCCACTGCCCGAAACCTTTATAATCATATTTACGTTCAATGGCTATTCTGTCAACATATGTTATATCTACATGCAATCCTTTTAGAGAGGTTGCTTCCTCTACCATATCAAAGGCGTACCACACATCTTTCCAATTATACATGTTTGATTCATCATCGGGATCTCCACATGACATAAAGATGCTCAACCCTGCCACTGTCACAATTATTGCTAAAAGTAATTTTTTCATAATCTATTATCTATTAAAATATATATGCTGCTGATATTTGCCAACGTTTTGCTTTTGATGAGAACTCCATTCCCATATCTTCTAAAACATACTTATATGTGTAATCGATTGGGAAGATATAGTTAAATCCTATATTCAAATGATTAAACAAAACCACTCCTGCACCTACACCTACTCCCATAGAGAGTGTTTTAGTTTGCGATTCCAAAGAGGATGAATCAACACCCTGTTGATCTAACGAACCCTTTATAAAATTCTCAATATTATCTATATCTCCCAAATTAAAAGAGAAGTCAGGACCAGCCGAAAGATATATTCCAATCACATTTGCCAAAGATACCTGCCACCTTAAATTCAAAGGCACATCTATAAGGTTTCGGTTATCAGAGGTTCCTCCCTGTTCATTGTCGTAGTTTACGGTTTCTCGTGCATACATAACTGCGGCATCAATATTAAATCCCAAAGGCAACTTTGCATTAAGCATAGGTCCAATAAAGAATCCTGCCCTATTATCGGATGAGAAGTTATCGGCAAAGTCTCCTTTAAACGATAAGGTTGATAGTGTCACTCCTCCTTTTACTCCTAACGAAAATGTTTTTGCCGAGATAGGCAAAATGGTTAGAATTATTAGCAGCAGCGTTATTATTATCTTCTTTTTCATAGCCAATGTAAACTTTAGCATTTGCTTATTATTGCATTATTTATCTGCAAATATACTAAATTTATAGAAACAAAAAAAGGTTGCCAAATGACAACCTTTCCTCTGTAGCGGGAACGAGAATTGAACTCGTGACCTCCGGGTTATGAATCCGACGCTCTAACCAACTGAGCTATCCCGCCATCCTTTTTGCGGTTGCAAAGGTAGTCATTATTTTTCTCTTATGCAAGAGAAGATGAAAAAAACTTAAAAAAATATACCATCAGACTCTCTATTAAAGAGTCTAAATGGCATATTTCCATATACAAAGAGATATTAGAAAGACAAACCTAATCTAAATCCTGCATTGTTTAAGCCTTTTACACTATATGTCAAGACTTCTGATTTGTTTGTTGCATAACTATAATACAGAGCAACATGCAATCCTACTGTTTGACTTGAGGTAAAATAGAAGGTTGTTCCCACTTCGGGACATACATAAAATCCCCAACTTTTATCTCTTGATGTAAATGAGTTATAATACGATGATACTTTTGAAAATTCAGGGCCTAATTTTACCGCCAAATAGGGTTTTACAATTGCATCAGGTACAAAACGATAACGCACCGATACTCCAAAGGGAAGTTGAAATATTGAGTGCTGCTGATCTGTTGTAAGTGCCGATGTTTCGGTCAACATTAATGTTTGTCGCTCAATATATTGATTGTTTGTACTATATGTCATAAAGGCTCCTATACCCACATTATCGGTCAGGTAATATCCTCCATCCAAAGACATTCCCCATCCTGCTGCCTTATCGGCAAAGTCTGTATTGATTGGTATATTGAATTGCCAATCTATATCGAGATAACCATTGTTGGTTATTTGTGCTTTTGCTGCTGGAGAGACAAATAGCAACGACACCAATAGTAGTGCAGAGATTATTATTTTATTTATGTTTTTCATAATTGTATGCTTTTATATTGTTCTACTTTTTTATATATGGAGATTGTGTAAATGCCTGATTTATTCCTCGTTTAGCATTGTTTATATCAGAACGTGTTGAACCACTCATTGTTCCTCCTACACACATACTCCATATCTGGTGCAGTTTCTCTTTCTCTTTGTTTATCCAAATCATCTCGCCTAACAAAGATCCTATATCGTATCGGTATGTTACTGCGTATGCTGGATATGGATACATTGGTCCCCATCCTGGCCAATAGTTATATCCCCACCACCAATCGTACCAATAATAGGGAGAATAATAATCAGTAAAGTAGTATGAACTCTCAACATAACTTAACTGTATTCCTAAATCGGCACTCTCTCTGTCGGCTTTACTCAACTGAACATATCCCCTATCCTTCATATTGTCTGCAAATGTACTTATCAATGTTTGAGCATTCTCATCATACCAATTTTCAACCTTTCCAGACAAGACCTTTATTGTATCAGATATATAAAATGTTGAAAACGATGAGAAATTGACCGACTTGTCGTAATCGGTATAGGTTACAAACTCTGCCGATAGTTCATCAAAGTCGGGATCTTTCTGACAAGAGGTGATTGTTAGAGAGAAAAACACGACCATCATCATTAGTAGGGTTGTTAATCTTTTCATATTGTTTCGGTTTAAATATCACAAATTAAAAACACTTATTGCTATCGATTTGTTTAGGATACAAAAATAATTAAAAACATACCACTCTTTTTGTTAATTAAAGAAAATATTTATTTTAAAATAGTTAATTTCTATTTTCTTCCACAAAATTGCCCTTTTCCTTTTTTTTAAGTAACTTCGCTGCCAAAATATAATCACTATGAAAAAGCATGTTTTACTAATAGTGTTCTCGCTATTATTATCTTCTATTATTGTAGCCCAACCTAAAGTTGAGCAAGAACTCCAACAAATAATGTTGCAAAGTAGCGATGATATGATAAACATCAATATCGTTTTCAAGTCTCAAATAGACAAGAAAGGGTTAAAATCAAAAACTCTACTCATTAAAAATGCCGAGATAAAAAAGAATATTGTTATTAATGAACTTAAAAGTCATTCACAAAAATCTCAACTCAACACTCTTGAACTGCTAAAAAGCGAAGAGAAGATAAATCGCGTGGCCAACATCAGTTGTCACTGGATTACAAACTCTATATCGTGTGATGCAAAGAGAGAGGTTATTGAGACTCTCTCTCTTATTGAAGAGATTGACATTATTGGTTTAAATAAAGAAGTTACTCTCATTTGCGATAATTTTGAGGATGATAATTTGGTTGAAAATCTCTCAAACAACACAAATGCCACACCTCACGTTCTTCAGATTAATGCTGATGACGTTTGGAAATTAGGTTACACTGGAAAGAATGT
>JAFQBL010000074.1 GCA_017416695.1 Bacteroidales bacterium | reverse complement strand
GCTCATTATTAGCCTTCGTGTTAAGTTTTGTGCCACCAGCACAAATAGAGGTTGGAAGCAGTGCAGTATGGTATTCGGTTTTGATAATCGGATGTATTGTAGTGGTTGTTATACCATTTATTATATATGCTAACCGAAAACCTCATTGGCTTGATAAAAACTCGGAGTTAGAGCCATTTCATTGGGAGGAGAATAGCAAATAGTTGTTAGACAAATTGAACTAATAGTAGCAATAGTGATAAAATAGAGGTTTTGTTCACTCTTATGCAGCAAAAGGTTGCAATGTTGCAACCTTTTGCTTGTTATTTATATTTATTGTTATTCTGATAACTACTTAAGTTTCTTAAAATAGAAATCTAAAATCTCTCCTGCTGCTGTAAAGGGGCTCTGTTGGGAGTTTAAAACAAGATTCTCTTTCTCTGCTAACATCTCGGCAATCTCAGGGTTATTAAAGAAGTGTGATTTTAGTTTATCGTTAATAGTCTCGAGCATCCAATATTGAGCCTGCTCGTTACGTTTACGGTTGAAATATCCATTCTTCTTTACAAAGTCGATATAACTATAAATCATATCCCAAACCTCTTTGATGCCAATGTCGTAGTAACCTGAGTAGGTTAAAACTTGGGGACTCCATCCCGATGCTGTTGGTGGAAACAGATGTAGAGCATTTTTGAAATGTGCCTGAGCAAGTTTTGCCTTCTCTATATTATCTCCGTCTGCTTTGTTTATTACAATGCCATCTGCCATCTCCATTATGCCTCGCTTGATACCTTGAAGTTCATCGCCAGTACCTGCAAGTTGGATAAGAAGAAAGAAATCTACCATTGAGTGAACGGCAGTCTCTGATTGACCAACGCCTACGGTCTCAACAAATATGGTATCAAATCCTGCTGCCTCGCAAAGGATTATGCTCTCTCTGGTTTTTCTTGCCACTCCGCCAAGCGAGCCTGCTGAGGGCGAAGGGCGAATGAACGCCTCTTTTCTTACTGAAAGACGTTCCATACGAGTTTTGTCTCCAAGTATAGAGCCTTTGGTAATCTCGCTACTTGGATCTATTGCAAGTACTGCAAGTTTGTGACCTCCGTTTACAACGTGAAGTCCAAAAGAGTCAATTGAGGTACTCTTTCCTGAACCAGGAACACCTGTAATTCCAATTCTAATGGAGTTTCCTGAATATGGGAGACACAATTTTATAACCTCCTGGGCAATCTCCTGATGAGCAGGTAGGTTGCTTTCAATAAGAGTAACAGCCTGACTTAATATTGAAATATCGCCTTTTAATATACCTTCGGCATACTCTTCTGCTGTGAATTTTCGGCGAACAATCTTTCTCTTTTTAAGGTATGGGTTAATAGTTGGTTGTTGCTCTACTCCACTATTTACATTTAATCCTGCAAACTCTTTGCTGTTTTCAACGTGTTCCATAATATTCTCCTATTTAAGAGTTGCGGTTACTTGAATGTTTATTTCGCTTTTTTCGGAATCGTTTGTTATGATAGTAACTGTTTCATTAACAATCCTGCTTTTGCATTTTGTGGGATTAAGAGAAATATTTAAAGAGGTAGAACCATTAGGTTTTATCTCGCTGTTTTTAACATTAATGCCAATAGAGGGAGAGGATGATGATGCCTTTCTTATTATAAGAGTCCCGTTTCCGTTGTTCTTAATCTTAATATCGCAATTTGAGGGAGATAAACTTACTACCTCTCCAAAATTAACCAATACCTTCTCAATCTCTGCCTTAGGTCGTTTATTTCCTTGTTTGCTAAAATCTTCTGATATATTTGAAAGAATTGATATCTTCTTGTTCATAGCACGAGAGTTGGGACGTTCCGATGTGATTAAAAACTCATCAATCTGTTTGCCCCATTCGTTGCTGTTTTCAGAATCGTAAACAACCGAAATCTTGCCCCTCTCTCCAGGTCTAAGTTTGTAGGGCAGTGCTTTAACACTTATATATTGAGTGTTGTTGGTTATCTTTATTGTCAAAGGTCTGTCGGTAGCATTCCAAGTGTCAAATAAAAGTTCTTTCTTCTCTCCCTTAACAATATTGCCCATATCGTAGGTTATGGTTTTAAGTTTTAAACCATTTATAAAATACTTAAATTCGGCATTATCTGCAGGAGAGTTAACATTACCTTTTATTACTAAACTCTTTTCTGCTGGCTCTCCGTTGGTTATAATCTTTATAGACTTATTAAAAAATCCTGGACGACCTATTGCCGAATACTTAACATCAATAACTCCTGTTTTACCTGGTGCAATAGGTGCTTTGGGGTAACTTGGAACAGTACACCCACAGGTAGCCTTTGCATTAATGATAATCAGAGGTGCATTACCAACGTTTTTAAATTTAAAAGAGTGGTTTACAAATCCCTCTTCTTCCGAAAAGTTTCCGAAATCATAAAGAGTCTCTTCAAATTCAATCTTTGGTTGGGCGTATGTTGCCAGCCAAAAGATGCAAAACATTAAAAATAAAACACCTCTTCTCATAGTCTTAATATTAAAAAACTATTTTATTTCAGGAATAACATTGCCCGAAATGATCAATTTAATCTTCTCATCAGGGACGTTGGTATATATTGTTATGTTTTTTGAAAAGCCACCAGGACGTCCTTTTGCGTGATAGGTAACACCGATAACACCGCTCTCTCCAGGTGCAATAGGCGATTTTGGATATGTAGGAGCAGTGCATCCGCATGAACTTGTTGCACGAGTAATAATCAAAGGAGCATTGCCTTCGTTGGTAAAGCGAAATTCGCACGAAGCATCGCCATCCGCCTCTTTAATATTGCCATAATTGTGGCTGTCTTTCTCAAATACAATTTTTGGTGCTGCATCTTGAGCAAATATGGCAACCGAAACAATCAGTGCTGCCAATAAAGAATAAATGCGTTTCATAGTTATATGATTTTAATTATTATACGGGTTTATAATATAAGACAAATAATATCAATTAAGGTTTACACTCCAATTTTCATAATGTAGTCGTTGGCAAAAAATCCACTACCCAAATCAAAATCGCCTTCCTCAATAATCTCCCATCCCATCTTTTTATAAAAATCTAAAGTGGGGTTATTTCTGTTTACATTAAGAGTAATGGTTGCGCCATTTGGATATAGTTTCTTTGCATGTTCATAAACCTTGTTCATCATCTCTCTACCAATATTCTTGCCATGCATATCGGAGCGGAGATACAATTTTTGAAGATGAAAAGCACCCTCTCCTTTATCTTCAATAGCAATATATCCCACTGCTTCACCTTCGCTATATACAATATAAAAAGAGTTGTCGTTCTGCATCTGTCGGCGAATACTATATGTTGAGTACATCATCTCAAGCATATACTCTATTTGCTCTTCCGAGAGAATATCCTCGTATGTTTCGCTAAAAATCTTGTGCCCCAATCTGCTGATTAGAGCAACATCGCTATCCTGAGCAAGAACAAACTCTGCCATATTACAAAAGTTTTGAAATTATTTCATCAACCGAAAGCAACTCCTGCTCTCCGCTTGTCATATCTTTAAGTGTAATTTTACCCTCTTTAATCTCGTTTTCTCCCACAAGAGCAACAAAAGGAATTGCTTTCGCATTTGCATAACCCATCTGCTTCTTCATCTTTGCACTTTCGGGGAAAATCTCTGTTCTGATACCTGCTTTGCGGAGTTTCATGACGTGGACAAGAGAGGCAATCTCCTCTTTTTCTCCAAAATTCACAAACATAATTTGGGTAGATTGAAGCGATTTCTCAGGATATAGATTCAATTGGTTAAGAACATCATATATTCTATCTGCACCATAAGATATACCAACACCTGAAACTCCGTTCAAACCAAAAACTCCAGTAAGATTGTCGTAGCGGCCACCGCCTGAGATACTTCCAATTTGAACATCCAAAGCCTTGACCTCAAATATAGCACCAGTGTAGTAGTTTAATCCACGAGCAAGAGTCAGGTCAATTTGTAACTCTGAACGAAGGTTGCAGCCCTCAATCCTGTCAAGAATAAATTGAAGTTCCTCAATACCCTTCATTCCAATTTCCGATGTTGCAAGAGTTTTACGAAGAGTCTCAAGTTTATCGTTGTTTGAGCCCTCAAGCAAAATGATTGGGCGTAGTTGCTCAATACTCTCTTCTGAGATACCTTTGCTTCTAAGTTCTTCGTTTACGTTGTCTAAACCAATCTTATCTAACTTATCAATAGCAACGGTGATATCAATAATCTTGTCAGCCTCGCCAATAATCTCGGCAATACCGCTAAGAATTTTGCGGTTATTCATCTTGATGGCAACCCTGATACCTAAGCGGTTAAAAACCTCATCTGTCATTTGAATAAGTTCCACCTCATTCAAAAGTGAGTTAGAACCAACCACGTCGGCATCGCATTGGTAAAATTCGCGATATCTGCCTTTTTGAGGTCTGTCGGCACGCCAAACAGGTTGGATTTGGTATCTCTTGAAGGGGAAAGTAATCTCGTTTTGGTGCATAACAACGTAACGGGCAAACGGAACAGTTAAGTCATATCTAAGGCCCTTTTCGCATAACGAAGATGCAAGTTTGTTTGACTCTTTCCCTTGCCAAAGTTCATCATTAACTTTACCAGCAAAGTCGCCTGAATTTAATATCTTGAAAAGAAGTTTATCTCCCTCTTCGCCATATTTACCCATAAGGGTAGAGAGGTTCTCCATAGCAGGAGTTTCAATCTCTTGAAATCCGAAAAGTTGAAAAACTTCGTTTATAGTGTTAAAAATATAGTTTCTCTTAGCAGTCTCAATAGTTGAGAAATCGCGAGTACCCTTTGGAATAGAAGGTTTAGTTGCCATATATATAATTCTTTTATTGTGTCGTTTATAGTTTAATGATGCGAAGTTACAAAATATTTTAAAGCAAATACTCCTTTGAGAATAAAAATATCACACAAGAGGGGTTAAAACCAAAAAAGGAAGAAGCGAATTAACTTCAATCTTGTAAAAAAGAAAAAGGTTGTACTGTATGCACAACCTTTACAAAACCTAATAACTAAACCATAAATAGTTAATCATCAAATCCGATGAAAACCCCATTTTTGTCGAATCTTAATTCCATACCGTTTAGTAGTTCAACGTTGTATTGAAAATTAAACAACTCTTTGTCAACTTCAATTTTGCCTATACAAATACCGTTGTAATTTTCGGTAACGTAATTTGCAATATTTACAGGTATGGCACTATTCGTAATGCAGTTTCTATTTCCATCAATCTCTTTCCACTCTCCCTTAGATGTAAAATTTATTTTAGTTCCGTCTGAGAAATATACTTTATATTCGGTATCTAAAAGTTCACTATCTTTAACAGCAGAGAGTAATTTCTTGTCAGCAAAATTTTGTTTGATAAAATTTTGAGCAGTTCCAGGTATAGTTTTAACGTCAACTACAACCTCACGAGCAATCGTATTGAAAGCAAAAGCCGATACTAAAACAACGGCGATAAAAGTAAATACTGTCTTTTTCATAAATGTTAAAATTAATATTTCAATTGCAAATATAAAAGATAATTTTAACAATCCAACTCTTTTTACAAACTTTATGATTTTAATACAAAATATAAATCTCTTACCTTATATATATAGAAGAGAAAGAATAATTCCTATAAAGTTGTATATTTGCAATCTCTAAAATGTAAATTATGGAAAGCACAATTCAATTCAACGAACATAACAAACAAGAGTATCCTCCAATGCATACAGCGGAACATATACTCAATGCAACAATGGTAAAGATGTTTAACTGCGGAAGAGCAGTGTCAGCACACGTAGAACGTAAAAAGAGTAAATGCGATTACGCCCTCCCGCAAGAGTTAACCCCGCAACAAATAGCAGAGGTTGAAGGTCAGGTGAACAATATAATATCAATGGCATTGCCTGTAACCGAAGAGATAATAACAATAGCGGAGGCAAAAAAGAAGTTTGATGTATCACGTCTGCCTGAGGGAGTAAGCGAAACTATTCGAGTTATTAATATAGGAGATTACGACAGTTGCCCATGCTTGGGACTGCATGTAAAAAATACTTCAGAGATAGGCAGGTTTAAAATAATTAGTAGTGGAAACTGCCCAACAGGATTTCGTATAAGATTTAAACTTGAGGAGTAACTGTCTGTTATTAGTTGTTAGTTGTTAGTTATTAGTTGTTAGTTAACGAACATACGTTCGTTGAATCTGCTTACCGCTCGGCAAAGTTTAAGTAAACTTATTTTGCCCTCGCTTACCCGCAGATTTGTTAGTTGTTGGTTCCCTAACTATCCTAATAGTTCTAGTAATCCTAGTCACCCTAGTTATCTTAGTTATCTTAGTTATCCTAGTTATCCTAGTTACCATAGTTTACTTAGTATAAAAATAATAGTCTGAGAATATGTAAGTTACAGAAAAAGTAAAATTTTTTTGAAAAATTCTTACTAAAAAATTTGGTGGTAAAGGATAAAGGTAGTAATTTTGCACTCGCTTTCGGGGAACAACCGAGAGAAACAAAAAGAGATCATTGAATAATTGAAAAAGACAAAGTAGTACGAGACGAGTAAAAAACGTCAACGTCAATAACTTTTAACGAGTTTAAATTGAGCATCGGATCAGGTTATTTACAGTAGAAAATAAATAACAAAATATAATTACAACGAAGAGTTTGATCCTGGCTCAGG
>JAFQBL010000009.1 GCA_017416695.1 Bacteroidales bacterium | reverse complement strand
TTCGTAATATAAGTGATATTATTATAGGAACCATAATTGTCATAATTGACATTGCTATAACAAATATAGAGTCAGTTTTACTTGACTCGGAATTAATGTATTTATATCCAGTCCATCCTAAGTATATAATATATAGTGATAATGGGGCTATATAGTTTATGTAGGAAGAGAATATTATCATTAATATATAAAATAATACAGTTATTGATGTAAGATATATTATGTATGTGTTACATTTATAGATATCGTATTGCTTATATAATTTTCTTGAAATATATGATATTAAATAATATGCTCCAAAAAATTGTATAAAACCGATTACTGCATACTGTATTGCTTTCTCTATTCCAGACTCACTTCTATGTGATGTAAATTCAATCTCTAATAAAAAGACAATAATAGCAAATAAACCCAATATTGGATATAGTAATGTGGAGGATAGTTGCTCAATTGTTATCTTCTCTTGAGATATCCTCTCCCATCCTTCTTGGGGCGAGATTATAAGTTTAAAAAAGTTTTTTATGGGAGTCATTATTATACTGTCTTTTTTTAGAATTGCAAAGTTAGTAAATGTTTGCTAATCTTAAAATATTGTTTTTGATTTATACAAAAATAGTGAGGTTTTGTGCCTCACTATTTTAATTGATTTATTAATATTCTTTACTTTTTAAAGTATCTGTTAAATAGACCTTCAAATCCTTTACCGTGACGTGCCTCATCTTTTGCCATTTCATGAACTGTATCGTGAATTGCATCAAGATTTAACTCTTTAGCACGTTTTGCAATACGGAATTTATCGGCACATGCACCGCTTTCAGCGTTCATTCTCTTGTCAAGGTTTGTTTTTGTATCCCAAACTACATCCCCTAAAAGTTCTGCAAATTTTGCAGCATGTTCAGCCTCTTCCCAAGCGTAGCGTTTGAATGCTTCTGCAATTTCAGGGTATCCTTCGCGATCAGCTTGACGGCTCATAGCCAAATACATACCTACTTCGGTACACTCTCCCATAAAGTGGTTGTTCAAATCTTTAATCATCTCCTCATCGCAGCCTTTTGCTACTCCAATAACATGCTCTTGAACAAACTCTAATTTTCCGTCTTCAACTTTCTCTTGAAATTTCTCTGCGGGAACTTTACATAGAGGACATTTCTCGGGAGCAGTTTCACCTTCATGAATATAACCACATACTGTACAAATCCATTTCTTTGCCATAATCTTTTCGTTTTAAATTGTTTATAAATAAGTTTATTAATTAGTTTCTTTTCTTTTTACATTCGGGACAATACCCATATACATATAATTCTGAATTTAATATTTCGCAATCATCAATATAATTTCCTTTTAATATTGGAGGATTTATATTTAAATCTGTTACAGAACCGCATTGATTACACATAAAATGTGTGTGGGGTTTTATTTCTGCGTCAAATCTTGTGTTTTTTTCATCTATTGTCAATATTATTGCCGCTCCGCTATCAACTAATAGTTTAAGTGTATTATATACTGTAGTTCTTGATAGTGTTGGCATTGTAGGATATAAATCCGAAAATATTTGGTCAACAGTTGGATGTATTCTATTTTCCATTAAATAGTTCATAATCGCCAAGCGTTGAACTGAGGGCCTTATGCCACACCTCATTAGCCTTTCCTGTCCACTCTCATTTATATCCTTTTTATTTTGCATAAATATTTGTAATAATTACATATTTGAAATCATTACAAAAATACAACAATTTTATATATCTGCAAATTTTTTTAAAAGAAAAATTCAAAATAATTTATAATGCCTTGATTATTAAAGACAAAAAATTAAATTGGATAATTGAAATATGCTTTATTTTCTTTTAAATAGTTTATTAATGTTGAATATAATGGATTAATTGAGAGTAAATCTGCATTGCCTACAAATATTAGTTGTCTTTTTGCACGTGTCATAGCTACATTTAATTTTCTATCAATAATATTGTTATCTTCTATAAATGAATTTTCGGTCAAAAATTTAAGTTGGGATGTTTCTTGTATGGTAAAACCATAAATTATATGTTCCCTTTGACTTCCCTGAAAACGTTCTACAGTATCAATAGTAATATTTTCAAACCCTAATCCAGGATATTGAGTTTGTAATTTATGTTTTATTGTTGCTATTTGATTTCGATAAGGAACAATAACTCCAATAGTTTTATTGGTATCAAAATTATCTCGGAACATATTATATAATGTATATATAATATTTGCTATTAATTCAGCTTCATTGATATTTACCTTGTTTGCAATTATCTTTTCTTGAGTTTTAGTTGAGAAAAAAACAACTCTATGTGATGATAAAATTTTTAATAACTTATTAGAATGCTCAATGCTCTCAAATTCTTCAGTTTGATGAGGCAATGGAACTATATCTAAATTACTGTTATAGAATTGTTTATTTGGAATATCTGCAATCTTGTAGTGCATTCTGCCTTGCTTTGTTAGCATATATGTAACAGAAGCATTATCTCGGTATTTTCTTAATAAGCGTTCAAATAGAGAAAGAGAACAATCTGTCAAATATATATCGTTTAATATTTTATTATCTGTTTTTGACTCATAATTTGGTTGTTGAACAACGGCTGGTAGTTGTTTATGATCCCCAATCATTACGAATTTTTTTATTATAGGAATACCATTTCGTTGCTCTGATAGAATGCCTATAATATTAGGTTCAAGAATTTGTGACGCTTCATCAATAATTGCAAGGCTAAATTGTTTTAAATCAAATAGCGCTGAATTATTGCATAGCGATGCAGTTGTTCCAACAATAACTCGTGTATTTGTAACAAGAGTGTTTAATTCTCTAACGTTAGAGCACTCTTTTGATTTATTTTCTAATAAAAACTCTTTATATCTATTATCGCAAGAGTTTTTGTTCCCTATGCGTATAAAGTCAATATCTTCTTCTAGAAGTTTTGAACATATTTCATCTACTGCTCTGTTCGTATATGATAATAGAAGTATATTTGAATTCTCTTCGGTTAACTCTTCTTTGAGTGTAGTCAATAATCCAAATGATGTTTTCCCTGTTCCTGGAGGGCCTATAATCAAGAATAAATCCTCTGCCTGTTTTACCCTTAATGCCAATTCGTTAAATGCGGCATATTCTCCATTAAGACTCTTTGAATAATCTACTTTTGGAGTACGTTGTAATAATATTAAATCTTTCCTCTCTTTTGGTGCAGAGATAAACGTGTGCATACCCCTGTATAGAGAATTATATGAAGATTCAAAAAAATCATGCTCAATTGCCCATAGTTTATCTAAATCTTTAATAAATATTTTGGCATTGGTTTGTGTCGCTCTCAACGTTAATTTAATTACATCTGAACTAATAGAGGATATTGTACAACGATGAACAATTGTTTTTCTCAAATCAGGTATGGTGTTTTTGTTGTATGGATATAGTATTACTATATCTCCTACTCTAAAGTTTGCAATATCGTGATTAGTGGTATCGTTAAACTTTAGTTCTATCTCATCTACTATTCCTATATGATTTATAGAAGGAGTAATTAGAGATAATTTATCGTATATATTTCCTGCATTAAGTTTCTCTTCAAGTGTATCGTGCCATTTTGATGCAAAGCCACTATTCTCTTTTTGTTTGTTTCCTACCTTTGAATATATATGTTCGTTCTCAATAAACTTTAAAAATTGCAAATAGTACTCCAATTCTAACTCAGTAGCATTATGTATAGGCGCCAATAATGCTGTTAGTTGTGGATATATATATTTATTCCATAAATTATTGCAAACATTCTTACTATTGATTTTATCAGGAGTTAATTCTTTTAATATACTAATACCCCCCTCAGCATATTTGTATTCGTTACGTACAATCTCATTTCTAATCTTTAATGATTGAAATACCAATTCTGGAGCATATCCCAATCCTAATAGACTATTTTTATATTTTGAATATAAGAGAAATGCATTTAACTTATAATTGTTCTCTTTGTATTGAACAGGATAGTTATAACGCAATATTGTCATATATAAAAGCATCTGAACATAGTGCTTTTTCAGGGCAATTGGTGTATTTGCTTCTATTTGAGGAAATCCGCATTTACCAGATTTTTGTTCAATTAATAGAGAAAAATCAGATTGTAGTAAGTCCATACGCCCTTGTAGACCTAACATTTCCGAAAAAAATGATGGCTCTAACAAAATATCGTCAAAGTTTATTGAAGATACTATCTTTGGCAATTCCTCTCCTATTGATTCTTGTATGTTTAATTTTTGAGACTTTGCGTTTTGATGAAAATCTTGACTGATATTAGATGCTAATAGTGATAGAGCATTATTCTTGAAAAAAGTCTTTATACTATCGTTATATGAAACTCTCTCATTTTTTGAGTGTATCTCTTCATCCAAAAATTGACTTGCCAAATTTCCCAATAGAATAGCCTCAGATGTTACATTAGGTTTTATTTTATTTAAAAGATAAAGTATTGCATCTTCGGCATAGGATTCAAAACAGGCAGCAATTGAAGATATATCAACTAAATAGTCTGGTTCAAAGATTATGAGTTCTGGAATTAATATATCATTTTCATATATTGGCCTAATAATATTTAGTTGTGCGTTTTCGTATAGCAAATCCGATATATAACTCCAATTATATTTATACACTCCACATTCTGTGCCATAATATATTTTGATCTCTTTGTCTCTATCCTCTTCACTTATACAATATATGTATTCATTATCCCAATTATGAACAATAACTCTTATATAGTCAATGTTATTATTCTCTCTTTTTCTTAATAGTTTATCTTTTGGAAAATGATTAAATAATTTTTGTGGAACAGGAGTGTTGTATATTAATGATATAAATAGAGAAACTGCTTTTAAGTCATATGGATATGACTCTTTTAAAGCATTATCATTAAAGTTGTTTATTTTTGTTATTCTTGTTCTAAAATCATTTATCATATATGAGAGTTCTTTTGTCGCATTGAACTCTTTTAAAAGATATTCTGTTTTTGCAAATCTGCCAACAAGTTTAATTGTTACAAAAGATGTGTTTTGGTTTAATATTCTACTATATATAATATTTAATATGGAATATGATATTTTGTAATCGGGCAAGCATTGTAGTGATGACTCTAAATATGAATATAGTTTCTCAGCACTATCTTTGTAACAATTGTCATTGTCAATTTTAACAGACATATTTTACTTCTCTACATTAAAATTTATTATTACAAAACTAAAAAATAATGTTGAATATTTAAAAACCATTATATAAAAAAATAAGCCCCAAATGGGGCTTATAATTAAGTATGTTTTCTAATGTCTTAGAATTTGAAATTGAGACTTGCACCAACTAAGTCGTTTTTACGATTATAATTATTTGTCAAGCCTGCTCCATTTGCGTTTGCCACATCACGATCTTGATAGAAAGAGTGGAAATATCCTACATCTACTTTCATAAAATCAGTACAATTAAATTGAGCGCCAACACCTAAACACCATGAATTTAGATTGAAGTTTGTATCTTTCATTTGTTCATCGCTAAAGCCATACTTAGTTCTCTGCATACCAGCACTTAATGTAACAACCTTATGAACATCATATTCTATACCAAATAACCCTTCAATAGTGTTTTTATCTACATTTGTTGCTGCACCTTTAGCGGCCTTGTCATGGTAGTGGTGAAAACCTCCACTAATTCTTAACGATTTGATAGGTGAATATTCTACTCCAATAGTAAATAGTGCGGGAATATCTGAACGAACTTCTGCTCCGTCTTTGTATTCGGGCATCAACATATCCACATTTGCACTATTATTAGATTCGTTTTTAAGATTTAGTTTTGTACGGAACTCATATTTTGCCGCTACATTCCATTGTCCCATCTTAAAGTCTATACCCAGTATAGGTGTTACTCCAAATGCTTTTTGATTACAGTCAAGAGTGTAATCTGATGTCATTCCTGCGAAAGTCATCATTTGTGCATACTCAACACTTGTATTTGGGTATCGTTGTGCAATTGCTGCATATTGCTGTGAGTTTAATCCGTTTGCAGTAATTCCAGTCATACTTCCCTCATATCCCATACTTGCAAACACTCCTCGTACTCCAACAGATACTGATAGTTGATCAATGATTTTATAAGCAGTTCCTACTTGGAATCCATAAATAATTTGTTTTCCTGTCAATGACTGGTTTATGGTATATGCGCTACCACCTTTTTGAGCAACGCTACCTCCAATCATACCCTCAAACATAGATAATCCATTCTCAAACTCGCATGTTCCACCACCTCCAACAACGGAGAATTGAGCTGCTATTGACCAATTATTATTAATTACGTATGCGAATTGTATTGATGGAATAATAGGTGCTACTGCTTTACCTTCAAAATATCTATCTTGTGTTGGATTGTTTGAATTAAGTTGAAAATAATTAGCAGATGATGTTATTTGACGTTTTTGAACTGCCGCCTGATAATTTAAAGAGATATGGAATCCTTTATCTAAAAACGCCACTCCAGCTGGGTTATAATAAACTGCATCAATATCAATTGCTGCATCACGCGATGGGTTTCTTACATATGCAGCACTCTGGTTGGTGTTAGTTAATAGACCTCCTGCAAATGCAGATGTTGTTGCCATTAAAAGTGTTAGTCCTAATAAAATTCTTTTCTTCATTTAATTTAAGTTTTGTGAATAATGTGTTGTTGCTTTATCTCTTACTATTGCAACAAATCGGGCACAAAATTACATAAAAAATATTAATTACACAATTAATGCCAAAGTGTGCAGTTTGCATAAAAGTATAAATATATAGGTAAGAACGACTGCAAGTTTCTAAAAAATAAGAACTTGTAATAATTGTAGAAATATTAAAAAAAAATTCTCAAAAGTTTATTTTTTGAGAATTTTAATAGAAAATAAGAATTTCTGATTATATCAATTTTTAACTTTGAAGCCTAAGCCTTCTATAGAACTAATTATCTCATTAATATTGAAGTTGCCATATATCATTGCTTCGCCTGAAACTATATCGATAGTTACTTTGGAAACTCCTTTAACAGACATTATGGCTCTCTCTGCATTTGCCTTACAGTGATTACATTTCATTCCTTCTATAATAATTTTTTGATATAGTTTAGATTCTTCATTAATGCTTTTATGACATGTGCAAGTTTGGTCAGTACAACTACATTTTTGCTTTACAAAATATTTAAGAATAAATGCATTTATAAGAAGGAGTAACAGAACTATAGTACATACAATATTAAA
Source organism: Bacteroidales bacterium (assembly GCA_017416695.1). Classification (GTDB taxonomy): domain Bacteria; phylum Bacteroidota; class Bacteroidia; order Bacteroidales; family G3-4614; genus Caccoplasma_A. Next base: position 15,061 of record JAFQBL010000009.1, on the reverse strand, counting down.
TATTGTTGTTGAGGTTGTACAGCACTCTTTAATTTCGTTCAAATGTGATGTAAACCATTCACGAGGGAAAAGGTTGTCTACAATTAAGGCAAAGGTAATTGAGCCCAATATGATTGATGTCAGGTAAATTATTAATGTTTTTTTGCCTAAAAATTTATTTAATATTAATATAGATGCAAAGTTTATTGCAGGACCTGCCATTAACAGAACTAATGCTGTACCAGGAGACAATCCTTTAAGCATTAAGGCAACAGCAATAGGAATTGAACCTGTTGCACATAAATACATAGGAATGGCAAAAAGTAAAACAAACAGTATATTCAGTAGTGTGTTATCAGCAAAAAGAGCAAAGAACGATTCAGGTACAAAAACGGTGATTGCTCCTGCAACAAGAAGGCCTATCATTAACCACTTTCCTATATCTTGCATCATTTCAATATATGCAAATTTTAATGTGGTTACAATCTTGCCTTTAAAAGATAGTCTCTCTTTATGACTGGTAGTTCCATTATCTTTATCAATTATAACTCTATCTTCTTTATCAAATATATTCACCATTATACCACCAATTACAGATGTAATTATTGCTGCAAAAACTCTTAATATGGTAAAAGGTAAACCCATTAACGAAAAAGTTGCAATTATTGAATCAATACCAGTTTGAGGCGTTGCTATTAAGAATGTTGTTGTTGCCCCTTTTGATGCTCCTTGTTTATACAACCCCATTGCAGTAGGCAGTACACCACATGAACAAAGAGGTAACGGAATACCTATAAGCATTGAATTCAATACAGATTTAAAATTGCTGTTTGATAAATATCTCTTGTATAACGTATCTGGGATAAAAGCCTTCATTATTCCTGCCAAAAGAAATCCTAACAAGAGATATGGAGACATTTCATTTATCAGGTTTATTATTTCTTGCATAATTATAGTGTTTTTCAATATTACAAAAGTAATAAAGTTTTATTAAAATGCTTTTTATTCATATTTATTATTTAGCATCAATTTTCAATTAGTAATTATGATTGGCATTTATACAATATCTATATTATCAATAATGCAATTTACAAAATCTGTTTGATAGATTTAAACATATCTCTTATTTTTGTGTTGTAAAACAAAAGATAGTATTAACAAATTAAATATTTATAATTATGGCAACAATACATTTAACTAAAGATGAATTTTTAAAAAGAGTTTCGAATATTGAAGAGAATGGTGATTCATGGAAGTTTTTGGGAGACAAACCTGCTGTAGTTGATTTTTATGCACAATGGTGCGGACCTTGCAAAGCTCTATCTCCTATTCTTGATGAAGTCTCTGATGAGTATGCTGGCAAAGTTGATATATATAAAGTAGATGTAGATCAAGAAGAGGATTTGGCTGTTGCTTTTGGTATTAGAACAATTCCCACTTTGTTATTTATTCCAATGGGTAAGAATCCGCAAATTATGGTTGGCGGACTTCCTAAAAACAAACTTAAAGAGGTTATTGATTCAATATTGTAAATAATAAAATTTTTTGAATAGTTGAGGGAGTAAAGATCTATAGTTTTATACTATATTTCTTTACTCTTTCGTTTATCATATGTTCTGGGATTACTTCAATAATGGTTTTTGCTATTATATTTAGCAAACGTTCTCTAACAAAATCTTTTCTGACAACTAAGGCAATCTCCCTTGATGGCTCGGGATTACACATAGGCTTTATCCGTTGTTGCTGTTCAGTTGATAGTAGAGGTATGTGTAATTCTGGAATAATTGAAAACCCTCCGTTTTCATCTACAATCTTTACTAATGTTTCAATGCTTCCTGCTTCGTATATTGCAGCGTTCCCTCGTTCTTTACAGCAAAAACTAAATTTATTATTATTGGGACAATATGCCTCTCTTAATACCCATAAGTTTTCTGTTGGCATCTTGCTTACACATACTTGTTCCCTATCAAAAAAAGGTTCATTAGGAGATACGTATGCCATGAATTTTTCATTATATAATGGTATTTCAAGTAGTTCGTTATTGTTTAATGGTGTAGGTAAAATTGCTATATCAATTTCAGCCTTCTCTAATTTCTCTATGATAGTTGCTAATCGAGCCTCTTCTACTGATATGTGTATCTGATGATGTTCAGTAGATAATTTTTTGAATAATTTTGGAAGAATATATGGAGCGATAGTCGATACAGTGCCTATTTTTAATGTACCACTCTCCTCTTCTTTTTGTAGTTTAACTATCTCTTTTAACTGCTCGGCATTGAATAATACAACTTTAGCTTGAGTTATAATCTTTTCTCCAATTGCTGTTGGCTTAACAGGATGGCTTGCTCTGTCAAATATTATAATATCTAATTCGTTCTCTAACTTTTGTATTAGAGAACTTAGTGTAGATTGTGTTATTTGGCACGATTCAGCAGCTTTTACAAAGTGTCTATATTTATCAACTGCCACTATATATTCTAATTGTTGTAGTGTCATAATAAATTGTTTATCGTTTTCAATCGGTTTTGTCAATGCAAATATAGAATAAATATATTTGATTATATCAAATATTTAGATTTAATTTGTCATAGAAAAAAATAAGAGAGAACTAATTATATTATAAACTTGTTATAACAATAAAATTTATAGAACTATGAAAAAGTATGTATGTACAGTATGTGATTGGGTTTACGATCCTGAAGTAGGTGATCCTGATGGAGGTATTGCTCCTGGAACACAATTTGAAGATATTCCAGATGATTGGGTATGTCCATTGTGCGGAGTTGGAAAAGATATGTTTGAAGAAGCTTAATATTAAAATAAACATTTAAGAAAGGGGCTATCGTAACAGAATTGTTAGTGAGCCCCTATTTTTATATTAAAATCTTATGTCTATGAAAAAATTTATCTGTACTAAATGTAAGTGGGTTTATGACCCTGAAATTGGAGATCCTGTTGGTGGTATATTGCCAGGTGTTGAATTTGAAAATCTCCCTGATGATTGGGTATGCCCAAAGTGTGGGGCTACAAAAGATAAATTTAAAGAGATTAAGGATACTCCATAAAATATTATTTAATACCTCTGTATTTATAAAGATTGAAGGTTATCAACCTAATGTTAAGATAACCTTCAATCTTCTAAAGTGATTATTATTGAACTTGTATGCCGAAATTGAACATGTCGGAGTGAGTTCTTGCTCCATCCATTAATTGTTCAAGTTCTTTTACTTTTTCAGGATATTCATTTACTAAATCTTTGTCTTCATGAATATCCTCTTTTAAGTTATATAGTTCAGTAACTGTTTCTCCATTTATTGGTTGTTTTATCAGTTTCCAATCACCAGATCGTAATGCTTTTCTACCTCCTAACTCATGAAATTCCCAATATAGATATTCATGCTCTTTCTGGTCGGTATCTGAGAAGAGAGTTGGTAAATAAGATATACCATCAGTATTTAGTTCTTTTGAAGAATTTGTAATATCTGCAAGTGTTGGCATAAAATCCCAGAATGCAGATATATGGTCAGTCTTTACGCCTTCGGCAATTTTACCTGGGCACCATGCTATAAACGGAACTCTTATACCTCCATCGTATACATCGCGTTTTGTTCCCTTAAGAGGTCCATAACTTTTGAAGTAATCGGGATTTGCTCCTCCTTCACAGTGAGGTCCATTGTCACTTGTAAATATTACAATTGTATTTTTTTCTATTCCAAGTTCTTTGAGTTCTTCAATTACTTCTCCAACGTACATATCTAATCGTGAAACCATTGCTGCAAACGAAGCGTATGGCTTGTCTGATTTGTAGTAACCTTGCCACCCACTATATGGTACTTCTTCAAATTGATTTTCATACATTGCATAGATTGAGTCGTGCGGAAGATTTAATTCAGCATGAGGAAGTGTATATGTTAACATTGCAAAGAAGGGCTTATCAGAGTTCTCTCTAATAAAGTTCAATGCTTTCTCATGAATTAAATCCTGAGAGAATACTGTACGACCATTATTCAAATTTTCAGGAATGCTTATTGAATCGTTGTTATGCCATAGATGTTCAGGATAATATGTGTGGGCCTGTCTTTGACAATTATATCCGTAGAACTCATCAAATCCCATCGCATTAGGAGTAGATACAGATCTTGGATATCCTAAACCCCATTTACCAAATATTCCAGTTGTATAACCCTCATCTTTCATTAATGAAGCAATGGTGTATGTTCCCTCTTGCATAGGTTGTTGACCTTCGGGATATAACTCCTTGTTACCTCTAATTTGTGAGTGCCCTGTATGTAATCCAGTCATTAAAGAGCATCTTGAAGGAGCACTGACAGTACAACCTGCATAGTGATTAGTAAACAGCATTCCCTGCTCTGCCATTCTGTCGATATTGGGCGTTTTTATTTTTTCTTGGCCATAACAGCCTAAATCACCATAACCAAGATCGTCTGCCAAAATATAAATTACATTTAATTTGGTCTCTTCGGGTTTTGAACACGACATTGTTGCTAACAATGCACATGATGATAAAAGAATATCTCTCCTCTTCATTCCTATTTTATTTATTGTTTATTTTATAATTACTCCTTTCAGCGAAACGTATTAAATATCCAGTAGGGCAAATATATTTACAATAAGGTCGTTTGACAAACAAAGATAATACTAAAAATGTAAAACCAATTATTAATGCAGGAAGATATGCTTGATTATAGATGAAAATTGTAAATGCTTCGTAATCCATTATGTCAAAGTATAGACCAGTACACATTATAAACATGATTATAACCCACAAAATCTTTTGTACTATTTTGAGTATCTTATTGGTTTTATTTGATATGTTAATTTTAAATGGTGATATACTGTTTATTATCTCCTGAGATGCCCCATACGGACACACCCATGTGCAATAATACTGTTTTTTGCCAAATAAGGGATAGATAAATGCAATGATAATAAGAAGCAATGGTATTATTATATTGATATTGTCAACACCATTTGAAACAAAATTGACAATCATTGATAATGACAAAAATGTTCCGCACCATACTCCCAATATAAGAATATTAATAATTAGTTGTAAATATCTAATGATTCTATTCTTTGTAAAAAGAGGTAGTGTAATAGAAAATATAATAACTAATATTGCTATAATGTTTTTTATTGAAAAGAACTCCTTAATATTATAGGAAGATACTATTTTGTTATTTATCACATACTCCATTGCTGAGTTAAATGTTTTAATTACAGCATTTGATGAGTATGTTGCTCCTGATATCGCATCTACATGCTTCTCTAATGCTTCTTGTGGAGTTAAGCCTATCCATTCTGTATATAACCCATTCTTTTCAAGACTGCTAAAAAAACGAGGAGATTCGCTATTTTTTAGAGGTTTTATTTCAGATATATTACCTTTTGAATTTATATGAATTTCTAAAGGTGTTGCCCCTGCAAAGCCTTTAATGCCACTAACTATGTTTGATGTGTTTACTATTGTATAGCCATTTTTGTATGTTATATTGCCGCTTTGTATTTTTTCTTCTAAAGATATTCCAATAATTTGCTTGTCTCTATTAATTGATATTATGCAAATTAGAAATATGGTTATTAATAGTGAAGATATTTGAGTTAACTTTGATATTAATTTGTCTTTGTTTTTCATTTTAAACGTGAAAGTTATCTTTCTGCAAAGATAAAACAAACAAGCGAAATAGATAGAACTTCTTCGATTGTATTTTACTATGAGTAAAATGTCTCCAATATTTACTTAACAAATACAAAGAGAGAGTACCAAATGATACTCTCTCTCATAAATATATTATTATTTATTATTCTCCTATTATTGTTACTGATCCTTTTTTAAGACCTTTTGAAGTTGCTTCAAGAGTTATTGCTCCAGGAATCTCATTTGAACCTATAATTGCAGTCATCATTCCATTAAATACTTTCATTGTTGGCTCTTGGAATGACTCAAGAGATGTTGGATCTCCATTTGCTCCTGCAACGTATTTACCATTACCTTTAACTTTAAATTTAATTTGGTTAGCAGCAACTGGGCAAAGGTTACCCTCTTTATCAACAACTTTAACCGTAACAAAAGATAAGTCTTTACCATCAGCAGTTATTTCTGTTCTATCGGGAATAAGTTCTATTTTGTATGGTTTACCTGCTGTCTTAATCTCTTTCTCCGCAGCAACTTCTCCGTTCTCGTTATATGCAACAACTTTAACTGTTCCTGCCTCATATTTGGTATCCATCCACATTAAACGATAACGAGCTAAACGTTTTAAGTCGGCTGACGATGCTGAATCGGCACTATTGTAAACAGTAACACTCATATCTTTTGTGCGTTTACCTTGACTCTTGCCATTGATAAATAGTTCTGCTGTGGGATAATTTGTATATACAAATATTGGAGTTATCTCCCCTTCTCTACCTTTCCAGTTCCAGTGAGGTAATATATGAAGAGTCTCTTCATCTTTATTCCAGTGGCTACGATATAGGTAATATCTGTCTTTGGGAAGTCCTGCAAGGTCAATTATACCAAACAATGATGAGTGACTTGGCCAATCTGAATAGTATGGTGTTGGTTCTCCTAAATAGTCAAATCCTGTCCATACGAACTCTCCTATGCAGTATGGTAAATCTTCGTGTTGAATCCAATCATCTTCAGGTAGATTTGACCAACCGCAATGCTCTACATCGTATGATGATGCTTGATGATCTTCGTATTTGTGCATTGAGCGACGCACTACGGGGAATTTATAAACTCCACGAGAACTTAAGGTTGATGCTGTTTCACTACCAAGAATTATTTGTTGAGGGAGTTTGCTGTAATTCTCAATATATTTGTGAGGACGGTAGTTAAATCCTGCAACATCCATTGTTGCTGCCATATTGTTGTTAACCACTGCATCGGGAGCATCCATACCTTGAGTTACAGGGCGTGTTGGATCTTCTCTGTGACAAATATCTTGCAAATATCTTGATAGTTTAGGCCCTTGCTCGGGTTTCCATTGGTCTGGAACTTCATTTCCTATACACCACATTACAACACTTGGATTATTGCGATACTGGTGAATTAGATTTACCAAATCTTTTTCAACCCACTCATTCCACATTGTATTGTATCCATTTTTAACTTTAGGAGTTACCCATTCATCAAATGACTCAAGCATTAGCATCATACCCATTTCATCACATGCTTTTACAAGTTCTGGTGCAGGCATATTGTGCGATGTTCTAATAGCATTACATCCCATATCTTTAAGTATGCGAACCTGGCGACGAATACCAGCCTCATTTGCAATACCTCCAAGGGGCCCTAAATCGTGGTGATTACATACTCCTTTAAATTGAGTACGCTCTCCATTCAAGTAAAATCCTTTATTTGGAATTATTTGTATTGTTCTGAATCCGAAAGTTGTAGAGTATTCATCTTTAAGAGTTTCTCCTTCGTAAATTTCAGACTCTGCTGTATATAACGTTGGAACATCTAATGTCCATAGAATTGGATTCTCAACAACAAAATTTTGTTCAAATAAGCCACCATCAAATTTACATCCATTTTTTTCATTTGATGCAACTATGTTTCCTTTAGCATCTTTGATAACAGTTTTAATAGTGTAATCTTCAATAGTTTTATTTGCAGGCATCTCTAATTTTGTTTTTAGATTTACCTTTGCATAATCTAACTCAACTACTGGAGTTGTTATTTGAGTTCCGTAAACAGGCACATGGGCATCTTCCGTAACTACAACATGAACATTTCTGTATAATCCAGCACCAGGGTACCAGCGAGAACTTTCAATTAAGTTTTCAAGTCGAATGGCTAATGTAACTTTCTCTCCCTCTTTTATAAAAGGTGTAGCATCTACATTAAATGAAGTATAACCATAAGGTCTTGAAGTTGCAAATTCACCATTGATATAGACATTTGCATGGCTCATTGCTCCATCAAATATAATAGTACATTTCTTACCATCTTTAAATTCTGGAATATCAAAAGATATTCTATACCAACCTGGACCTACAAAAGGTAAACCTCCTGTACGTCCTGCGTGTTCCATTGCCTCTTTCTGTCCATCTTGTGTAATAGCAACGTTTTGTCTGTCATTGTCAATGCTAAATGGTCCATAAATAGCCCAATCGTGTGGAACTCTTACCTGTTGCCAATTATTGTCAACAAAGTCTGTTGTTGAAAACAAACTATTGTCTTCACGAGTAAAACGCCACCCCTTCTCTAATAAAGTCTCTGTACGAGGAGCAGCAAAGACCATTATTGGAGAAAGCAGTAAAAGCAATGCCGCATTTCTAATTTTCTTGTAGTTCATAATGATTTATTATTAGTGATTATAATTATCAAAATAACTTTATTTGGCGAAGATAATAAAAATTATGAGTTTAATCAATAACCTTTATATTAGACAATAAAAAAAGTATGAGTTTAACCCATACTTTTCTTAGTCTGTTATTTTCCTTATATCTTATCGTATTCTGTCTGCCGAACGAACTAATCTTTCATCTGCTTTAATTGCCTTAACAGCAAGTATATTTAATATTACTGATATAGCAGGAAGTATTAATCCAAATGATACTGATGTGTATGTATATTCTATTAAATCTTTTATGTACCATAAATATATGGCAAAAACAGCATAAAACATTATTGAAAGAAATAGAGATATTGATGCTATCTTAATTTGTTTAATTCTGTTTTTATACATAAATATTGATATAAATAATAGTATAGCAGATAAAATTGCAATTATGGCAATTGGATAAGTTGTTATTGTTTCACAACCTATTCCAAAAGTCTTAAATATGATACTCTCTTGTTCGCTAACTGAGAATTTTAGTAAGGGTAAAAAGTTTGTTATTGCCATTAATATTGAAGCAATAAAAAGGTATATGGTTTGAATCCTTTGTATCATAATTTATTATTAACATTTAATATTTAAATTGTCTAATACCACTCGCATTTTTTCGTATGTTGTAATACGTGTAGGGACTAAAGGTAATCTTAGTTTGTTGCATATATACCCCATAGCGTTAAGCATTGCTTTAACACCTGCAGGATTTCCATCAACAAACAATAGAGAGAATAGTTCTGTAAATTCGTGATGTATTCTTAATGCACTATCGTAATCACCATTAAGAGCCAAACGCACCATTTTGCCAAACTCTTTTGGGAACGCATTTCCAATTACAGAGATAACACCTACAGCACCTAACGTAATTAGAGGGAAAGTTATACCATCATCGCCAGAGATAACCATAAAGTCGGCTGGTTTATTTTTGATAATGTCGTCCATTTGAACAATATTTCCTGATGCCTCTTTAATTGCCACAACATTTTCAAACTCACGAGCAATTCGCAAAGTTGTTTCAGCAGTCATATTAACACCTGTTCTGCCAGGAACATTATATAAAATTATAGGCAAATCTGTTGCTTGAGCAATTGCTCTATAGTGCTGATATATACCCTCTTGTGATGGTTTGTTATAGTAAGGAACAACACTTAATATAGCATCTATTCCTTCGTAATCATCATTTTTTAATTGAGCAACCACGCTATTAGTGCAGTTGCCTCCAACGCCTAAAACAATAGGAACTCTTCCATTTACTCTTTGTTTTACAAATGAAACAACCTCTTTTTTTTCTTCGGTTGATAAAGTTGGAGTTTCGGCTGTTGTACCAAGTACAACAAGATAATCTATATTGTTTTGTATTAAGTGTTCAATTAGTTTGCCGAGTGCCGTGAAGTCGATAGTCTCATCCTCGTTAAAAGGCGTTATCAACGCCACACCCAATCCTTTTAAATTAATTCTCTCCATAAAGGTCTTGTCGAATATTTCAAGATGCGAAGATAATAAATAATTTCTACTTTTACTATAACAAATTAAATATTATTAAGCACAAATATTAACTATTTGATATAATTTAACTTAGTTTACTATAACTCTCCTATCATTGTTAGGAACTCGTTTTCGTTTATAACTTTAACACCAAGTTTCTGTGCCTTTTCTAATTTTGCAGGTCCCATATTTGCACCAGCCAATATGTAGTCAGTTTTAGCAGAAACAGATGAGGTGTTTTTTCCACCGTGCTGTTCTATTAGTGATTTGTATTCATCTCTTGAGTGTTTCTCAAAAGTACCACTAATTACAATTGATAGTCCAGACAAAGTATCGGAAAACATTGAAATTCTCTCTTCAGAGAGTTTTAATTGTAACCCTTCGGTTCTTAACTCCTCTATTAATGAGCGATTACGTTCATCGGCAAAATATTTAATAACACTTTCGGCTATTCTTTCGCCTATTTCATCAACAGCAATAAGTTCCTCTTTAGTTGCACTCATTAAAGAGTCAATATCTTTAAATGCGTATGCAAGTTTTTTAGCAACAGTCTCTCCAACAAATCTGATACCTATTGCATATACAACTCTTTCAAAAGGAACGGTACGAGAATTATTTATACCTTCAATTATATTTTGGGCTGATTTCATTCCCATCCTTTCAAGTATAGCAATGTCAGATACTTTAAGTTTGTATAAATCTGCAACAGTTTTAACCAATCCCTCTTTGTAGAAAGCATCAACAGTCTCCTCTCCGAGCCCATCAATATTCATTGCCTTGCGACTTATAAAGTGCTCAATACGACCTTTAATTTGAGGAGAACAACCACTATCATTTGGGCAGTAGTGTGCTGCCTCACCTTCATATCTTATAAGAGGAGTGCCACATTCAGGACAGTTTTTAATAAATCTAACCTTATCTCCAATCAACAGCATACGAGCATCAGTATCAACTCCTGTAATTTTTGGTATAATCTCTCCTCCTTTTTCAACATACACCATATCCCCAATGTGTAAGTCTAATGACTCAATAATATCAGCATTATGTAAAGATGCTCTTTTAACAATTGTGCCTGAAAGTTGAACAGGATCAAGGTTTGCAACAGGAGTTACTGCTCCAGTTCTACCAATTTGGAACGATACGGAATTTAATCGTGTACATGCTCTTTCGGCTTGGAATTTATAAGCAATTGCCCATCGTGGAGATTTTGCTGTATATCCTAATGCTTTTTGTTGTTTAAGAGAAGCAACTTTAAATACAATACCATCTGTTGCTACTGGGAGATTTTTACGTTCACTATCCCAATAGTTTATAAAATCAATCATATCTTGCAAAGAGTGGCATATTTTAGTATCAGGAGAGATTTTAAATCCCCACTCATTTGCTATTAAAAGATTTTTATAATGGTTATCTGATGGGAGATTTTCTCCTAACATATAGTAAAGATAAGCATCCAAACCTCGTTTTGCAACAATAGCGGAGTTTTGAAGTTTTAATGTTCCTGATGCTGCATTTCGAGGATTGGCAAATAGAGGCTCGTTTTGTGATGCTCTTTCGTTATTTAGTTTTTCAAAAACTATCCAAGGCATAAGAATCTCTCCCCTAATCTCAAATGATTGAGGATAATTATCACCTCTCAATTGTAATGGTATAGAACGTATGGTTTTTACATTAGCAGTAACATCATCACCTCTTGTTCCATCACCACGAGTAACAGCCCTTATTAATCTGCCGTCTTCGTATGTAAGGGAGATTGATGTTCCGTCATATTTAAGTTCTGCAACAATTTCAAATGGCTCGTTTAGTCCTTGAAGTACACGATTATAAAATGCTTCAACTTCACCAATAGTATAAGTATTACCAAGAGATAGCATAGGGTATTTATGCTCAACTTGTGTAAACCCTTCTGATATATCGCTACCTACTCTTTGTGTTGGTGAAGAGGGTGAAAAGTATTGAGGATTTTCATCTTCTAAACGTTGTAGTTTAGCAAGTAAATCATCAAACTCTTTATCGCTTATTGTAGGATTGTTACAAACATAGTAGTTATAATTATGTTCATCAATCTCTTTTCGAAGACTCTCTATAATCTCTTTAATATTATCCATTGTTGCATCTTTAAATATTGTGTAAAGATACAACAAATATAACTATTAATTAGTAAGGTTGTAAAATAATTTATCGTAGAAATGTAAGACGTTCTTTTATGTCGGTTTTATTTAATATTTGTTTTTTGAATATAAAAAATATATCTATTTTACACGCAGAGAGTCAAAAGCAGGAATTCTAATAAACCTATATAAATTGGATTCATTATATAACAAAGAAAATCGCTAACTTAATTAGTGTCTTACACTTCTACAGCACTATTAAATCAGCGATTCAAAAACAAATTATGCAAATATTTTCACAATTTAACCTATATTGTGTATACTACTTGCATAGTTTATTTCTTTTTAACAACCTTAATTCTCATACTATCTCCCGATCTATCATACATTGTTAATTCTGCTTCATCATTTGTTAAATTTATTATATCATAAATTAGATAAATCTCACCATCAACATAAGTGGTAATTGTATTGCCTTCTGTCTTATAGATTCCATTTCCAGTCCCAAAAGCACCTCTCCCATAGTATTTACCATCAGAATAGAAAGTAATTGAAAATTGTAAATCCTCGTACCACCAATGGGTAATATCAATCCATTCACCTTTTGAATAAACAGCAGAGCCTTCCCACGTGCCATATACTGTTTCCATAGGATAGTTAAAATTATCTTCATTTGAACAAGAAGATAAGTAAACAAATGATGATGCTACTAAAAGCATAACTGATAAAATTTTTCTCATAATACTTTGTTTTATAGTTTTGTGCAATATTGCCAATATTTACTGCACTGACTATAAAAAAAGAAAGTGCAGACCTTCGCCAACACCTTCAAGGCTCACCACAAGCCACAATACAATTGGTTTGAGCCTGCACTATATGATAGTACAACCTCTCAATATGTATTGTTTTACTCTTAACGTTCTGAGGTGGTGATTCTGAAGGTTATTGAGTAAATATTTCAAAATGACGTGTTAATACTTAATCAACACATCACAAAAATACAAAACATTTTCAAATAGTCAAAGGATTATTGTATTTTAGTTTATTTCATAACTATTCATAGCAAATAAAAGAATAAGCAACTGCAGATATTGAGGCAGAATTAGTCTGTACATTGCTCATTGCAAAGCCACTTATGAATAATTCAACCTCTATTATTTTGAAGTCTAACTAAAAATCAACAGAGAGTTTAATGTTGAACTGCCTGCGTGTTAGGTAATTGGGTACGGCACTTTGCTGGTTATATATATCAGTTACCCAATAGTATGAGTTTACATTGGTTATGTCTAATAGGTTTAGTACATCGAAACTTAACCAAATACTGTGTAGTTCTTTAAAGAATTTGCGTTTCATTACCCTGTCGTTTCCTCCTGCAAGCATACATGATGCTCCTATATCTAATCTCTTGTATGCAGGTGTTCTAAACCATCCATCTTCTCTTCCTTTATGGGGTGCAGATTGTGGTAGTCCATCAGCAACTATTGCTCTTATGTTTACTTTAAAACGTGGAAATTTTGGTATATAGTCTTGGAAGAATAGTGTAAATGCATATCGTTGGTCGGTAGGACGTGGTACTTTTACTCCATTTATATACTCTTGTGTGCTCATCAATGAGAATCCTATCCAAGAATCTACTCCGGGTACAAACTCTCCGAATAGTTTTAGGTCTAATCCTGTTGCATATCCATGAGAACTATTGCCATCGCGATACCATATACTTAAATTATCTACTTCGTATGGTATCAGGTTGTTTAATATCTTATAATATGCTTCGGCAGTAAATTTAAATGGGCGGTTTCCGAGTTTGAATGTAAAGTCACTTCCCAATATAAAGTGTATTGATTGTTGTGATTTTATGTTTTTATTGAGTTGTACTATTACATTATTTCGGTTGTCTCTAATTGTGTCGCGTAACTCTTTATAGAATGGTGCCTGATAATATATTCCTGTTGCAAAACGGAATGTCAACCTATCTTGGAACGAGGGTATATACCCTATTGATGCTCTCGGACTAATAATAAACTCGTTATTGAAATCCCAATAAGATGCTCTTACTCCTCCTGTGAATGTAAAACTTCCTGCTTTGCAATACAATTTGTATGTATCTTGGATGTAGGCAGATATGCGATTTGATTTCATATCTTGGTGTGATGATATGCTTGATATCAAATCAATTCCATTGCCTGTATGTGGAAGTGTATATCCAGCAGAGTCGCGTGTCTCCCACTCTCTTACTCTGTCTTTAATGCGTTCATATTGATACGTTACACCGTAATGTAGTTCGTTATTCTTTTTTAACTTAGTTACTCCTTTTAGTGATGCTGCATATACTGCGGCATTAAGTGTGTTATTTGCGTGTTCTCGATATGCTCCATATCCTAATGTTCCTGAGGTGACTGGTTCTCCTCCGTTAATTGAGGCATCTAACTCACTTAACCAATACTCTCCGCTTATGTCGTAACGTATCTCCTCATTTGTTGTGAAGGCAGATCCCATTAGAGATAGTTTTGTATGGTTTGCAGGTGTGTAATCAACTGTGAATGCTCCAAAATATGATTGGAATTTATCTCTCTCCATTCCATCAAAATATACCTTAAATTCGGTAACTGAAGCGTATGTTCCATAACTTGTTGTACGCTCTTGCGGTGTGAAGTTATATTTGTTTTGAGAAATGTTGCCTAATAGTGCTACCGACCATTTGTTATTGAACTTATAGGTCATATAGGTTTGGTAATCGATAAATGAGGGATCGTACTCTCCTTTTGTGTCTAAAGAGCCAAGCAATAAGGAGTTTTTCTTAAATCTAAAGCCATGAAGTTGTGTAAAGTTTTTTATTTTGCTTCCAACGGAAACACTTGCACCCATTAAACTTCCCGATATTGCTCCCTCAACTATTTTGGTTGGTTTGCGATATGTAATATCGAGTACCGATGACATTTTATCTCCGTACTCACTTGCAAATCCTCCTGATGAAAATCCTACGGCTCCTACCAAATCGGGGTTAATAATACTTAACCCCTCTTGTTGACCTGAGCGAATAGTTAGTGGGCGATATACTTCAATGCCATTGATATATACTAAGTTTTCATCATAGTTTCCGCCACGAACAGAATATTGTGT
>JAFQBL010000073.1 GCA_017416695.1 Bacteroidales bacterium | reverse complement strand
GTATATTTTGGGAATGTAAGAATTTTTTAAAATTTTAGAGTATCTTTTACTTGCTTTGCTTAAAACAATTTCTTCATTTTTCATCGATGAAAATTCGCACGTAACGTCACTGTAAAGTTTATTAAAATGCGAGTTTTTTAACATTGATGAGATAAACTCTATTTTTGATTTTGGGTCTAAACTGTCAGAGTTGCCCTTTAAAATGGAGTGGTAATATATTGAGAAAAGATTAGAATATCTTTTGTTAAAAACAACAAAAACTGAATCGGAGTAATTCTCCGAAAGATATAGAAGATCTTTGTCAAAGCGATTTATAATATACTTATCATCTTTACTGTTATGACATTGCCATAAAAATAAAGGAATAAATATTAAATAGAACCAATATTTCATCTTTGATAAATTTTAGTTGTAAAATTACTAAGATGTTTAAAAATAAACTACAATATCAACAGAAATATGATGATAATATGATAAAAATTACATTTATAAATAAAAACTGCAATATAAATAATCTAATAAAGTTAAATTATTTGTATCTTTGCTTAATCTTGTGTGTTGAAGTATAATTTCAAATGAAAGTGTCTAAAAAAATATTACTATTAATATCTCTACTCTCTATAATATTTGTAGGCTTATTAAAAACTACCAATACCTATGCACAACAAACATTTACAGTAGTATTGGATGCTGGACATGGAGGAAAAGATCCAGGAGCCATAGGAAAGAAAATTTACGAGAAAGATATAAATTTAGATATTGTATTAAAGTTGGGAGATATGATAAAACAAAATCATCCCGATGTTAAAGTAATATATACTCGTAAAAAAGATGTATTTGTTGAATTAGGAGAGAGGGCAAGAATTGCAAATACAAATAAAGCCGATCTCTTTATCTCAGTTCACACAAATGCAGCAAAATCAAAGTCAGCACAAGGAACAGAGACTTATGCCTTAGGTTTGGCTAAATCAGAAGAGAACTTAGAAGTCTCAAAACGAGAGAACTCTGTTATTCTGTTGGAAGATGATTATACTACCAAATATGCTGGATTTGATCCAACGTCAGCAGAATCATATATAATGTTTGAATTTATGCAAAGTATCCATCTTGAGCAAAGTATAAATTTGGCATCATTCATACAAGAACAATTCAAGACTAATGCAAACAGAGTAGATAGGGGAGTTCGACAAGGACTCTTTTGGGTATTACGAGCAACAAGTATGCCCAGTGTATTAATAGAGGTTGGTTATATATCAAATGCGGCAGAAGAGAATTATTTGTCTCAATCAAAATCGCGAACAAAAATAGCAGAGTCAATATATAATGCTTTTTCTCACTACAAAGCAGATTGGAGCCGAAAGCAACAAGGCAAGATTGCTGCATCAAATAACGAGTCAATACCAGCAATAAAAGATAATGATAAATCTCAAAAGGTTGTTGAAGCAGAGTCAAGAGAGAATCAAAATACAAAAACAGAGATATTGAATGTTGAAGAAGATTATAGAATTCAGATATTTGCATCAGAAAAAATATACAAGCAAAACTCTTCGTTATTCAAAGGGTTGACACAAATCAAATATTATAAAGAGAATGGATTATATAAATATACATACGGAAGTTTTGCAACACGACAACAAGCCTTAAAAGAGTTGCCAAAAATATCAAAACTTTTTAAGGGAGCTTTTGTTGTCCATTTTATAGGAGATAAGAAACAATAAAATCAGATAAATATGAATAAATTTTTCACAAAAGAGGTAAAAATTGCATTAACTGTAATAATCTGTGGAACTCTATTGGTATTTGGAATTAACTTTCTGAAAGGAGTTAATCTGCTCACTCCAACCAATTATTATTATATTTCGTATGATAATGTATCTGGGCTTGCATTATCTGCACCTGTAAATATTGAAGGTTATAAAGTGGGATTAGTAAGAGATATTAATTACGATACTAATACAGGAAATATAAATGTTCAAATAAGCATTGAAGACAATATTAAGTTGCCCAAAGGTACAACAGCGGCATTAGCATCCGATTTGTTAGGAACATCAACCATATCTTTGATGCTTGATAGAGGAGCACAAGAGTATTATAAATCGGGAGATACTATTCCAGCTCAAAAAATGCCAGGAATGATGTCGGCTATTGAAGATGATATATTGCCACAAGTTAATAATATATTGCCAAAGTTAGACAGTATATTATCAGGAATAAATTCAATGGTGAACAATCCTGCATTAACTGAGTCTGTTGATAAAATAGATAATATAGTAGCCGATATTGAAGTAACAACATCGCAATTGTCATCATTAATGCAAACAACATTGCCAGGAGTTGTCTCAAATGTTGATACCTCATTGGTTAATATAAAAGAGTTTACAGCACAGTTGAACGAAGTAGAAATACAAAGTATAGTTTCCTCGCTCGATTCAACATTGGCAAATGTAAAACAATTAACAGATAAAATGACCGATAAGAATAGCACTTTGGGAATGTTATTTAATGATAAAGCAATGTATGAAGGTATAGTCAATGCGCTCCAAAGTGCTGATTCATTACTAATAGATTTAAAAGCACATCCAAGCAGATATGTGCATTTTTCACTAATAGGAAGGAAAGAAAAATAAAATATAATTTATTTTCGTTATTTAGACTAATTCTAAATAAGTAGAATAATTATACAATTATCAGAAATTAATAATTAATCCGCATTTTAGTCGGATTAATTATTTTTATACTGCAAAATTGCAATATTTAAAATTTTACAATGTCTTGATATACAGGCTATTTAATATTTAAAATATGTTTTTCAACATAAAATAATAGGCAATTGCTAATATCGTATAAATCAGGTAGATAAAACATAAATTAAATAAGCAAAAAAAAAGTGCTTTTTTTATCTAAAAAATTATTGCAAATTTTGTATCGATTTGATTATAGGAAAAAACAAGGATTTTTAGCAAAAGATGATTAACAATTCAGAAAATAAGTGGGCACTTTGTCTTCAAATTATTAAAGACAATATAGGCGAACAACAATATTCAAGTTGGTTCTTGCCTATAAAGGTGTACAGCTTAGAAGATAACATATTAACACTATCAGTTCCAACTCTATTCTTCTGCGAATATTTAGAGGAGCACTATCTTGATCTAATTAAAAAGACCTTGATACGTGTTTATGGAGAGGGAATACAATTAAGATATAGAGCAGGAGTAGTTGAGAATCCTGCTGCCTCTGTTGAAGTTGCACCAACAACACAAAAGAGTGGAGTAAAATTCACAAAGAATATCCCTTCAATCTTTAAACAAGATGTTTACGAAGAGTTAGATTCGCAACTCAACTCAAATTATAAATTTGAGAACTACTATGCAGGCGAGAGTAATATGTTAGCTCGAACTGCAGGATTGTCTATTGCTCAAACTCCAGGAAATTCAGCTTTTAATCCTTTGTTTATACATGGAGAGTCAGGAGTGGGAAAAACTCACTTGATGCAGGCAATAGGTCATAAAATAAAAGAGTTGAATCCACGTGCACGTGTACTATATATATCATCACATCTGTTTCAATTACAATTTGTAAATGCAACACGCAGTAATACAGTGCCAGACTTTATTAATTTTTATCAAAGTCTTGATGTATTGATGATTGATGATATACAGGATATGGCAGATAAAACTCAAACACAAAACACATTCTTCCATATTTTTAATCATTTGCATCAGAATAACAAACAGTTAATATTGTCATCTGACAGACCTCCTGTTTCATTGGGCGGAATATTGCCACGTTTAATATCTCGATTTAAATGGGGCTTGTTGGCTGAGGTAGAGCGTCCTGACTATGAGTTGCGTTATAATATTTTAAAGAACAAAATTCAACACGATGGACTACCAATTACAGATGATGTTGCAAGATTTGTAGCACAAAATATATCAGAGAATGTCCGCGATTTGGAAGGTGTATTAGCATCATTAATGTTCCGTGCAACAACGCTTAAAAAAGAGGTAACGCTTGATTTGGCAGAAAAAGTTCTATCAACAAGTGTAAATTTAGAAAAGAAACAGATAACAATAGATTTAATCAAAGAGAAGGTATGTGCGTTCTATAATATGGATGTTCAACTCTTGCAGGCCAAATGCCGTAAGAGAGAGATAGTTCAAGCACGTCAAATCTCAATGTATCTTTCAAAAAAATATACCGAAAGTTCATTGCAACGAATAGGAGCAGAGTTAGGAAAGAAAGACCATGCAACCGTATTGCATGCATGTAAAACAATATCCGACTTAATTGAGATAGACAAAACAATCAAATCAAATGTTGAAGAGATAGAAGCGTCATTAAGAAGATAATAACAGAAACAAAAAAGAGATCTTTAAAGATCTCTTTTTTGTTTACTATGTATATTGTTTTAACTCAATATTAATAGTTATTCAAAAAATCCTTGCTGTTTCAATACCTTTACAAATTCATTTGAGAGACGAATATTATCCTCTTTTTTGTATCTAATATCAGTAAAAACTTGAGCAAGAGATTGTTTGTTGTTTTCTGCAATATAATGTTTGTTATCCTCAATCTCCTCTTTGTAGCCATAAATATTTGAAATCATCTCATTGTCATAATCACAATACTCCTCTCTGTGAACAAATCCATTAACCGCTATTCTGTCGGTTAATTCAGGAATCTCTGCAGGATAACCAAGTGTAATAGTAATAAGAGGAACAGTGAGTTTTGGTAAATTCAATAAATCAATGATACCAGCAGCATTATAAGTAGTAGTACCAATATAACAAATACCCATACCCTTGCTCTCGGCAATAGCACAAAATTGTTGAGCAATAATAGTTGTGTCTAATGCAGCAGAAATAAATGAATGAAAATTATTATAACCTGGCGTAGCATCTGAATATTCACACCATTTTGAGAACCTGTTAAAATCAACACAGAATGTCAAAACAGCCTGTGAAGTTTTAATCATAGGTTGATTAAAGTGCAGGGGCGAGAGTAACTCCTTGCGTTTGCTATCTTGCGTAACAACTACACTATATAGTTGCATATTGCCAGTAGTAGAAGCTCTTGATGCAATTTCAAGTATCTCATTTATCTCTTCAATAGAAATTGCTCTGTCGCTATATTTTCTAATACTTCTTCTGTCTGGAAAATTAAAATATTTCATCATATATTATAATGTATAATAAAATAACAAATTAAATTGATGATTGTTCATCAATATTAATAATAAATTTAAATTTACCACTAAGATATACAATTTAAACAAAATATGCAAATGGTTATATATAAATATTGGTAGTATAAATAAACTATTTAATATGTGATTTTGGGAAATAATTGAACGTGAAAATTACAGTAAGAAAATCTTTTTGGGAAACTTTTTTAAAAATATAAAATTATAAATACCTAAAAATCAAGTATAAAACATTTTGTTTTGGGAAACTTTGTAAAATTGTTAGTAACTTTATTGAAAAATATTTTGTCATTATAAATATTATGCGTAAACTTGCATTGCTAAAAATTCAAAACAATATTTTAATCAAATCAATCAAAAAAGTAATAGTTGTAGGGGCTGCGAAGTCCCTCAACTAAACTTTTTACTAAACATGAAATTATAAAAACAGAAAAATATTAAACAAAACCTTTAACAAAACAAACAGAGATGGATCAGAAGATTTATTCTTTCGACGAAGCCGTTAAAGCAACGGTAGAATACTTTGGAGGTGATGAATTAGCAGCCAGAGTATGGGTGAACAAGTATGCATTAAAAGACTCATTCGGTAATATCTTCGAAAAAACACCAGAAGATATGCACATGCGTTTAGCAAAAGAGATAGCACGAATTGAGAAAAAGTATGCAAATCCAATGACTGAAGAGCAATTAATGGAACTCTTCCGTAACTTCCGTTATATAATACCACAAGGAAGTCCAATGAGTGGAATTGGAAATAACTATCAAGTAGGATCACTCTCAAATTGTTTTGTTATTGGAATGGAGGGAAATGCCGACTCTTACGGAGGCATTATGAAGATTGATGAGGAGCAAGTTCAATTGATGAAACGTCGCGGTGGAGTAGGACACGACCTATCTCATATCCGTCCCAAAGGCTCACCTGTTAAAAACTCAGCCTTAACATCAACAGGATTAGTTCCATTTATGGAGCGTTACTCAAACTCAACACGCGAGGTAGCACAAGACGGACGACGTGGAGCATTGATGTTGAGCGTATCAATCAATCACCCTGATTCAGAATCATTTATTGATGCAAAAATGACCGAAGGCAAAGTAACAGGAGCCAACGTATCAGTACGCATCACAGATGAATTTATGAAAGCCGCAACAGAGGGTAAACCCTTCATGCAAAAATACCCTGTTGATTCAGAAAACCCAATGGTAACAAAAGAAGTTGATGCAAAAGCAATATGGGAAAAAATTGTGCACAATGCATGGAAATCAGCAGAACCAGGAGTACTATTCTGGGATACAATCTCACGCGAGTCAGTACCCGATTGCTATGCCGATCTTGGTTTCCGTACAATATCAACAAACCCATGTGGTGAGATACCATTGTGTCCATACGATAGTTGCCGTTTGTTAGCAATCAACCTATACTCATACGTAATAAATCCATTCACCCCCGAAGCATATTTCGATTTTGACCTATTCAAATCACACGTACGCGTAGCACAACGCATCATGGATGACATCATTGATTTGGAGATGGAGAAAATTGAGAAGATAATCGAGAAGATTGAGTCAGACCCAGAAACAGACGAGGTAAAAAATACCGAGTTATGTTTGTGGAACAAAATACGTACAAAAACATTAAAAGGACGCCGTACAGGAGTAGGAACAACAGCCGAAGGAGATATGATAGCCGCAATGGGCTTACAATACGGAACACCCCAAGCAACCGACTTCTCAGAGAGCGTACACAAAGCATTAGCAATAGCGGCATACAAATCATCAGTAGAGATGGCACAAGAGCGTGGAGCATTTGAGATATTTGATGCAAAACGCGAAGAGAACAACCCATTCATCAACCGCTTAAAAGAGGCAGATGCAGAGTTGTATGCAGATATGGTAAAATACGGACGCCGTAACATAGCATGTTTGACAATCGCACCAACAGGAACAACAAGTATGATGAGTCAAACAACATCAGGAATTGAGCCCGTATTTATGCCAGTATATCGCCGTCGTCGCAAAGTAAACCCTAACGATACTGACGTACACGTAGACTTTACAGATGAAAACGGAGATGCATTTGAAGAATACACAGTATTCCACCACAAATTCCTAACTTGGATGGAGATAAACGGCTATGAGAAAAAAGAGCGTTACACACCAGAAGAGATAGAAGAGTTGGTATCAAAATCACCATACTACAAAGCAGCATCAAACGATGTAGACTGGTTAGAGAAAGTAAAAATGCAAGGACGCGTACAAAAATGGGTTGACCACTCAATCAGTGTAACCATCAACTTGCCATCAGATGTAACAGAAGAGTTAGTAAACAAACTATACGTTGAAGCATGGAAATCAGGATGTAAAGGATGTACAGTTTATCGCGATGGCTCACGTGCAGGAGTCCTAATCTCAATGGACGACAAAAAAACACCATGCCCATGCGAACAAGAAGTAGTACACCACGATTTAGTACGTCCAGCCGAGTTGGATGCCGATGTAGTACGCTTCCAAAACAACCGCGAAAAATGGATAGCATTCATTGGATTACAAAACGGACGTCCATACGAAATCTTTACAGGACTTGCCGATGATGAAGAAGGACTATTGATTCCAAAGAGCGTAGAGAGCGGAAAAATCATCAAAGTAACCGATGCAGACGGAAACAAACACTACGACTTCCAATTCCGTAACAAACGCGGATACAAAACAACTGTAGAAGGACTATCAGAGAAGTTCGATCCCGAGTATTGGAACTATGCAAAACTAATCTCAGGCGTATTACGCTACGGAATGCCAATTGACAAAGTAATGAAGTTGGTAGCAAGTTTGCAACTTGATAGCGAGTCAATCAACACATGGAAAAACGGTGTAGAACGTGCATTAAAGAAATATATCCCTAGTGGAACAAAAGCAACAGGACAAACATGCCCCAAATGTGGCGAGACACTAATCTACCAAGAAGGCT
>JAFQBL010000072.1 GCA_017416695.1 Bacteroidales bacterium | reverse complement strand
TTCAGTTGCGAATGAAAAAGTCATTACGGGAAGAGATTATTTCTGTTGCTCAAGAATTAAAAAGAGAGTGTGAAAGATATGATGCTATATTGATAATTGATGATTATCCTGATATAGCAATTGAGATTAAAGCAGATGGCGTTCATTTAGGCAAAAATGATATGAATCCTATTGAGGCTCGTAACCTTATGGGCGAAGAGTATATTATTGGTGGAACAGCCAATTGTTTTGAAGATATTAAAAGACTTGTAGATGCAAATGTAGATTATATAGGACTTGGCCCGTATCGTTTTACAAAGACTAAAGAAAAATTATCACCCATTTTGGGAATTAATGGCTATAAAGATATTATTAATAAATGTAGAGAAAACTCCATTAATACTCCATTTGTAGCAATTGGAGGGATAGAGATTGATGATATTCCTGCCCTTATAAAATCAGGTGCGAACGAAATAGCCATATCGGGATATATTTTAAGAGATGATAACCCTACATTAAAAACTAAGGAAATAATTAATACATTATATGAAAGCAGAGAATAAAGACAAGTTAATTATTGGCGGGAAAGAGTTTACCTCTCGCCTATTTTTAGGTACAGGAAAATTTGCTTCAAATGAGATTATGAGGCAATCAATAATTAGTTCAGGTACTGAAATGGTTACTGTTGCTATGAAACGTATTGATATGGATAATGAAGATGATAAAATGCTTCATCATATTATTGAAAATAATGTGCAACTATTACCAAATACATCGGGGGCAAGAGATGCTGAAGAGGCAATATTTGCAGCAGAATTAGCAAGGGAAGCATTTGAAACAGATTTTCTTAAATTGGAGATTCATCCAGATCCTCGTCACCTGTTGCCCGACCCCATAGAGACTCTTAAAGCAACCGAAGAGTTGGCTAAACGTGGATTTAAAATATTACCATATATACAACCTGATCCCGTTTTATGTAAGCGTTTAGAGGATGTTGGAACGTCAGCAGTGATGCCATTGGCTGCCCCTATTGGAACTAACAAAGGGATAATAACACGAGATTTGATAGAGATAATTATTGAGCAAAGTAGAGTGCCTGTAATTATTGATGCTGGCATAGGTGCTCCTTCTCATGCTGCAGAGGCAATGGAGATGGGGGCTGATGCCGTATTAGTTAATACAGCAATTGCTATTGCAGGAAATCCCATAGAGATGGCAAGAGCCTTTAAACTTGCTGTTGAGAGTGGCAGAATTGCCTACCGCTCAGGTTTAGGAGCAAAATCTAAATTATCTATTGCAAGTAGTCCATTAACATCATTTTTAGAAGAGATATGATAGAATCAAAAGAGAATGGTTGTGCAACAACCGAAAAGATATATATCAAAGGTAAACTGCATGATATTGCGGTTGGGATGAAAAAAATAAATCTTACCGATACTGTTACTATAAATAGTAAAGGTGAAAAGATTTACAAAAAGAATGCCCCTGTTATTGTTTATGATACTGGAGGCGTTCATACTGATGAGAATATAAGTATTAATATCAATGAGGGCATTCCTCGATTAAGAGAGAGGTGGATTAAACGCAGAGGAGATATTGTAGAATTAAATCAACTCTCATCGGAATATGGAAGAAAACGTGATAAGGATAGTTCAACAGAAAGCATACGCTTTAAAAAGAGATATTTGCCTGTGAAAGCAGTTGAAGGCAAAGAGATATCACAAATGTATTATGCCCGAAAAGGTATAATAACTGAGGAGATGGAGTATGTTGCTATTCGAGAAAATATGCAAAACGAGGAGTTAGGTATTAAAAGTCATATCACTCCTGAATTTGTTAGAGAAGAGATTGCTGCTGGACGTGCAATTATTCCTGCAAATATAAATCATCCTGAGAGTGAGCCAATGATTATTGGTAGTACATTTTTAGTTAAGATAAACACCAACATTGGCAACTCGGCTTTGTCATCAAGTATTGAGGAAGAGGTAGAGAAAGCAATATGGAGTTGCAAATGGGGAGGTGATACTCTTATGGATTTATCAACTGGAAAGAACATACACGAAACTCGCGAATGGATAATTCGCAACTCCCCCACTCCTATTGGTACTGTTCCTATTTATCAGGCACTTGAAAAGGTAAATGGTAATGTAAAAGATTTAACGTGGGAGATATATCGCGACACATTAATTGAACAATGCGAACAAGGCGTGGATTATTTTACTATTCATGCAGGAGTTACAAAATCTCATATTGAGTTGTCGAAAGAGAGATTGACTGGAGTTGTATCGCGAGGTGGCTCAATAATGATGCAGTGGTGTGCTATTCATAATTGTGAGAGTTTTTTATATACTCACTTTGATGATATATGCGATATTGTAAGACAATATGATGTTGCTCTTTCGCTTGGCGATGGTATGCGTCCTGGCTCAATTTATGATGCAAATGACAAGGCTCAATTTTCGGAACTCGAAGTCTTAGGAGAACTGACTCAACGTGCATGGGATAAGAATGTTCAGGTAATTATTGAAGGTCCTGGTCATGTTCCAATGAACAAGATTAAAGAGAATATGAATAAACAGATAGAGTGTTGCAAAGGTGCTCCATTCTATACATTAGGACCGCTAACAACTGATATAGCACCAGGATATGATCACATAACGTCTGCCATTGGTGCTGCTATGATTGCCTGGTATGGAACTGCTATGATTTGTTATGTAACTCCTAAAGAACATTTGGGATTGCCCAATAAGGAAGATGTACGAAATGGTATTATTGCATATAAGATTGCTGCTCATGCAGCAGACATTGCTAAAGGGCATCCTGGTGCAGACGTAAGAGATAATGCATTGAGTAAGGCACGATTTGAATTCCGTTGGTTAGATCAATTTAATTTATCGTTAGACAAAGAGAGAGCATTAGAATACTATAAAGAGAGCAACAGAGGTATAAGCGACTTCTGCACTATGTGCGGACCTAACTTTTGTGCAATGCGATTAACTAAAGAGATACATAAGGGTGATGTTAGTTGTTAGTTGTTAGTTGTTAGTTTTTAGTTATTGATTATGTTTAGCGAAGAGATTAAGAATTATAGTTGGAGCGATATTGAAAAGTGTATTTATTCAAAAACAGAGAGTGATGTTGAAAGGGCATTAATAAAGTCAAATTTAAATATAGATGACTTTATGGCATTAGTATCTCCTGCTGCTGAAAAGTATATTGAACAGATGGCTCAATTAAGCCGAAGATATACACAAGAACGCTTTGGTAAAACAATACAGATGTATATACCTCTGTATTTGACAAACTCATGTACAAATCATTGCGTTTATTGTGGTTTTCAACATAACAACCCTATTGAGAGGGTTGTTTTAAACGAGCAAGAGATTGAAGAGGAGTGCAAAGCAATTAAAGAATTAGGACCTTTTGAAAATATACTTTTAGTTACAGGAGAAAATCCTCGAGTAGCAGGTGTAGATTATTTAGAGAGAGCGATTAAGATTGCAAACAGATATTTCTCAAATGTTTCTATTGAGGTTATGCCTCTTAAATCAGAAGATTATTCACGTTTAAAAGAGTGTGGGTTAAATGGAGTTGTATGCTTTCAGGAGACATATAACATGGATAGATATAAGTGTTATCATCCAAAAGGTATGAAGTCTATTTTTGATTGGCGTCTAAATGGTTTTGACCGAATGGGTGAAGCAAAACTTCATAAAATAGGATTGGGTGTGCTTATTGGCTTAGAAGATTGGAGGATTGATGTAACTATGATGGCTCTGCATCTGCAATATCTTAAAAAGAGATACTGGCAAACTAAATTCAGCATAAACTTTCCAAGAATCAGACCTTCTAAAGGAGGTTTTCAACCTAATGTTATAATGAGTAACAAGCAACTTGCCCAACTGATTTTTGCTTACAGAATTTTTGATAGGGATTTGGATATATCAATTTCAACTCGCGAAGAGGTTAAATTCAGGGATAATATTCTCTCACTTGGCGCAACATCGTTCAGTGCTGGCTCAAAAACAGAACCTGGTGGATATAAAACTCATATTAAAGCATTGGAGCAATTTGAAGTGAGCGACCAACGCTTGCCTGTTGATGTTGCTAATAGCATAAGAGAAAATGGGTATGAAGTTGTATGGAAAGATTGGGATAGAGTGTTTATAAATAGGTTATGAAACGATTTGAGAGGCAAACATCTTTAAAGGAGATAGGTATTGAAGGACAAAAAAAACTATACAATGCTAAGGTATTGATTGTGGGTATTGGGGGGTTAGGCTCCCCAATATCACTCTATTTGGCGGCTGCAGGTGTTGGTAAAATAGGGATTGTTGATGCAGATATTGTTTCAGAAAGCAATCTGCAACGACAGATACTCTATAATGATTCTCACATTGGAAAGAAAAAAGTTTGCGTAGCAAAAGAGCAATTAGAGGCTGTATATCCTAACATAAACATTGAGATATACAATACTTTATTTACAAAAGAAAATGCTCTTGAAATTGCAAAAGGTTACGATATTATTATTGATGGATGTGATAATAATGAAACTCGATACCTGATGGATAGTGTTTCAAAGGCATTAAAGGTTCCATACATATATGGAGCAATATCTGAATTTAAAGGACAAGTATCTGTTTTTAACTATAAAGGAGGTATCTCATATTCTGATATTTTCCCTCAATCTGATAATATAAATAGTAATACAGACATTGGAGTTATTGGTGCATTACCAGGTATTGTGGGGAGTATTCAAGCAATGGAAGCAATTAAAATTATTACCTCAACGGGTGAAGTATTACAAAATAAACTGCTCACTATTGATGCACTCACAATGGATTTTACTATCTTTAAGGTAAACCTCTAAAATTTTTTGCACTCGCTTTAAAAAATATTCAAGCAAGCTTGATATTTCTCGCTCGTTTGTTCCTATCTTTATAGTAAACCATGAAGATACTTTCGTTCGCTGTGAATACATCAAAGTAAACATTGTGTATTCGCTCACTTATTCGTATCTTTGAGGTATAATTATGCTTATACTATATGAAAAGAGGTATTATCTTGTTATTTGTTCTACTATTTACAACAACTTTATATGCCGCAAAAGTTGATACTATTGCAGTACATAGCAATAGTATGAATAGAGATTTAAAGTGTGTTGTTATAACTCCTGATGATGAAAGTAAAAATTACCCAACAGTGTATCTACTTCATGGACATGGTGGATATTATGGTTCATGGTTAAAGATTAAGCCCGAACTTAAAGAGTATAGCGACAAGTACGAAATGATATTTGTATGCCCCGATGGTGAGAAAAGTTGGTACTGGGATAGTACAATATGCGATACTATAAAATTTGAAACATATATAACAAAAGAACTTGTTCCCTACATTGATAATAACTACCCCACCCTAAAAAGCAGAGAATCAAGAGCAATTACTGGACTAAGTATGGGTGGACAAGGTGCAATGTATCTTGCAATACGTCATCTTGATATATTTGGTATTGCTGGCTCAACAAGTGGTGGTGTAGATATTAGAGAATTTCCAGAGAGTTGGAATATGAAAGAGTTATTGGGAGAAAAACGTAAAAACAAGAAGATATGGAACGAGTTTTCAATCTATAACCAGATTGAAAACTTAAACATCGGAGATTTAAAAATAATTATTGATTGTGGCACAGAGGACTTCTTTTACAATGTAAATAATAATCTTCATAAAAAATTATTGAAGAGAGGAATTAAACACGACTATACTGTTCGTCCTGGTGCTCACAATCTTGAGTATTGGAATAGTTCTATTGAATATCAACTACTCTTCTTTAAAAATAACTTGCTATATAACGAATTAGTATATTAGTGTTAAATTGAAAAAAGTAGTTCACATATTCATTGTCCTGTTTGCAGTATTTACAAAAAGTACAGCACAAGAAAACTTTACCATTAATATGGGTGCTGGTATTGTGAGTAAATATGTTATAAGAGGAGTTGAATATGGTAAAGGCTCGTTTCAACCCGATATTACTTTCTCGTATAAAGGTGCATTTTTAAATGGTTGGGCATATATTCCTTTTGACAACAACAACTTTAAAGAATTGGATTTAACATTAGGATACTACAATAGAGGTTTTATAGTTTCAGTGGTTGATTACATCTCATTCTATCCCAAGAATATGGTTGAAGATAACAGTTTTACAAACTTCAACGATAATCATCAAATTGAGATTCACGCAGGATATAGTCGCAAATTCTTTGCTTTTAATTGGTTTACAACCGTTGCTGGATATGACGGAGTAAACAGTAAAGGAGAGAGAGCATACACTTCATATATGAGCGTGGGAGTACCAATAACCCTACCAAAGTTTGATATAGCGTTTGAGATTGGAGCAACCCCCTACTCTACTTCATCTTACAATACAGACAAATTTGCTGTTGTTGATTTGAATATGAAACTCTCAAAAGATATTTTCATAAACAAATATCTGTCAGTTCCCATATTTGCACAAATTGGAGTAAACCCACACTATAAAGATCCTTACTTAGTTCTTGGAGTAAGATTATCTTGCAATCCATTGAGTAAATAATGTATGAGCCTATTAAGGTCTAAGAGAACTAAACTATTATAACAGAATAAAGCCCCAAACTTGGGGCTTTATTCGTATTTATTGTTTTTATTAAATTGCTAACAACTATCCGAAGGACGGCGTAGCCGACAACTAAAAACTAACAAC
>JAFQBL010000071.1 GCA_017416695.1 Bacteroidales bacterium | reverse complement strand
GTAGGCACAATAGCAATAATCTCTAAGGATGCTTTACGTAAAGATTTAGAGAAAGCAGGTATAATAAGAGGATTATCAACAGGATTCTAAAACTACATATATATGAAAAAATTATTATTGACTGCATTAATATTTGCAGTGGCAACAATAGGGTATGCCAAAAAAACATCATCTACTTATGTAGCATACGAGACAGAGTGTTTAGGTGTAGCATTAGATGGCTCACAAACATTAGTTGCTTGGGGTGGCGGTAAAACTCGATTAGATGCCAAAGAACAAGCAATGAAAACCGCTTTAAATGATGTGATATTCAAAGGAATAAGATCGGGTAATGATCTATGTGATACAAAACCATTGGTATTTGCTCCCAATGCAAGAGAGAAATACGAAGATTTCTTTAACCGCTTTTTTAGCGAAGATGGTGATTACAAAAAATTTGTAACTGATGATGAAGGCGGTCGCCGTTTAAACCGAACAAAAGAGTTGAGCAAACTACAAAAGAAATTTGGAATTGTAGTTACTGTTTATCGTCCTCAATTAAAAGAGTATCTTAAGTCAAACGGAATAATAAAATAGATATGAAAAAGTTATTATTATCAATAAGTTTTGTATTTGTTACAATTCTTTGTTTTTCACAAGCAAAGAAGCCTGAATTAATGGTGATGCCAAGTGATGTGTGGTGTAACGATAAAGGGTATATGATTTCGTACGATAATCAAGGAGTACAAGAGGAGATACCCGATTATAAAAAGGCTGTAAAGACTGACAAAGAGTTGACAAACGTAATATCAAAAATTGGGGCTTTAATGGCAGATAGAGGATTTCCTCTAAAAGATTTGTCGGCAACAATTTCGGGAATTGAGCAACGCGAAGCAGAAGAGCGACTAATAACCTCAAAGGCAGGTTCTCAAATTGCAGAGAGTCCGTTGGATAAAATCCGTAGAGTTGCAAAAGCCGACATTATTCTATCGGTTGATTGGACTGTAAATCAAGTAGGTCCAAAAAGAAGTATAACATACAATCTGCAAGCCTTAGATGCTTATACCAATAAACAGATAGCAGCAGTACAAGGAACAGGGGCTCCATCAATGGCTGCCGAAACAGTATTGTTATTGGAGGAGGCAATAGTCTTGAATATGGATAACTTTGCAAGTCGCCTACAAACATATTTTGATGATTTGTTTGCAAACGGACGCGAAGTAACAGTGCGAGTAAGAGTCTTTGATAACGGCTCTGGAGTTGATTTGGAGAGCGAGTATGATGGTATGGAGTTGACCGAGATAATAGATGATTGGATGTGGGAAAACACTGTTGAACATCGTTATAGCAAAATTGATGGAACAGAGAATTATATTGACTTTTCACAAGTAAGAATACCTCTATTCAGAGAGAATGGAAGAGCAATGGATACCGAAACATTTGTTCGCAACCTATCAAAATATTTGCGTCAAGCACCTTATAGTTTAACCTCAAAAGTCCTAACACGAGGATTGGGTGAGGCAGTATTAATCATTGGCGAAAAATAAAATAAAAGAGATTATGATACACAAAATAAAAATATCATTATGTGCATTGTTGGTATCACTAACTTCATTTAGTGGTTATGCGCAAGATTGTGACATTTCAATAAGAGTAGTTGCTCCCGAAGAGAGTCAACTTACAAAATCGGCAGAGGACCTATTGGTTAAGCGAGTTAGTCAAGCATCAAACGTTGAGAATATTGTAGTTGGTGAAGGCTCATCGTTTGCAATAATCCCCAAGTTGGTATGTTTGACAAAAGATGTTATACCAGGGCCTCCTGTAAGATATTCGTTAGATTTTGAATTAACTCTATATTTAACCGATGTAAATACAGGAACAATATTCTATTCAGAGACACTGCCATTAAAAGGTGTAGATAATAGCGAGAGCAAAGCACAAATATCGGCTTTAAAACAGTTAAAACCAAACGCTCCTCAGTTAATGGCTCTATTTGAAAAAGGAAAACAAAAGGCAATTGCTTATTACGATGCTAACGGAGCCGACATCATTGCAAAAGCACAACGTTTGGCTGCAATGAAACAATTTGAGGAGGCTATATATACTGTTTTAGCAATACCCAACTGTTCAAGATATGGCGACCAAGCAACTGAAGAGGCTATAAAAATATTTGATAGATATATGGATGAACAGTGCAACGAGAACCTGCAAGCAGCACAAGCGGCATGGGTAGCAGAGCAAAATGCAAGTGGGGCAAGAAAAGCAGCACAATATCTATCACAAATATATCCTGAGTATGGATGTTACTCAGAGGCTCAAAAACTATACAACGAAATGAAAAAGGTTGTAGGTGAAGATAAGGCATTTGAGAATAGTTTAATACTTGCAGAGATTGATATTGAGAATAATAAAATCAATGCAATTCGTGATATTGGTGTAGCATACGGAAAGGGACAACAACCTGTAACTACAAACATTTTTGGAGTTGGAGATTAATATCACTATTTATACCAACCTTAACAAACAGAATATATGAATAGGAAAATATATATAATATTGGCATTGTTCGCAACCTTTTCATTCTCGGTGAGTGCGGTTGATTTAAAACCATACGAAAATGAGAAAGGGAAATGGGGGTATGCCGATTTAGAGGGTAATGTGGTAATTGAGCCCTCATACGAAACGGCGGAGGAGTTTATTGACGGAAAGGCTAAAGTTTCATCAAAACAGAAGTTTGGAATAATTGACACCTTAGGTAATGTAATAGTTCCTCTTAAATATGCCAATATTGGTGCTTATAATAAATATGGATTAGCCCAAATAAATTCAGGAGGGAAGGTTGAAGATGGAGTAGTGACAGGAGGAAAGTTAGGATATATCAATGAGGCTGGAGAGATAGTGCTTCCTGCAAAGTATGATGAGATAGGATTCTTTGATAAGACAAATACTGCGTGGGTAAAATCGGGCAAAAAGTATGGATTGATAAATATTTCGGGAGCATTAATCTCAGAAGTAAAATACTCTGCCCATAGTACATTCGAGGACAACGGAATATGTTGGGTAAATGTAGGAGGAGTAGAGCAGGCAGATAAAACTGTATTAGGAGGTCTTTGGGGATACCTAAATACAGCAGGAGAGGAGATAGTTGCTCCAAAATATCTTTCTGTAAGAAAAGAGTTTGTTGATGGAATATCTTGGGTACAAAATAGTAAACGCAAATATGCTTATATAAAAGAGAGTGGCGAGTTACTAAACGGAATATTCTATGATCAAATAGCCGACCAGTTTTCAGGTAATCTCACATGGGTTAAAGATGATAATAAATTTGGATATATCAACATACAAGGAGAAGCAGTTACTGAACTTAAATACGATGGAGCATACTCTTTCTCAGGCGGTATGGCTGCTGTTGGTCTAAAAGAGAGTAAAAAATCTCCTGTAATGTGGGGATATATAGGCGAAGATGGTAAAGAGATTTTTGCTCCACAATTTGAGAGTGTTATTATAAAAGCCAATAAAGGAAGAGCATTTGTGCAACAAAACGGAAAGTGGGCATTTGCTGATGATAAGGGAAACATTCTATCAGACTTTGAATTTTCGGTAGTATCTGAAATTACTGATGATGCAAAAGCATTGGTGTCGACAACACCCATAGAGGCAGGACAACCAGTAAAATTTAACTACATACTTAATCCTGAGGGAAAGAAGATAAACTCTATTCCGTATAATAACATTGCAAACTTTAGCGATGGATTTGCTCTTGTTAGCAAGGTGGGAGATGTGTATTGTTGGATTGATGAAGACGGAAAAGAGTACTTTGATAACCAATACACAAAAGCAGGAGATTTCGTAGATGGATTGGCATTTGCATATAAAGATGGAAAGAGTGTATATATAAACAAGAGCGGTGATGCTGAAGTAATTATAAATACAACAGTTCCTGTTTTTGGATTACCATTTGATGGAGATTATGCTTTGGTTATGACCGAAGATAACAAGTGGGGATGCGTTGATAAAGCAGGTGTTGTGGTTGTGCCTTTGGAACTATCGGTACAAGCCTATGCAAAATATCTATTGGATAATGTGTATGTAAAAGATATGAAACCATTAGGAATGCGTTATGTTCGCTTAATGGATTTGTACAAAAACACAAACAAGTGTTCAATTACCGATGTGTTGCCTAATGAATCGTGGGCATATTAATAGTTATAAATTAATTTCAAAGTTACAACAATGAGAAATATATATATTGCAATAGCACTATCTCTACTCTTGCCCACATTTGCATTAGCACAAGAAGAGGGAGATTACAGAAGAAGTTCAATATACTCTATCTGTATCAGTCACGATAAGGCAAAATACACCTCAGAGATAAGTGATGTGTTTGTATCTATGCCCACACCTGATAAATACAATAACCATGACCTCAACATAAAGTTGATATCATCGCTGGATAAAAAAGAGTCAGAGGCAGATATTACAAAATTTCTTGAGGCTAATAATGTTGCACGAAGAGTTGTGGCATTGTGGTTTAATCGCAATAGCGAAACGGGAGAGTGCGATATAGAAAAAGTATCGGAAAGAGGATTGTACGATGCTGACTATTTTGATGTGGAGTTATCAAAGCAAACAATCAGAGGCGAGGCAATGCTAAAGGATGCAGGAGAGGAACTCATAAACAACACATTTGTATTGGTGAACGATATACGATATGTTGACAAAGAGAAATCGGCAAAAGTAGCCTCAGGAATAGTAAAAGGATTGGGAGTAGTATTAGGAGCATTCTTTGGTTCAAGCATATCTGACTTAGCCAATACAATTGGCGATGCGGTAGAAGATATACGAGGATTTAGGGTAATAGTAACCTCATATCTATATCAATTAGAGTGGAACGATGAAGTTGCAAATAAATTCTATACCGACTACTATATCTCTAAGGGAGAGGTTAATCCCGAAAAGGCAAAAGCCTTTAACGAAGATAATACAACCTTTAAACTAAAATTTGTAGGTTCAAAGAGGGTTGATAGTGGAGAAACCTCATACGCAGGAGTTTTTGAGCCAATTGATATGATACGCAAAGTGTGTACCCGTTCAATAGATAAGTCGGTACTTGAGTTGCAACGTACATACGAGCAGTTTAAGGTAAAAACTCCAATATACTCAGTAGATCCCGAGATAACAGCCAAGATAGGAATGAAAGAGGGAATAACAGACGCTTCAAGATACGAGGTGTTAGAGAAGTATATGACTGAAGAGGGACTAACAGAATATAAAAGAGTAGGTGTTATAAAACCCATATCAGGTAAAATCTGGGATAACAGATATATGGCAACCGAAGAGAATGCATTAGGTTCAGACTTAACCGCAACATCGTTTACAAAAGTTTCGGGACGTGCCGAATTTCTGCCAGGAATGTTAATCAGAGAGATAAAATAAGATTGCAAATAACTGAAGTAAGCCCCAAAGAGATTTGGGGCTTGCTGTA
This sequence comes from Bacteroidales bacterium, assembly GCA_017416695.1. Taxonomy (GTDB): domain Bacteria; phylum Bacteroidota; class Bacteroidia; order Bacteroidales; family G3-4614; genus Caccoplasma_A. The sequence continues at coordinate 4,246 of JAFQBL010000071.1, read as the reverse complement.
TTCAAATAACTTTCAATAAGGCAATGCAAGAGAATAAAGAGGAAGAGTTTTATATTGAGGGTATAAAACATCTTAATATGAAGATGATATATGTAGAGGGCGGAACCTTTACTATGGGAGCAGATGAAGAAGATATATATGCCTATGACGATGAAAAACCATCGCATCAAGTATCTGTTGACTCATTTTTTATAGGAGCATATCCAGTAACTCAGGCACAGTGGCAGGCAATAATGGGCAATAACCCAAGTGAATTTAAGGATTCTGATAATGGAGATTTGCCCGTTGAGAGTGTAAATTGGTACGAAGCACAAGAGTTTTGTCAAAAATTAAGTACTCTAACAGGTAAAAAGTTTATGTTGCCCACAGAGGCACAATGGGAGTTTGCAGCACGAGGAGGAAATAAGGGTAAAGGAACGCTATATTCAGGTAGTGATAACTTGGATGAGGTGGCTTGGTATGAGGCAAATTCTGAGGGTAAAACACATCCCGTAGGCGAGAAACTCCCCAATGAGTTAGGTCTTTACGATATGATAGGAAACGTAAATGAATGGTGTAGCAATTGGGATAAAAGTTTTCCGTTTGAAGATGCCTATAAATACGATGGCGTGATAAAATCGTTACGAGGTGGAAGTTATGCAAGTTACTCAACTCTATGCCGTATCTCCATCAGGAATGCTTGTTTGGTAGATAATTGTTATGCCGATACAGGCTTTCGTGTTGTATCTATTCCGTAGGTATCATACATCGGTAATCCATATATAAACAGGAAAAGCATCAAAATATATAAAAAAGTCCTTTCAAACTTCTTTTAACAAATAAATTTGGTTATCTTTGTTCAAATTTTGGAAAAAGTAAAGAAATTATGATTAATCCGATTAAGAAGACAATCGATTTAGGTGATGGACGAGTAATCACCATTGAGACAGGAAAGTTGGCAAAACAAGCCGACGGTGCTGTTGAGGTACGCATGGGAAATACCATGCTTTTGGCAACAGTGTGTGCTGCCAAAGATGCAAATGAAGGTGTAGATTTTATGCCTTTGCAAGTAGAGTATAAAGAGAAATTTGCGTCAATCGGACGTTTTCCTGGAGGTTTTACAAAACGCGAAGGAAGAGCGTCAGATTATGAGATATTAACATCACGTCTTGTTGACCGTGCATTACGCCCACTATTCCCCGATGATTACCATGCAGAGGTTTATGTGAACATTGTAATGTTCTCGGCTGACGGAAAAGATATACCCGATGCACTTGCAGGATTGGCAGCATCTGCTGCACTTGCAGTATCAGATATCCCATTCAACGGACCAATTTCAGAAGTTCGCGTTGCACGTATCAACGGAGAGTTCAAAATCAACCCAACATACGATGAGTTGGCAAAAGCAGATATGGACTTGATGGTAGGTGCTACTATGGAGAACATAATGATGGTTGAAGGAGAGATGGATGAGGTTTCAGAGTTAGACCTTTTGAATGCTCTTAAATTTGCTCACGATGCAATAAAAGTACAATGTCAAGCACAATTAGAGTTGTCTGAAATGTGCGGTACAACTGTAAAACGTACATATTGCCACGAAGTAAATGATGAGGAACTACGCAAAGATGTTCGCGAGAAATGCTACGATAAAGCATACGCTATTGCAGCATCAGGAAACGCAAACAAACATGCACGTGGTGAGGCATTTGAGGCTGTTGTAAACGAGTACTTGGAGGCAATGACCGAAGAGGAGCGTGCTGAGAAAGAGTCGTTGGTAAAACGATACTACCACGATGTTGAGAAAGAGGCGATGCGCCGTTGTATCCTTGATGAAGGAAAACGTCTTGACGGACGTGAGACAACTCAAATACGTCCTATCTGGTGCGAGGTAGATTACCTTCCAGGCCCTCACGGATCAGCAGTCTTTACTCGCGGTGAAACTCAATCACTAACAACCGTTACACTTGGAACAAAACTTGATGAGAAGATAGTTGATGATGTTCTTGATCAATCACACCAACGCTTCTTGTTACACTATAACTTCCCTCCATTCTCAACAGGAGAGGCTAAAGCATCACGCGGTGTAGGTCGTCGTGAGGTTGGACACGGAAACTTGGCATGTCGTGCATTAAAAGGAATGATTCCTGATGACTACCCATACACAGTTCGTGTAGTATCAGATATTCTTGAGTCAAACGGATCATCATCAATGGCAACAGTATGTGCTGGAACACTTGCATTGATGGATGCTGGTGTGAAAATCAAAAAACCAGTATCAGGAATTGCAATGGGATTGATTACTGACAACCAAAAATATGCAGTCCTTTCAGATATTCTTGGTGATGAGGACCACTTGGGAGATATGGACTTCAAGGTAACAGGAACAAAAGATGGTATCACTGCAACACAAATGGATATCAAAGTTGACGGACTACCATACGAAATTCTTGAGAAAGCCTTGATGCAAGCACACGATGGACGTATGCACATACTTGGTAAAATTCTTGATACAATACCTGAGCCACGCGAGGACTTCAAACCTCACGCACCACGCATTGAGACACTTCTTATACCAAAAGATATGATTGGTGCAGTTATCGGGCCTGGTGGTAAGATAATACAAGGCATACAAGAGGAGTCTGGTGCAGTTGTTACAATTGAGGAGGTAGAAGAGGGCGGACGTGTTGAGATTGCAGCATCAAACCGCGATGCCATTGATGCAGCACTTGCTCGAATCAAAGGAATAGTAGCAATACCTGAGGAGGGCGAGACCTATACAGGAAAAGTAAAATCAATACTTGCATTTGGAGCATTTGTTGAGTTTATGCCTGGTAAGGACGGATTGTTGCACATCTCTGAGATTGCTTACAAACGCTTGGAGACAATGGAAGAGTCGGGCATTAAAGAGGGTGACGAAGTAACTGTAAAACTTGTTGAAATTGACAAGAAAACAGGTAAATTCCGTTTGTCAATGAAAGCACTTCAACCCAAACCCGAAGGTTGGGAGGAGCGTCCACAAAGAGCACCTCGTGCCCCACGTGCACCTCGCAAAGATGAGAAATAAAAAAAGTTGTTAGTTTTTAGTTGTACGGTGCTTTGCACCTTAGTTGTTAGAAACTAATATTAATAGATAGCAAAGGTTGTAGCGTAAGTTGCAACCTTTGTTGTATTATGATACATAAAAATGGAGTTGCACTTCAAAATGCAACTCCGTTTATCTTATATGCCTGATTAGTCCAATTGGGCTAATATAATAACTTATACCTAAAAACTAACAACTACCCCACAGGGGCAACGAAGTTGAGAACTAACAACTACTCCTCCCAATCCTCTTCGTAATAGAAACCGTCAATCTCTTCCTCATCATCATCTGATGTGAATTGGTCAAGTTCCAAATCGTAATCATCCTCTTCGTTGCGTTTACGATTAACATCGAGGTTGCGGTGTGTAATGGTTGTTATGCGGTTCTCTTCACTGTTGAGAATATCCCAAAGAATATTTTTAAGTTCATTTATGTTCTCTCCTGTAACAGAAGAAATCATAACCGAAGGAACATCTTTGGGGAGTTCTGCCTTGATTGCTTCGGTGAGTTCGTCGTCCAGCATATCGCATTTAGTAACGGCAATAACTCTACCCTTGTCCAGAAGTTCTGGGTTGAATGTCTCTAACTCTTTAAGCAGAATTTCATACTCCTTAGCAATATCTTTTGCATCGGCAGGAATCATAAAGAGTAGGAGTGAGTTACGTTCGATGTGTCGCAAAAACCTCAATCCTAATCCTTTGCCCTCTCCGGCACCTTCAATAATACCTGGAATATCTGCCATAATAAATGAGCGGTTATCGCTGCACGAAACAATGCCCAAGTTTGGTTCAAGTGTGGTAAATGGGTAGTCGGCAATTTTAGGTTTTGCGGCAGATACAGCACTCAACAGAGTTGATTTACCTGCATTGGGGAAGCCAACCAAACCAACATCGGCAAGAAGTTTAAGTTCAAGAATTATGGTAAGTTCTTGAGCATCTTCTCCAGGTTGTGCAAAGCGTGGAGTTTGGTTGGTGGCAGTTCTAAAGTGCCAGTTGCCTAATCCGCCTCTACCTCCTTTAAGGAGTATCTTCTCCTCTCCGTCGTCGGTAACTTCGCAAATATATTTACCTGAGTCTGCATCAAATACAACGGTTCCGCAAGGTACTTCAATAACCTTGTCCTCTCCGTCTTTTCCAAAACTGCGAGCCTTGCTGCCACTCTCGCCATTACCTGCAAATACGTGTC
>JAFQBL010000070.1 GCA_017416695.1 Bacteroidales bacterium | reverse complement strand
GTATCGATAGACTTTTGCGTATTGAAAAACGGATTTCATTCCGATTCAACCTACACCTTTCCCGTAGGAGAAGTAAGTTACGACGTACAACGACTATTGAAAACAACAAAAGAGTCGTTATATGTAGGAATCGAAAAAGCAGTAGAGGGCAATCGCGTTGGCGATATAAGCAATGCCATTCAAACCTATTGCGAAAAGAGAGGATACTCACTTGTCAGAGAGATGTGTGGACATGGAATAGGACGTCAAATGCACGAAGCACCCGAAGTCCCCAATTATGGACGACGAGGATGCGGACCAGTATTACGAAGTGGTATGGTATTAGCCATAGAGCCTATGGTAAATATGGGTTCACGTAATATAGTAATAGAGCGAGACGGATGGACAGCCCGTACCAAAGATCGCAAACCAGCGGCACACTATGAATTATGTGTAGCGGTACGCGAAGGAAAGGCCGACATACTATCAACATTCAAATACGTAGAAGAAGTTTTAGGAGATAAATACATTTAAAATAAAGAAAACTTATGGCAAAACAAGCAGCGATAGAACAAGACGGAACAATAGTAGAAGCACTGTCTAATGCTATGTTCAGGGTTGAGTTAGAGAATGGACACGAAATAACAGCCCATATCTCAGGCAAGATGCGCATGCATTATATAAGAATACTACCTGGCGACAAAGTAAGAGTAGAAATGTCACCTTATGACTTGTCAAAAGGACGTATAGCGTTTAGATATAAATAAAAAAACTAAATAAAAATGAAAGTAAGAGCATCATTAAAAAAGCGCACACCGGAGTGTAAAATAGTTAGACGCAACGGAAAGTTGTATGTAATTAACAAGAAAAATCCAAAGTATAAACAACGTCAAGGATAATTTTATTATCTTTGCAAAATATTTATCAGATATTAATATATGGCAGTAAGAATTGTCGGTGTTGACCTACCGCAAAATAAAAGAGGTGAAATCGCTTTGACCTACATATTCGGTATCGGTCGAAGTGCGTCAAAAACCATCTTAGAGAAAGCTGGAATTGACAAAAACATTAAAGTAAAAGATTGGACAGACGACCAAGCAGCAAAAGTTCGTGAGATCATTGGAACAGAGTACAAAGTAGAAGGAGACCTTCGTACAGAAGTACAACTAAACATCAAACGATTAATGGATATTGGTTGTTATCGTGGAGTACGTCACCGTAATGGACTTCCCGTTCGTGGACAAAGTACAAAAAACAATGCCCGCACACGTAAGGGTAAAAAGAAAACCGTTGCAAATAAGAAAAAAGCTACTAAATAATAAGTAAGTATGGCAAAAAAAACAGTCGCAGTAAAGAAGAGAAAAGTACATGTAGGCGTTGTGGGACAAGCCCACATCCACTCTTCATTTAACAACATCATCGTCTCAATAGCCAACGAAGACGGACAAGTTATCTCTTGGTCTTCAGCAGGTAAAATGGGATTTAGAGGATCAAAGAAAAATACTCCTTATGCAGCGCAAATGGCAGCACAAGACTGCGGAAAAGTTGCATTTGATTTAGGTCTACGTAAAGTAAAAGCATACGTTAAAGGCCCGGGTAATGGTCGTGAATCAGCAATCCGTACAATTGCACAATTAGGCATTGACGTAATAGAGATTATAGACGTAACTCCATTGCCACACAATGGATGTCGTCCTCCAAAAAGAAGAAGAGTATAAGAGTATTATTAACATTAACAGTTTTTTTGAGCCACCATCACAAGATGAAATAAAGATTGCCTTTTATAATCCTCTCGCAATCGCGGCTGCATCTTAATGGACAAGATCAAGAAAACAAAAATTAAACAAGTTAAAAATGGCAAGATATACAGGACCTAAATCAAGAATTGCTCGTAAATTCGGAGAGGCAATTTTTGGAGCAGATAAAGTGTTGTCAAAGAAGAACTATCCTCCAGGACAACACGGACAAAACAAAAGAAGAAAAACATCTGAGTACGGAACACAACTTGCAGAGAAGCAAAAAGCAAAATACACATACGGAGTATTAGAGCGTCAGTTCCGCATACTATTTGAGAAAGCATCACGCACAAAAGGTATTACAGGTGAGGTATTACTACAACTATTAGAGTCTCGTCTTGACAACGTAGTATATCGCTTAGGTATAGCACCAACACGTGCCGCAGCTCGTCAATTAGTATCACACCGTCACATTGTTGTTGATGGAAAAGTAGTTAACATTCCTTCATACCAATTGAAACCTGGTCAAGTAGTAGGAGTACGTGAGAAATCAAAATCATTGGAGAATATCACAGACTCACTTGCAGGATTCAACCACAGCAAATATCCTTGGATTGAGTGGGATGAAGCAACAAAAAGCGGAAAATATCTACACATCCCAGAAAGAGCAGATATTCCTGAGAATATCAAAGAGCAATTAATCGTTGAGTTGTACTCTAAACAATAATAAGAATTATGGCGATATTAGCATTTCAAAAACCCGAAGAGGTAGTCATGGTAGAGGCTACACAGTTCTTTGGAAAATTCGAATTCCGTCCTTTGGAGCCTGGCTACGGTGTTACAGTAGGCAATGCGTTACGCCGTATTCTCCTCTCTTCATTAGAGGGATTTGCAATAACCTCAATACGCATTGAGGGAGTTGATCATGAGTTTGCAACTATACCTGGAGTATTGGAAGACGTATCAAACATAATCTTGAACTTAAAGAAAGTACGTCTAAAAAGAATCGTTGAAGATGTAGAGACAGAGAAAGTTTCATTAACATGTTCAGGTTCAGAATTCAAAGCCGGAGATATAAGCAAGGCACTATCAAGTTTTGAGGTATTGAACCCAGAGTTGGTAATATGTCACCTTGATTCAAGTGCAAAATTCAACATTGAGTTGAACATTAACAAAGGACGTGGATACGTTCCCGCTGAGGAGAACGCTCAACCCACCGACGCTGTTGATGTAATAGCAATAGACTCAATATACACACCAATCGTAAATGTAAAATACTACTACGATCCCTATCGTGTAGAGCAAAAAACTGACTACGAGAAGTTGACAATTGAGGTAACAACCGATGGATCAATTCACCCAAAAGATGCATTAAAAGAGGCAGCAAAAATATTGATGTATCACTTTATGATGTTCTCTGATGAGAAGATAACATTAGAGTCGTCAGACGGAGATGGAAACGAAGAATTTGATGAAGAGGTATTACATATGCGTCAATTGTTGAAGAGCCGTTTAACTGACATGGATCTTTCGGTTCGTGCATTAAACTGCTTAAAATCAGCAGATGTTGAGACATTAGCAGAGTTGGTAGTATTCAACAAAAACGATCTATTGAAATTCCGAAACTTCGGTAAAAAATCACTAAACGAGTTAGATGACCTTTTGGCAGGATTGAACCTATCTTTCGGAATGGACATCTCTAAATATAAATTAGATAAAGAATAACAACGATGAGACATAATAAAAAATTCAACCACTTGAGCAGAACTGCTTCACACAGAGCAGCCATGTTGTCAAACATGACTTGTTCATTGATAATGCACAAGCGTATATTCACAACTTTAGCAAAAGCAAAAGCATTAAGAGTATATGCTGAGCCTATCATCAACAAGGCAAAAGAAGACACAACAGCATCTCGCCGTGTAGTATTTAGTTATTTGCAAGATAAAAATGCAGTAAAAGAGCTTTTCGGAGACATAGCAACTAAAATTGCAGAGCGTAACGGAGGATACACTCGTATCATCAAAACAGGAACACGTCTTGGAGACGGAGCAAAAACTTGTTTTATTGAGTTAGTAGATTACAACGAGAATATGCTTAAAGAGAAAACCGCTAAAAAAGCAACTCGTACACGTCGCTCAAAAAAAGCAGCAGCACCAGTTGCTGAGGCTCCAGTTGCAGAGGCACCAGTTGCTGAAACTCCAGCAGCAGAGTAATATAGAATATAAACAATCTATATACAGAAAAGAGAACGATTTTTATCGTTCTCTTTTTTTATAGATAAAGTAGAGAGTAATTTATTTATTTTGTAAAGTTTTAGTTGTCGCTACAATTAGGCGCATCAACCCCTGACAATCACCATATATACTATCAAATTATTACCCTCGCAACCTTAATGCCCTTATGGTGCTTAAATTTTGCGAGGTATTCACTTAGAGGAAGGGGGTCGATGATGATCTCCTTTTTTGCTGAAGAGGCGTGTAGTAGATGAATTTTGCCGTCAACAAATGTAGCAAAACCAACGTGCGATATATCCAATCCTTTAATGTCAGTAACAATAGCAATAATATCGCCTTCTTTAATGGTCTCTTTTGTCAGTAGAGCAACTTTGTGTTTGGGTATATATGTGAATGGCTGAGCAGATAAATACGCCTCAGTGGCTTCTATTTCGTTTAGGATAGTGTCCGAAGTGATGCCTTTGTACCTGTCGGCATTAAGGCTCATAAAGTTTATTGAGCGTTGCTCTGTTGTAATAAGGTCGTTAGGTAAAATCTCCTCAACAATACCCATTGTTTGGTTATTATAAATCCACTCGCTGAAGTAGTGTAGTCGGCTCTCATAACCATTACACACTCCATTGCGGTAGCGAATCATCTCCAACTCTTTTACGAATGGGTTAAAATCAGTTACCCCCTTGTTTATGCAACGGGTAAGAGCGGTAACCGTCTCAACAAAGGTGGTGCAGTCGAGCGAGTCAAACCTCACAACAATACCCTCTGTTTGCTCTCTGTCCAAAGTTCCCCCTTGATAAGGGGTTGCCAAAAATTGTTTAGCAACATCGGTTGTGCTTACTGGTTTAGAGCCAAACGTGTGGGTTAATATCTCCTCACACTTTACAGAGTCTTGTGCGGGATAATAAACAATATTCTCACTCTCAGCGGACATTCCACAACAAGATAGAGTGAGAAGTAATGAGGATAATATTATATAAAAATAGTGCATGGCTTTATCTATAACAATCTTGTTCCCAATTTAGCCTACTGCTTGGGTTGCTCTTTTCTGCGGACAGAGCGTGCTCTGTCCCTACTTGCTTGAGATGCCCTTTTTTGCGGACGTGGCGGATAGACGTCCCCTATTTGATTAAGATATTTTCATCTAACAAAGTTGCGAGTAAGCGAATACAATGATAAACATGTTTAATCATTGTTGAGTGTGAGCAAGTTCAACAAACGAATGTTTGTTAACTAAAAACTAACAACTAACAACTAACAACTACTTTCTGTCCTCCTCAATAAACTTCAATAGGCGTTCAACGGCCTCATCTTCGGGGATATTCTTCTCAATACAAACTTTTCCCTTATATAGGCTAATCTTGCCACGAGCAGCACCAACATAGCCATAGTCGGCATCTGCCATTTCGCCTGGTCCATTTACAATGCAACCCATAATGCCAATCTTCAAGCCAACAAGATGTGCGGTAGCCTCTTTAATACGGGCAACTGTTTTTTGTAAATCAAATTGAGTTCTGCCACAACCCGGGCATGAGATATACTCAGTTTTGGTTGTTCTTAGTCGTGCCGCCTGAAGTGCCGAGAATGCGATGGTAGTTATAGTGTTGTTATCAATGCAACCATTGTTTGCAATCATCACACCATTGCCAACACCATCAAGTAGTAAAGCACCCAAATCAGCACCACACTTAATTTGCAGAGCCTCTTTCTCGTTCTCTGCATATTGCAACATCAATACAACAGGGTTATCGCATCCCCTGCGGGTAAGAGTGTGTGCCGTTGCTCTTAACTCGCCCACCATATTTGCGTGGTTGCTGTATGCCATTACAATAACGCTCTTATGGTTTTCAATAAAGGCAATAACGCTATCGGTTAGTTGTGGGTATTGTAACTTTAAAATAAGAGGCTCTGTGCAGTTTTCGTAATGCTCAATCTCCTCAACCCCAATAACCTTGATTGAGATGTTCTCGCCAACACATAAACTCTCTTTTAGGATGTAGTCGGGTTTAAGTGTGCCAGTAAGCGAACAATCACCATTGCAAATAACAATAGGGGTATTATCTCCTCCCACGTTGGCAACTGAGAACGTAGGTCTGCGTTCCATATTCAGGTATGAGTAACCTTCGTAAGGAGTGGCAATGATCTCTTTGTGTCCCTCTCGCTCCTGAACGTAGTTTACTAACTGCAATGCAACAGGAACTTCGTTTTGTGGTGGCTCACTGAGTGAAACTCTAATGGTATCTCCAATACCATCGCAAAGCAATGCTCCAATACCCACAGCCGATTTAATACGACCATCTTCTCCATCGCCAGCCTCAGTAACGCCAAGATGAAGAGGGTAGTTCATATCTTCACGCTCCATAGCATCAATAAGCAACCTTACCGATTTTACCATTACAACGGTGTTTGATGCCTTAATGGAGAGAGCCACATTGTCAAACCTCTCACGCTTGCATACACGAAGGAACTCCATGCACGACTCGGCAATACCATCGGGAGTGTCGCCGTATCGGCTCATAATTCTATCCGACAATGAGCCATGATTAACACCAATCCTTAAAGCGGTGTTATGCTCTTTGCAAATGTTGAGCAGTTGAATAAAACGCTCTTCAAGACGCTTAATCTCCTCTCTGTAACTCTCATCGGTATATTCTATAATTTTGAACACTCTTGCACTATCGGTAAAATTACCTGGATTAATTCTTATCTTATCGGTAATCTTAGCGGCAGCATCAGCCACATTCGGGTTAAAATGAATATCCGCAATAAGGGGTGTGGTGTTACCTTTTGCTCTTAATGTTTTACGTATAACGGCAAGAGCGTCAACTTCCAATACTCCCTGAGTAGTTAAACGTACATAGTCGGCACCAGCATCGGCAATATCCAAAACCTGTTTCACACTCGCCTCAACATCGCGAGTAGAGGTGTCGGTCATTGATTGAACTCTTATGGGGTTATCGCCTCCTAAAGGAATACCCCCTATGTTTGTTACCGAACTAACCCTTCTGCGGTAGTTAAAAATATCCATTTTTACTATTAGTTAGTTTTGAATTTATACTCTATTTTAGCAAGTTCCTCGTTAGCCTTTACAATTTTTTGAGCCAATGCTGCTTTGTAGGTTTTAAATCTTTCGGCAATATTCTCATCACTTAACGATAGCATCTGTATTGCTAAAATTGCGGCATTCAAAGCCCCATTTATACCAACGGTTGCAACAGGAATACCTGGAGGCATTTGCACAATGGCAAGAAGAGCGTCCATACCATCAAGAGTTGAGTTGATGGGTACACCAATAACGGGTAGTGGTGTGCTTGCTGCAATAACACCAGGAAGATGTGCAGCCATACCTGCGGCAGCAATAATAACTTTAATACCACGCCCTTCGGCATTTTTTGCAAACTCTTCAACCTCAACGGGTGTGCGGTGAGCCGATAGAGCATTCATCTCAAAAGGAATCTCAAACTCATCAAGCAATTTTGCTGCTTTCTCCATAATGGGCAAATCTGATGTGCTGCCCATAATAATACTAACAATAGGTTTCATATCTTATATTATAGTTTAAAAAAATAATTTCGTAAAAATAGCACCAATGTAACTCCAACTGAATCCAAGAATAGTGCCTGTAATAACCTCTCCAGGAGTATAGCCTTTGAGATATACCCTTGCACTACCCAATGCTCCTGCCAGTAAAATTATAGTGGCAATAAACTCTATAGATATATAACTTTGAAACTTGGCAATTATAAAAACTGCTCCAGTCAATACCCCAAACATAGTTGTGTGGAACGATACGTTATATTTTCTGTTAATCAGGAATAGTGTAATTATAGCAAAAATAGCACTAATCAAAAAACTTATTCGCCATAGTGCAATGCCTCTGCTTATAAGGTAATAGGCCAATGCCG
>JAFQBL010000008.1 GCA_017416695.1 Bacteroidales bacterium | reverse complement strand
TGTTGCTGTTTTAGATTCGGGTACCAACTTTGAGCATTACGATTTAAGCGACCATTTATGGAGCGGATATGCCGACTGCGATGGTGATGGCGTTGCCGACGACATTATTCACGGATGGAACTTTGCTACTAATGATATTGCAGGCAATAGCAACATTAGAGATGACTACGGACACGGAACTCATTGTGCAGGAATTGTCTGCGGAGATGGTTCATCAGGAAATACAACAGGTATTGCTCCAGATGCTTCATTGATGACTCTGAAAATTGTTAACAGAAGTGGCGGTGGCTCTCCTGAACAGATGATTAGAGGCGTTGAATTTGCAGTTGAGAATGGTGCTGACATATTGAGTATGTCGTTAGGTTTTAAGAACCATCAGATTGGCGATGCCGCTAAAGCATCTCTTCGCAAAACATTCGAAAACGTTCTTGAGGCTGGAGTTATTGTTTGTGCGGCAGCAGGTAATGACGGAAACACCTCTGGTGTTCCTAACAATATTGACATTCCTGCAAGTTGTCCTCCCCCATATCTTCACGAAGACCAGTTAGAGAATAGTGGTGGAGTTTCGAGCGTTGTTTGTGTTGGCGCAGTTGACAGTAATGACAACTATGCTTCTTTCTCTTCGCAAGGGCCTTCAACATGGCAAGGCAGCGAATGGAACGACTATGCTTATGATGAAAACAATATTGGACTTATACGCCCTGATATTGTTGCTCCTGGAGATATGATATACTCACTTAAACATGACACCAATAATAAATATAAATTTAACTCAGGCACATCACAGGCTACTCCCTGCGCTGCTGGTGTTATGGCTTTAATGTTGGAGAAAAATCCCAACCTAAGCCCCGCTGAAATTTGCGAAATAATTGAGAATACTGCGGTAAAATTATCAGAGAAAAAAAACAACCTTACAGGTTCGGGACGCATTGACGCATTAAGCGCCATTAATGGCATTGAGAATTCTATTGAAAAACCTTTTGTTAAATTAACCGAGTTTTCTCCCTCTAATGCAAATCAAGGAACGTTAGATCTCTGTTTGACAATCAGGAACTTTGGCAAAGGTAATAGTGGAGAGAACACAACTGCTACTCTCTCTACCAATGATAACTACGTTACCATTAATGATGCTTCTAAGAGTTTGGGCATAATAAACAGCAATGAGGAGAAAGAGATTACCTTCTCATTAAATATTAGTTCTGCCACTCCTAATGGACATAATTTATTCTTAAAACTAACCTCTGCTGACGAAGAACTTGTTTGGAACGATGAAATTGTTATCAAGATTGATGCTGAGTCTAAAATTATTTTCAGTTCAAAATCTATTGAGACCATTGAGGCTGGAGAAGATGTCTGGTTTGACATAGAGTTGATTAACAACGGAACTATTGCCACTACCGAAAAGTCATCAGTAACTCTAAGTTCATCTTCACCTTATATCTCTTTCATTAAAAATAGTGGCGAGGTTAATACAATGAACGTTGGTGGCAAAGAGAGTGTTAGTTTTGGTGTTAATATTGACAAATCTATTACCGACAACGCCACAGTAAATTTTGATATATACACCACCCCCAACAACTTTACCCAGATTAAAGATATTATCTATGAATTTGAGAACGAAAAGAATGAATATGGCTATTATGATGACGGATTTTGCGGCTGGACCACTTTTGATGCCAGCGATGACAACAGAGACCATCCATGGTGGCACTCATCAAATTATGTAAGTCATCATGTTGAGAACATAGGTGATGTTTTTTCTGGTAAAGGCTGTTTAATAAGTGAGACTTATTGTCAAGCATCATTAATTGAATATAGTCTTCCTGTGGATAACTATTTAGTTTCTCCAAAGATAAGAGTAACAAAAGATAGTAAATTTAGTTTCAAAATAAGAACTGATAATATTTTCTACAAAGGACAACATTTTGGCGTTGCCATTTCAGAATCGGGCAATAACTCTGCCGACTGTTTTACCACCATTCAGGAGTGGGTTGTTAATGATGTAAGTGGCTCTGAGTGGCAAGAATACACAATTGATTTAAGCGAATATGATGGCAAAGATATTTATGTTGCTATCAGAAACTTCTTTACCGAACAAGAGTGGCAACTGCTTAGTAACGGATTTGACCTTTATCTTTTGCTTGTTGATGATGCTAAGTTTGAGAGTGTTATTGATGTTTCAGATAACTTTAAATATAACAATTACAGTTACTTCTCTGTTAAGGTAAAATCTGATCCAATCCCTGCACCTTCAAATATTACGGCTACTGCTATTGATGATAAGAGCATTAAACTTTCGTGGGATGCAGTTGCAAATGTTCAAAGTTACAACATATATAATAGCGATTATGAACTGATTACAACCGTTAATGGAGCAACCCAATTTACCGATACAAATCTTAAACCTAATACAGAATATTACTATAAGATTAGTTCGGTTTACAATGGCAGTGAATCTGAGTTATCAGAGTGGGTTAATGCTACAACAAACAAAGCCGACTATAATATTGCTATAAAATCGGTTGCATATAACGAAAATATGGCAATTGGCGAAAATGAGATAGAGATTACCTTTATTAACGATGGTAAATATGAACAACAAGCAAGAAGTACCATAACTCTTTCAAGTGATGATGAATATATAACAATTGTAACAAATAGCGTTAACCTTAACGCTTTGAATGTTAACGAGGAGGCAACAAAGTTATTTACTATATCATTGAACGAAATACCTCCAATTGGTTACAAGGTGAAGATAAATGCCAATATTGCTCAAAAGTTTGAGCCTTTCCTTTCGTGGGATTGTCCCTTCAATCTTATCCCTAACACTGCTATTGGCATTGAAGAGAGTGAAAATATTGAGGAACCATTATTTGCCATTGTCAATGGCGAGATATTGACAATTAATGGCATAGAGGGTAATGCTCATATATGGATTTATAATGTTTCGGGTATGTGTATTCTCAACTCTACCTGCAATAACAGTTCTTTTACAGCAAACATTGGCAAATACAACAAGGGTATTTACATTGTAAGGGTAAAAGACAGCAATGGAATAAAAGTGCAAAAAATTTATTTTAAATAAGGGAATTGGTATAAAAAGAGTTGCATAAAACACTTTTTTGCATATATTTGCATTTGTAATAAAAAAAGAACATTTATCATGAACATAAAAAGATTCTCTCTATTAGTATTATTTTCATTTGTTATTGCATTTACCTCAGAGGCATCAACAGTAGAAAAATCGATTAATGCGAGATACGGATTTTCTCAATTTGACAACTACAAAAGTGGTTATTTCAAAGTTTGGAATAATTTAAAATGGGGTATTTGCGATGCTGACGGCAACGAGATTACCACACCTGCATACGATGCAATATGGGACTTTAACAATGGTTTTGCTATTGTCAACATGGGTGCAAAATGGGTTAAGACTGGTACTCCAAAGGGGGTAAGTGATGCAGAGAAAAAGCGAAACTTTGAGAGAATTTGGGTATATGATAATACAACCACATCGGCATTTGTATATGAACCTACTATGCAACAAATTTACAAACTTAGAGGTGGCAAATATGGTCTTATAGATGAAAAAGGCGAAGAGGTTGTTCCCCCTATTTACGATGAAATCATCTTTACTTCTGAGGTTGGAATTCTTAAAGTTAAGATGAATAACAAATTTGGCTATATTGATTATAGAGGTGAAAACATAACCGATATTAAATATGATGACGCATCGGATTTTTGCGATGGAATGGCTATTGTCAATATTGGTGGAACACCTAATAAAAGAGGCATTATCTCAGGTGGAAAAAAAGGATATATAAACACTCTTGGAGATGAAGTTGTTAAGGTAAAATACGATAATGCCACCCCTTTCTGTGATGGCGTTGCTACTATATCGGAGGGTACTTCATGGTACGTTATTAACAAAAGCGGAAAGAAAGTATCAAATACCGCCTTTGAGCAATTAGGTACTTTTGTTCAAGGTAGAGCACCATACAAAGAATATAGTAAATACGGTTATATCGATAATACTGGAAAGAAAATCATTGAGGCTCGTTATGACTACGCAATGCCTTTCAGCGAAGGAATTGCGAGAGTTAAGCATGGATGGTCATGGGGCTACATTAACATTGATTGCAACACTATAACTTACTTTGAATTCCAAGAGGCAGGAGACTTTAAGGACGGCATTGCAAAGGTTAAAAAGAATGGCAAATGGGGATATATTGACAAAACTGGCAAGGAGGTTATTCCCACTAAATATACAGTAATATCAGAGTTTGATGAGAACAATATTGCCAAAATTAAAGAGGGGTTGAAATGGGGATTGATTAAGAGAAATGGGACTGTGATTGTTGCCCCTAAATATCAACAAATTGAATCGTTTGTTGGGGACTACGCAAGGGTTAGCATAAATGACAAATTCGGTTTTATTGACAAAACTGGCAAAGAGGTTATTGGTTGTAACTATGATGACACCCAAGAGATTGAGAATGGTTTGGTAAAAGTTAACTCTGCTGGTATGTGGGGATATATCAATACAAATGGAGAGGAGATTGTTCCTTGTATGTATGTCAATCTGGGCAAACCTGATAACGAGTTAAGAACTCCCGTTAAACTTAATGTCAAATGGGGCTACATTGACGCATATGGGATGGATATTGTCCCTGCCAAATACGATACTATCGGCAATTTTGTTGATAGTTTGGCAATTGCTAAATTCACTGGCAAATGGGGCTACATCAACAAAAACGGAGAGACTAAAATTGCTTTCAAATATAATGAAGTATCGGAGTTCTGCGATGGTATTGCCAAAGTGAAATATGGCAACAGATATGGATATATCGATTACGAAGGAAATGAAATTATTCCTTTTGAATACCAAAACATTTACGCATTTAACGATAAATTGATTGATGTCAATATAGTTAACTCATACAATGGCGACGATACTGTAACAGTTGACGTTTTTGAAATTTTGTGTTTTGACGACAAGATATTCATCTTTAAGAAAGATGGTAAATGGGGTGCCATGGATAGAAACCTAAATATTGTTGTTGAGAACAAATATAACAGTATTAATGACGTTAAAAACAATTTATACAAGTAGAGGATGAAGAGGTGTGTTGTTATTGTTGCAGGAGGCAAAGGCTCGCGTTTTGGGAGTGATATTCCTAAACAGTTTTTGCTTATGAACAACAAACCTGTATTAATGCGTACTATTGATGCCTTTTATAGTAGCGACAACTCTTTTGAAATTGTAGTTGTTATTCCCGAAGGACACTTCTCTTACTGGCAGGAGTTATGCAAAAAATATAATTTTACAACTCCTCATAAGATTGTTAAGGGAGGTGCTTCGCGTTGGGAATCTGTAAAAAATGGTTTGGCAGAGATTGACAACAACTCTATTGTTGGCATACATGACGGTGTACGTCCTTTAATTTCCAAGCAACTCATTGACAGACTATACTCAAATGCAGAGACTCTCTCTGCTGTTATCCCTGCCATTAAGGTAACAGACTCTTTAAGGGTTGTAAACGAAGTGGAGAGCAAGAGCCACTCTGTTAACAGAGAGGTTTATAGGGCTATACAAACTCCTCAGGTTTTTAAAAGTGATATTATAAAAGAGGCTTATGAATTGCCTTTTGAGGAGTGTTTTACCGATGATGCTTCAGTGGTTGAGAGATATGGTACACAAATTAACATTATAGAGGGAGAAGATAGTAATATTAAAATCACTTCGGCAAAGGATTTGGCAATTGCCGAATTATTAGCAAACCATGTCGGAATTTTCTAAAATCGATATTAAATTTCTTGCAGGAGTCGGGCCTAAGCGTGCTGAGATTCTTAAAAAAGAGATTGGTGTTGCAACTTACGAAGATTTGTTGTACTACTTCCCTTATAAATATATTGACCGCAGTAAGATTTTCAAAATCAACGAAATTGATGGTAATTTCCCATACATTCAGATTGAGGGAGAGATTATCTCATACGAGGAGGTTGGAACTGGCAGAGCAAAAAGATTAAGTGCTACATTCTCAGATGGTACTGGAACAATTGAGTTGGTTTGGTTCAAAGGAGCCAAATATATCAAAGATAGTTACCGACTTGGTACCAAATATACGGTTTTTGGAAAACCTACCCAATATGGTTCTAAAATATCTATTGCCCACCCCGAGATAGACAAAGTTGAGCCTATTACAGAACGCAAACATACTCTTCAAGGATATTATAGCACCACAGAAGAGATGAAGAAGAAATTCATTAATTCTAAGGTTATCTCAAAACTTGTTGAGAGTATCTTCAGAAGTTTGAAGGTCCCAATTTTTGAGACCATATCAGTGGATGTTGCAAAGGAGTGCAACCTTGTTAATATTAATGATGCATTAAGAAATATACACTTCCCAAAATCAAACGACGACTTGCAGAGGGCAAGTTTCAGACTTAAATTTGAGGAACTTTTCTATATCCAACTTAACATATTACGATATATGAAATTGAGAGAGAGGAGTTTAAACGGATTTAAGTTTAAGAGAATTGGAGATAATGTCAACGACTTCTACAAATACTCTCTGCCCTTTGAACTTACTAATGCTCAAAAGAGGGTTATTAAGGAGATTAGATATGATATGGGTAGTGGCAAACAGATGAACAGATTATTACAGGGAGATGTTGGCAGCGGCAAAACACTTGTTGCCATTATGAGTATGTTGATTGCTGCGGATAATGATTTTCAAGCATGCATTATGGCTCCCACTGAGATTCTTGCCACCCAGCACTATGAAAATATTAAACGCCTTCTATCGAAATTAAACATTAATATTGCACTACTAACTGGTTCAACAAAGAAAAGCGAAAGGGATACTATTGACAAGGGACTGAAAGATGGTTCTATTAATTTTATTGTTGGTACGCATGCTCTTATTGAGGATAATGTTGTTTTCAAGAATCTTGGTTTGGTTATTATTGATGAACAACACAGATTTGGTGTTGTACAGAGATCGAAACTCTGGAAAAAGAATAACCAGCCTCCTCATATTTTAGTTATGACCGCAACACCTATTCCCCGCACATTAGCAATGACTCTGTATGGGGATTTAGACGTGTCTATCATTGACGAACTTCCTCCTGGCAGAAAACCTATCTCCACTATTCTTAGATTTGATTCTGGCGCCGACAAGATGTATAGCGGAATAAGAAAACAGATTGAAGCAGGGAGACAGGTATATATTGTTTACCCCTTGATTAAAGAGAGCGAAAAGAGCGACCTAAAGAACCTTGAAGAGGGTTATAACTATGTTAAGAACTTATTCAAAGAGTATGAGGTTTGTATGGTACATGGTAAAATGAAGAGTTCGGAGAAGGAGGAGGAGATGCAGAAATTTGCATCGGGTAAAGCAAAAATCATGGTT
The DNA here is from genome assembly GCA_017416695.1 of Bacteroidales bacterium. Taxonomy (GTDB): domain Bacteria; phylum Bacteroidota; class Bacteroidia; order Bacteroidales; family G3-4614; genus Caccoplasma_A. The sequence continues at coordinate 3,776 of JAFQBL010000008.1, read as the reverse complement.
GCCACAACAGTTATTGAGGTTGGTGTGGATGTACCTAATGCGTCGGTAATGGTTATTGAGAACGCCGAGAGATTTGGCCTTGCTCAACTTCATCAACTTAGGGGTAGAGTTGGCAGAGGTGCAGAACAGTCATATTGTATTCTTAAAACCTCACATAAACTTAGCGAAAACTCTCGCAAACGTTTAGATATTATGTGCAAGACAAACGATGGCTTTGAAATTGCTGAGGCTGATCTTAAATTGAGAGGGCCTGGCGATATGGAGGGAACGCAACAGAGTGGTATGGCTTTTAACTTAAAGATTGCGAACATTACTCGCGATGCTCAAATTTTGCAGTTGGCAAGAGATTGTGCAAGTAGAGTATTAGAGAGAGATCCTGATCTATCCCAGCCCGAACATCTTATATTAAAACTCAGACTTGACAAACTTTTCAAACGTATTGTAAACTTTGGATTAGTAGGATAAGGATTTCTTTTATCTGTTTTTACTAAAAAAAAGATTTTCAGATATAGTTACATAACAAATAAGAGGTGTTATTCAAAAGAATACACCTCTTATTTGTTATTGTCAGATAATTAAGATTATCCGAATACAAAGAATCCTTCGATAAATTTGTTGCTGAAGTATAGAGTTGATTTCTCCTCGCGGCAATATATTTTACCTTCACGAGCCAACCATCCTATTGCAGCATACAAATCTGCTGTTTTAAGACCTGTTTTCTCTTTTAATTGAGTTACATTCATTTCAGTATTAGCCTCTAAAACGTGCCAAAGTTTTCCTGCATTCTCACCGATTGAAAATGTTAATGCTTTCATCTTTTTCTTAGTTTTAAAATTTTACGAGTGCAAAAGTAATACTTATTTATGAAAGAATAAAATTTTTAACATTATTTTACAGTTTTCTTACTTTATTGCACCCTTTATAAGAATCCTCAAATCTTCTTTACTTCTGCCCCCTATCCATTTTTCAATTTGCTTTCCATCCTTGAAAAGTATTAATGTAGGAATAGATCTTATTCCGTATAGCGAAGCGGTTTTGGGCGCTCTATCCACATCTAATTTTACAAATTTAACCTCCCCTGCAAACTCTTGTGACAGTTCGGCAAAGATTGGAGCCAATGCTCTACAAGGAGGACACCAAGTTGCCCAAAAGTCCACTAACACATATCCCTCTTTTATCTCAGTTGCAAACGTTCCGTCAGTTGCTTGCGTTATCTCTTTGGCTGATAGCGACATTGTTGTCATACTCATAATTGTCACTACGAATAGAAATAAAATCTTTTTCATAATTGTTTATTTTTAATTTATACTCTTTGTTTATATTTTTTATTTATATCTTTTTTCGTAAGTTTGCATTAACCTTTGTCTTATATTATATGAATATTCTGTTATCAATTAGTAATGCTGGGGAGTGGATATATAATTTTATCTACCTCACCATTATTCTGCTTAATATTATATTTATAATTCTTATAATATCGGAGAACAGAAATCCCGTTAAAACTATTGCCTGGTTATCTGTATTAACTCTTTTACCTGTTGTTGGGTTTGTTTTCTACCTGTTTTTTGGCAGAGACCAACGTTCTCAGCGTATGATTTCGCGTAGAAGCAAACGTAAATTAGAGCGTTTGGTCAACAATAGTATTTCGGTAAGCAACACTAATATCCCTAATTTCAAAGATGCCACTCAACAACTTATTATTCTTGGCAATAAACTTACTCGTGCTTTTGTAACCATAAATAATAAGATTGATATATTTACTTGCGGTAAAGATAAATATTATATTCTTTTTAATGATTTAAAAAATGCTAAAAGTTTTATTCATATTCAATATTACATCATAGAGAATGACAATCTTGGCAATCAACTTAAAAGGTTGCTAATACAAAAGGCATCAGAAGGTGTTGAAGTAAGAGTCTTATACGATGATGTGGGCTGCTGGAGTTTACGGGAGAAAGATTTCTTTGATAGTATGATTTCGGCAGGTATTGACGCAAAACCTTTCTTTAAGGTTACATTCCCTCAACTTGCCAACAAACTCAATTACAGAAATCACCGAAAAGTTGCAATTATTGATGGCACTATTGGATACGTTGGAGGTATGAACATTGCCGACAGATATGTTACGGGAGGCAAATGGGGAGAATGGAGAGATACTCATATCAGAATTGAGGGTGAAGCCGTAAAAGAACTTCAAGCAATTTTCATGGTTGATTGGAACTTTACTACTAAAGAGTTATTGTCTGACAGTAGTTATTTTCCTAAAACTAAAAATTTCCCTAATGGGGCAACTATTCAACTATTGACAAGCGGTCCTTTAGATGAACATAAATCTATTTTTTTAATGTTCTCTAAAATTATTAGCAACGCCAGCGAAAGGGTATTCATTCAAACTCCATACTTTTTACCAAATAGTGCTGCTATTAATGCACTTAAGATTGCGGCTCTTTCGGGGGTTGATGTCAGAATTATGATACCTTATCATTCTGATTCCAAACTTTTACAAAAGGCAAGTAACTCATATATTGCAGAGATGCTTAAATCAAACATTAAGATATACTTTTACAAAAAAGGGTTCTTACATGCAAAGACAATTCTTGTTGATGATGAGATTACAAGTATTGGTTCAACCAACTTTGACTCAAGAAGTTTTGAACAGAATTTTGAGATTAATGCCTTTATCTATGACAAAGAGTTTAATAGCAGATATGCCGAAATTTTTATGCAAGATTTGAAAGAGTGCAGAAGGGTATCTATTAAGAGTTGGAACAGACGCAGTATATTCTCTAAGATTGCTGAATCTATTGCACGACTTTTCAGTCCTATTTTATAACTCTGCATCACTATCTTTTAAGAAGTACTTTGGAGTATTTATCAAATAGAGTCTTTCGGTTGAGCGAGTAAAGGCTGTGTATAACCACCTGAAGAAATCAAGGCTTACTGCATCTTCTGAGATATTACCCATATCTATAAATACATTCTGCCATTGACCGCCTTGTGCTTTATGACATGTTACAGCGTATGCATATTTTACTTGAAGTGCATTAAACCATTTGTCGAGTTTTACACGTTTAATCCTCTCTCGTTTTGTTCTCACATCAGCATAATCTTCCATAACCTTTGTAAAGAACTGATTATTGAGTTCGGGAGTTAGCGAAGGATACTCCAGATGTAGAGTATCAAGCATTATCTTTGCATCTATATCAACATCGTAATCAAGGAGACGTAATGTTACATCGGCAAATCTAAATCCATACATTTCATTATAACCTCTTACTCGCAACACTTGTGCTACATCTCCGTTGGCTATAAAATCTATCTCCTCTACTTTCTCTGCCCAAAAATAGTTATTCTTTGCAATCATAAGCAAATCTCCCGACTCCAGTTCCTCCTCCCTGTAGAGTATTCTGTTTCTTACCCCTTCATTAAATATATTTGCCCGCTTATTGGAACGGGTTACTATTATTGTTTGGTCTTTTCCGTCGCGAGAGTAGGCACTCTCAAGCACCTCTAACAGTTCGTAACCTGAGATGCTTTGAATATCGGAGAAAGGAGTTGTCTCTATTTTTGGTGTACAAAGGAAATCCTCTTGCATCATCTGTCGGAGTTTAGTTGCATTGTAGAGAATTCCCGAAGTTAGACTTTGACGAATCACTTCGGTTAGTGTCGCCTCTGTTACTTTCAAAAGATACTCCTCCAGTACTCTTGGCTCTAAGGCAGGAGTATTGGGCTGACCTACTGGTGGTAATTGTGCTGTATCGCCTATCAATACAAGT
>JAFQBL010000069.1 GCA_017416695.1 Bacteroidales bacterium | reverse complement strand
GCAGTTGATGTATTAAAAAGAGTATCAACAATCTTTCCTGTACTATACTCACATTTGAATATCATTGATTTTTCAGGATTTGCAATAGCATAATATTTACCATCTGCCGATGATACAACATTGGGCATTGTGGTTGCCTTATATTTATTTGATGCTACCTCCTCTAATGTTATTGCCGAAATTGAAAATAGAGTTAGAGTTAATGCAAAGAGTGTTATAAATATCTTTTTCATAGTAGGTTTATTCTTTATATATCTTTACAAAGGTAGATAAAAATTAGGAATATTGCACCATTCTTTAATATTATAAGAGTCAAATATATTTAAAAAGTGTAATAAAAAAATTGAGGTTGCTTGTGAGCAACCTCAATTCCGTTTTATATTTAAATATGTTAGATTATTTTACAAACTTAACAACCTCGCTACCTGCTTTAAGGATATATACACCTTTGTTCAATCCTTCTGTTGCAATCTCTGTTGCTGCTTTAACTGCTTTAACACAACGTCCTTGAACATCATAGATTTGAGCATCAACAGCCTCTGCAAAGATATACATTCCGTTAGAGTATGTAATGTTTGAAGTTCCTTCAACAACTGACTCTTCAATACCTACTAACTCCTCAAATGAGTAGTATGCAACGTTTGTTGTCTCTGTAAAGTTTACTAATGCTGCATAGTCATCGCAATATGCTGTTGCCATTGCTGGACGTGCAACACCAAGACTCATATTACCCTCTGATGAAACATTGTAGTTAAGATTTTCAGTAACTGTTTCTGCATTCATATCAATTACAGCACCCGTAACGTAAACATTTCCTTTGTAAAGAATCATACCTGTTGCAACCTCATAATATGTATTAGTAGCGCCCTCGTCTTTTGCATCTGCTGCAACCCAAGTTGTTGATAAGTTAGATGCATTTAGACATACTGCAAAGATATCTGAAGCGCCTGCTGCTGTAGTTGTATTAGCAAAAGCAAATGTTTCATTGAATGTTCCTGCAATATAGATATTTCCAGCATATACATCCATTCCTGAAATTACATTAAATACATTATATGTCCCTGTTGGTATATTTGAGAATTTTTTAGTTTCAAGAGTTGCTCCAACTTTTGCAACTACTGCTCCATGCTCTGTATTTCCCTCTGAATCAATAGCAAAAGAGAATGTTTCTGATCCTACGGGTGTTGTTAATGCCAAATTTCCATATCCGAATGCAGATACATAAACTTCACCATCTTTAACTGCAAAGTTAAATGACTCTACTGATGATGCAGAATCCGCACCATCAACAGCCATTGATAACTCTGCCTCTTTTGCAATAGCAATCATATCTGTATCAAATGAAACAACTGCATTACTTGGGATATCCATATATGCACTCCAGAAATAGAACATATATTTAGCTTCTAAAGTAATAGTATCAATAGTAACATCTCCATTATATGTAAATTGAACATATACTTTTTCTCCCTCTGATACAATCTTATTTATTGAAACATATGGCACACCTCCCCAATATTCGGCTGAAGTATCATAACCTGCAACAGCATCGAATTTATTTACTGATAATAAGTTACCATTAGCATCATATTTTGCCAAGAATGATGAAGGACGCTCCATTGACCAATCTCCAGTTGCTCCTGTTATTGTTTCATAGTCTCCTGTTTGTCCTTCAATATCTGTGATATATGCCTCATCTGTGAATGAACCTGCAACATATAAATTTCCTTCAGCATCAGTTGTCATAGCAGTTAATGCAATTGAGCCATATAGAGCGAAAGCAAATTTTTCATTTCCTGCTGCATCGTATTTAGCAACATATGCTCCAACACCTAATGAACCAATTGTTGTACCAGCAAAGTCAAAATCTTGTGTTTGTGTTCCTGAAACATATATGTTACCATCTGCATCCATTGCTGCAGGGAATGATGGATTTGCATCTGTTGCTTGAACTGCTGAAATTGATGAATTCCAAACATTTGTTTTTAAGATTTCGCCATTGATTACCTCAACAGTCTCCTCATTTACTAACTCGTTAACAGGAATTGTTCCATAATATAGAGCAGAAAGAGTTGCGACATTTAATATAAATGCTGCATTATCTCCATTATATGCTAAAGCTGTTGCTTGTTCTGTATTTAATGATGATACCTCTCCTGTAAATGAGACTAAAGGATTACTTGTTGAAACAACAGCATTACCTGATACATTTTTAACTGCTGTTACCATACGAACTTCGTTAGGATAAATCATTGTTCCAACGATAGTCTCATATTTTTGATTTACTTCATCATTTTTATCAGGAGTTGTTACAACCCAATTAGTAGATAAAGTTGAAGTTGCTAAAGATGCAACATAAACATCTGAAGTAGATTTTTCTGTATCACCATTTAATGTTGACAAAGTATTATCTAATGGACAATATCCACGGAATGTTCCTGTAATATAAAGATTATCTCCTACAACCTCCATATTTTCAACTTTGTTGTATGATGTTACTGATAATGATGTTGATACATTATTATAAACCTTAACAGCCTCTATTGCTCCAACTTTTGCAATAATCATTCCATATTCATTAGATCCCATTCCATCCATTGCAAAAGTTACATCTTGTGAAGAGTTTGCTGTTTGAATTGTTAAATCGCCAAAACCAACAACAGATACATAAGCATTTCCGTCTTCAACTGTAAAGTTTATATCATTTATTCCTCTATAAACTGATGCATTGTCTTCTTTAACTGATGCATTTACAATCAAAGCAGAAGGTGCAAGTGTAGTACTATTCAAGGCAATGACTGCTCCACTTGTTGTATCTAAATAGTCACCAAATCCCATACTATTAAATACATATTTTGCATCAAGAGAGAAACCTCCTAATGTTACATCTCCGTTATATGTAAAAGATACGTAAAGTGCATCTCCTTCAACTTGAATATTAGAGATTGAGATTTCAGCTGGATAACCGAAATACATAAATGAATCGTTTACTGTTGCATCAACAGTAGCCTCACATGCTTGTGCCGCAATCAAAGTTCCTGTTGCACTATATTTTGCAATAAACGCTGCTGTTTGAGAATCTGAGTTTGATGACACCAAAGATGTTTGATTTTCAGCTACATCACAAACGAGAATTTCATCAGCAAATTGTCCTGCAACATATAAGTTTCCTTCAGCATCAGTATCCATTGCAGTAATTGTTGCTGCTCCTTGAATTGCAGTTGCCCATTGCTCTGCTCCAGTTGCATTGTATTTAACAATGTATTGTGCTAAACCTATTGGTTCTAATGATGTTGAGCCAAATGTCGCAGTTGTTGTTAATGCTCCTGATACAAAAAGGTTTCCGTTATCATCAATTGCCATCTCACCGCTTGTTGCATCTTCGGCTGCAGCAACTGTAAAGAGTGTTTTATTCCACTCAGTTGTACCCAATACTTGGGCATTAATTGCTGTTACTGACAATAGTGCAACAGCAATAGTTAGTAATAGTTTCTTCATAAGCCTTAAAAAATTAAGTTAATAAAATGATTAATATTATATTGTTTAATTATTCCAAATTTCCAACTCTGGATTAGCCTCTACTGCTTCTTGTGGGAAACGTAATGTATAACGCTCATCCGATTGTTCTAATGTATAGGTCTCTTCGGTTTTATCAGCAAGAGTATATACCTTTATTATTTCAGGTTGAGTTGTTCTACGCAAATCAAACCAACGATGTCCTTGATATGCCATCTCTCTTTGACGCTCTGCGGCTATCTCAACTCTTAAAGCGTCTTGATCCAATCCGTCAAGTGCTGCTGAATATGTTGTATAGTCATTTGGTTTATAGCGTTTTTGCATAAGTGCTTTGATATATTTTAAAGCATCGGCAGTTTCTCCTAACTCATTTGCAGCCTCTGCTGCTATCAAATAGAACTCTCCTGCTCGGAATGTACAACGCTCTTTATCAAAATTATCTTTCTCTTTACGCAACACCCATTGTTTTATTGTTTTTGATTTGAAATAGGTACTCTTGCGTTGGTCTCCTGTTCGATACATTGATAACAATTCGGGGTTTACATATCCTAATGCCGAAATATTTGTTGTAATTACTTGCTCCAATGCCATAATTGATTCAACAGATTCATAACTTATTGGTTTTACTGTTGTTGATGACGACAAGTCTTGAAGATCGGGATATAAATCAAGTACATTTTCTGCTTCATCAAATGCCAATTGCCAGTTACCCATATAGAGTGCTACCCTTGCTCTTAAAGCACTTACTGTATTTTTACAGAAACGGTAACTATATCCTTTCTCCCATTTCTCAACATTCATATAATCTTCGGCTGTCTCAATGTCATCCAATATCTGTTTATAAACTTTGGCAACACTGCTACAACGTAAAATTGCATTTACATCTGCTTTTAATTGTAAGGGTATTCCGCGTGTTGTTTCGGGTTCACAATTTGTGTATGCTGGCGCATATAGGTTTACCAATAGGAAGTGCATATATGCTCGCAACATATAACTCTCTCCTACCAATTGCTTAATCTCTGCATCAGTTGCATCTGTTATCTCTGATTGATGCTCTATCACATAGTTTGCTATGTAACATGTGTGATAATATCTACGTCATCCGAAATATAGAGAGGTTG
>JAFQBL010000068.1 GCA_017416695.1 Bacteroidales bacterium | reverse complement strand
TCCTAATTTAAAAAAACTACATCTCTCTCCACTCTGGGTTTTGAGCAACGCCATGGTAGCGGATTTCATCCCAAGGGATAGGAAGATAGTATTGTTTCTCTTCAAAATATCTTACACGTTTTGGAAAACGGTTCATATTTGAGATAGTGTATCTTGTTTGACCATTAGCACTATTAACAACAATCTTCATTGCTTTAATAGGGTTAGTCTCACCATTCATCTTCTCAACGGCTACGCCCCAGCGGAACATATCCCAATATGTAGTCTCCTCAAATGCCAACTCAATTCTACGCTCGTTAACAAGTTCTTCCCAAGTAAGAGAGGGAAGAGTGTGCATTTTAACTCTTGAACGCACCTCGTTGACTTTTGCCAGTGCAGTTCCGTTGTCACCTAAGCGGAACATAACCTCTGCGTAATCCAACAGAGCCTCTGCGTAACGCCATATGATATAGTTTTGCTTACTTGCGTAAGTCTCATCCTTATCAATCTTTTGAGTCTCATCAACAAATTTACCCATATAGTAACCAGTGCGAGAGTAAGCAGCGGTTTCGCTCTCACCATATTGAGTTAAATCCTCACCAGCAACTTCGGTGTTACCTGTACGCACATAGTGAATATCCATTGTATGTCCGTTATAAACCGAGCCATCATACAAAATGTTGGCATAAAAACGGTAATCTCTACCCTCGTATGGGTTGTTGCTGTCATAAACATAACCATCTCTCATACCATATTCATCAACGTGGTTTTGAGTAGGAGTATAAGCCGCAATAGTACCTGTAAAGAAAGGAGCGGCAGCATCGCGGTCAAGTTTATGACCATATCCAGTATCGTAGTTACCATCGTTAGAGTGTTGCACCTCTAAAATTGACTCCTGACTATTCTTTGTAAGGAATATATTACGATACTCTTTCTTTATATCCTCAACAGAGGTTCCTGCAATTTGAACTAAACTATATTGGTTAAGTTCAAACAGATCCTCGTAAGCCTTTTTAGCCTTCTCAAGCATTGCTTGAGATTGGTCATCTGTGAAGCCTAAATAGTCGTTACTCTTGTTTTGGTAGTATTCGCTCGAAGCCCACATATAAGTTTTGGCAATAAGCATAAGTGCAGCACCTTTTGTTATACGACCTGCATCTGTTGAAGCATAGTAGGCGGGTAGTCTGTTTGCAGCCTCTTTGGCATCGTTAACAATGGCAGTAACCATTTCAGAGTACGATGCTCTTGCAAATTTAGTATTCTCTTTAAGAGGGTCAAAAGTTTTGTTAATCAACATAACGCCACCCCAATGACGCCATAACATATAGTAGTAATATGCTCTAAAGAAGTGTGCTTCGCCCAAGATACGCTCTTTCTGTTCACCAGCGGCAATCTTTGCTTCGTTCTCAAACAATCGGTTAATTGCTTGTATTTGGGTATAGTAATTAGCCCATCTTACGGTAGCCCAGTTGGTTATCTCTTGATTGTTACCTTTTAAAAGGTCGCCGTAACCAGCATTATAGTAGTCAGTTTTAGAGGGAACAATTTGATCTCCAAACCAAGGCATATAGTATCGCGATGAACTTTTTACCAGAGCAATTGAGGTAGGAACAAATGTTGAGAATCCGTTATTCATATTCCTGTACCAAGGCAAAACATATTCATCTAACAACATAGGAGTCTCCCAGATGTAGTTGTCAGTTATTTTATCAACAGGAGCATCATCAAACAAACAACTCGATGATGTAAATGGTAATATTGCAATAACTCCGTATATAATATATTTTTTAATATTCATAACTTTCAATTTATAGGTTAAGAGTTTAATATCCAATACTTAAAGAAACTCCGTATGAGCGTTGAACAGGGTAGCCGCGTAACGATTCGGGGTCCATTCCCAAATCCGAGAGGCTTGACCATGTTACAAGGTTGCTTCCTTGTAATGCAATGCTGAACGAACTCAATTTCATCTTTTTCAACATTTTAGGTTGGAAAGAGTATCCTAACGACAATGATTTAAGACGTAAGAAGTTACAGTCTCTAACCCAGAAAGTTGACTCTTTACGGTTATTGTCATTTGCCGATGCAAACTTAACTCTTGGCAAAGTTCCGTCAGGGTTCTCCTCACTCCAGCACTCCTCCATGTGGTACTCTTGGAAACGTTGCAATGAGCCACTGTTTAGAGTGTACATCTCTTTAATGTTTTGTTGGTATCCAGTTGCTCCCTGTAACAGAGCATTAAAGAACAAACCTTTCCAACTCAATCCCAATTTAAGACCAAAGTTGAATTTGGGATTTGAAGAGTTCTTCACATATTTCAAGTCGTTGGTATCCAAAACGCCATCGTTGTTTTGGTCAACATATTTAATATCACCAGGAGCCAATGTAGCGTTGTTTTGTCCATCTTGATTTAGTTTATGGTTGTCAATCTCCTCCTGCGAAGTGAACAATCCGTCAGCCTCATACATTGTCCATACCATACTGCTTCTTCCAACGCGTCTTAGATTAGGATTAACGCTCGATTCATCACCATAATCTAACCACTTATCCTCTTGTTGCGACATTGTAAATGCAATATCGTATTTAACCTTTCTGATAGTATTGCGGTGGTTAAGAGTCAAATCCCATCCCCACGCTTTAAGTTTTGCAAAGTTTATACTTGGAACATTACCATTAACACCAGTAGTTGGTGGGTATAGGTACGATGGAGCAGATGTAATTTTGTTAGTCTCAAATCTCCAGTAATACTCAAATGTAACGCCAAAGCGGTTATCCCAGAATCCCAAATCGGTAGCAATGTTGTAGTCGTGCGATTTACCCCATGTAAGTTCAGGATTTGGGTAATTACCTGTTGACATCATAATACCAGGTCGGTAGTTACCTCCAATATTATAACCCTCTCTGGTAGATTCAATATAGTTTAGCAGATATGAATATTCGCCAACCATACCGTCGTTACCAAGAACACCAGTAGATGCTCTGAACTTAACATTTGAGATTACGGGTTGCTCCCAATCTTTAAAGAACTTCTCGTTAGAGAGTACCCACGATGCCGATACCGAAGGGAAGAATCCCCAGCGGTTATCAGGGAAGAAATATGTAGAGCCATCAACGCGGAAACTTGCCTCCAAGAAGTATCGGTAGTCATAGCCATAACTTACACGACCAATCAACGAAGCACGTTGGTTTTTAGTCTCGCTACCAACTAAACGAGCATCAATAGCAGTACCAATAATCTCGGGATAAACCGATGCGTTTTGGTTTTCGCCAATCATATATTGGTTGTGCATACGTTGGTAGTTGGCAACCAGTAAACCGCTCAAATCGTGTTTGTCCTTGAAAGTTCTGTTATAGTTTAGTCCCACCTCATAAAGTTGATTGTTTGTAAAGCGGTCAATCTGCTCAATAGAAACCTTTGCGGTAGGATAAACAGTATTTGGGTCTGTTGAATACTCGCCAGTTGCCTCATCGTATGTGAACAACTCAACAGGTTTGTCGTAACTCTTCTCAATACGAGTGTTATTATCAAAAGTAGCACGAGCATACAAAGCCAAACCTTTAACCCAAGGCAACTCCCAGCGGAGGTTGGCAGTAATGGTATTCATATTTGCTTTGTCCTGAATATAACCACCCATACCATAAACATTGACAAGAGGATTTGAACCATCAATACTTGCCAACTTATCATTGGTAAAACGCAACACCTGAGTAGGAGCAAAAGCGTATGCTGCATCCAGCGTTGCGTAACTTGAGTTTTTGCTATTGTTTCTTGAACCAGTAATATCCAACGAAAGAGTCAACCCCTCAGTAAGAGTAGCATCCAATTTGGTAGAGTAGTTGAAACGGTCTCTACCCACACCACTATACAAACCTTTTGTGTGAGTGTAACCGCCCGAAACATAATACCTCACCCATTGGTTACCACCATTAAGCGAAACACTATGAGTAGTAGTATAACCAGTCTTATCCAAGTAGTCTAAAAGATTTTCGTTGCCATAAACATTTGGGTTTGTACCTCTCTGTATCTGCTCCAACTGCTCGGCAGTGTAAGGTAAAATCAGAGTACTGGGAGTGTTATCAACAGCCTTATTGAACATCTGTGCAAAGTTGTAGGCATCCAAGAACTTAGGAAGTTGAGTAGCCTGTTGCACGTTCATCTGACCGCGATAGTTAACCGAAACCTTTTGATTTCCCTGTGCACGTTTAGTCTGTACAAGTATAACACCATTAGCCGCACGAGCACCATAAACCGCTGCTGCCGCCGCATCCTTCAGGATTGAGATACTCTCAATATCATCGGGGTTAAGGTCCGAAAGACGCATCTCTCCGTCACTTGTATTAGTGCCAAAACGAGGTACACCATCAATAACCAATAGGGGAGCACCATTAATACCACGAATATTCAATTCAGCCTCTTTGGCACTACTTGGGTCTCCTGTCGATTGCATAACGTTCAAACCCGAAACCTGACCATATAGAGCCTCGTCAATATTGGCAGTAGGGATTTTCAACAACTCTTCGCTCTTGATAGTCTCAACCGAACCGGTTATTGAAGATTTCTTTTGAACACCATAACCCACAACAACCAACTCATCAAGGTTTTGAGCGTCATCCTCAAGAGCAATCACCACGCTTTTAGTACCATCGGCAACTTTAGTTATTTTAGTTTTGTAACCAAGATACGAAACAGCAAGTTCTTTACCAGTTTTAGGGATAGTAAAGTTACCGTCCATATCACTAATAGTTGCATTGTTAGCATCTTTCCATTGAACGTGTGCTCCAATTAGAGGTTCGCCACTGCGGTCGGTAACTTTACCTTTAAGAATCGCAGTAGAGGTTTGTGCTGTAACAGCCGAAGCCAAGCACAAAAGCGACACTATCAATATATATATCCTACTTCTCATTATATAATGTTTTATTTTATTTATCAAATATACGCTCTATCTTAATAATTTGATAGTTGTAAAAATCTTTAGTAGAGCCAGTTGCAGAAGCAACTCTACTCTTGTATAGTTTAAGAACATCGTTAAGACGGCCTGTCATAATTGCACCCAACTGATTAGCCGATAGAGTAGGCAAACCAAAGTTGATACGGGCAAACTCTTTCATTTCGTTAATGCAGTGAGAGCAAGTGATACCGCTATTCTCAATATTCTCTTCAACCTCAGCGAACGATTTAGCAGAGCCACCTGATGCGTTCAATCCTGAAGTCTTAATCATCAAATCAATAGCAGTTGCCTGAAGATTTTGCTCCACAGCCGAGAGTTTGCCACCCTTAGGAGCAATAAATATGGCTTTGGTAACATCTTTCACGTAACTATCTAATGTATAGTTGTTTTTGCTATCAACAATACCACCCTCCTGAATACGATATAACACTGCCGAGTTGATAAGAGCAGATATAATTGTAGATTGAAGTTTGTCGTTAGCATTAAGATTTATCTCCAACTTATTAATAAGGTCAGGACGAGTAAGCCACTCGCTGTGGGTGCGAGCCTCATTCAACAGCCACTCCATAGCCTCTTTTTGAGTAGCCTTGTCAATGTAGTGTTTCGAGGTTGCTTTGCCATCGCCCTGTCTGATCTCCTCATATCTGATACCGCCAATGTAGGGGATAACGTGGCGAATATAGCGAGTATATTGAGTAACAACCTCTTTGTACATATCCTCCATATTGTCGTATCTCTCACCCTCACGTTTGTTCCACTCCTCTAAGTTCTCAATAAGAAGTTTAAGGTTTTTGATACCATAGTTACCTGCTTTAATATGGTCATCACCCAAATCCTCAGTCTGGTCAGTGGGGTCAACCATGCCAAGGAATTGTTGAGCACCAAACTCAAACATAGCATCACCCTCTTTCTCGGCAATCCATTTGTCAAGAGTTGCTTTTTCATCTTCGGGCGAGTTTGCATCAGGAATCAATCTGTAACCCCAATTGATTGCATAAATATCATAAACGCCCAAAATGGGAGGAGTAAGTTTAACCCCCTTCTCAACATCACCTGGTTGAGCAATATAGTTGTTTCGGGCATAGTCCATAATACTTGGAGTAGTACCATATTTTTGAGTAAACGAAGCACTACGTAACGAGTCAACAGGGTAAGAGTAACTTGCACCCATATTGTGCATCAATCCCAAAGTATGACCAATCTCGTGAGCCGCAGCATATCTTATTGACTCATTCATTGTCTCATCATCAAAAACGCGTGTGCGAACCTTTTCATCAACTGTTGCAGTTTGAACAAATCTCCAGTTGTGAAGTAGCGATAAAATATTGTGATACCAAATAACATCGCCAGTCAGAATTTCGCCAGTGCGAGGGTCAACATAACTTGGTCCCATAGCGTTTGGAGTAGCAGTTGCCGCATACTTAAAGCAACTGTAACGCATATCATCGGGATCAAAAGTAGAGTCGTTCTCAGGATAGTCAACCGCTTTTATAGCATTTTTAAAACCAGCAGCCTCAAAAGCCACATTCCAATCCTCTATACCTTGTTTAATAGAGCCTCTCCACTTCTCGGGGAAAGCGTTGTCAACATAAAAAACAATAGGCTTTTCAGGCTCAACAATCTCGCCTGCAAAGTAACGCTCCATATCCTCCTCTTTAGGCTCTAAACGCCAGCGGTGAATATAGGTTTTAACCTCAATACCATCTTTGTCGGTAGTATATATGCTCTTGTCAGAGTAGAAGAAACCAACCCTGTTATCTTGCAAACGCATATCCATAGGCTCTTCGGGAAGAGCAAACAGTGAACGGTGCATAATAACCGAGTAGGGCTCATTCATAAGCGACAAAGTAAACGAAAGACGGCTCTTAATCTCAATATTATTTGGGAAAGCCTTATTGCTGATAATACCTGAAGCATCAGCAACAAAAGTACCTTTTAGAGAGTTACCTCCACCAAAGAGTTTACTTAATGGGTTATCTTGTTTAATGGGGCTGATGCACTTCTCGTTAGTGGCAAAAAAGTCAGTAACATCAATAACAACATCACCTTTGTTCTCTGCAACAATCTTAAAACCTTTTATAACAGGGTCGTAAAAGTTTTTGTCGTACGAAAGTTTCACAGGATCACTATCCGAAACAAGTTCCGAACTCTGAATTTCGTGCATATATACCCTACGCTCATCCTTTGTGAACTTAATCAATAGAGGAGTAGTAGCCATTTGCCCTGCCACAAAATCTCTTGTGTTGCTTGTTGCGGCAATACGGTTAGCAAGAATGTAGGTCTTACTGAACACTGAGTCGGGCATCTCAAAATAAAGTTTGCCCTCTTTTGCATTATATAAAGTTGTAAACAACCCCTCTTGTCTTTGAGAGTCCTTTGTTACTTTTTTGTAGTCAGCACTAACACTATCCTTTACAACAATCTCCAAAGGATTTTTACTCTCCTTACTCTTCCTCTTTGCGTTTGCATTTGGCATACAGACAAATATAGCCAATACAACTGCCAATAGTGATATATGTTTCATAGTATTTAAATTGATAAATAGTCAATAATATTGCCAATATATTTCGCAAATATATAAAAAAGGTAATAATTTAGAATGATTATATTCTCTTTTCTTAAAATAGTTATACAATTTTAACTAAAATTTTATATATATCTAATTTGTTTATGAATGTAAAAATCCGATAAAAGGAACAAAAAAATTTTATATTACACACATCTTATGTTATCTTCGCAGAATAAAACAGAAAATTAATAAAAAATATATGAAAAAGATTTACACATTGGCACTACTTGTTGTTATGAGTATGGTAACAATCTTACCCGTAAGTGCCACAGAGAAGAACAAGGGGGAGTTGGCAAATATTGTATGCTTTGTACGCTTTTTGGGAGAAGATAATTCAGAGTCATTTGAACTCTCAGCATCAACATACAATCAGATGTTTAACGATGATACCGCAGGAGCAAACTCGGTATATAACTATTTCTACGAAGCATCATACGGGCAACTGCAATGGCGAAGCACAATGTTTCCCGCACCACAGGGCGACGTGGTAATGTCGTACGAAACAATGAACGACCGTAACTACTACAAAGAGAAAAGCAGTATAGCACCAAACGGATACGAAGATGAGATAGATCGTGCAGCACGAGAACAAGCCTTGGTAAAAGAGATAGCAGCATATCTTTCGGCAAACCTGCCCGATGATGTTGTGCTTGATGCAAACGGCGACGGCATAATAGACAATATGTGTATCGTATTAAGCGGACGCAGTGAGATAAGCAACCGCCACCTGTTATGGCCACACCGCACCGATTTGGCGTTGCCCGATGAAAAAGCAGTATATATAAAAGATAAAAAACTTGTAGGATTTCTAATGGTATTTGATGATGCAAACGGATGGGCATCACTTGAACCAATACCATTCAATACAGGAGTAATATGCCACGAGATGTCGCACTCGTTGGGGACATACGACCTCTACCACGTAGCAGATAACCTAAACCCAGTAGGCGAGTGGGACTTGATGGCAGACAACCTATTGGTACCACAACAGATGTCGGCATACACAAAATACCGCTATTGTGGTTGGATTGATGAAATACCCGAAATAACAGAGCCAGGAACATACACACTAAACCCAGTAGGAGGAGCCGTAAAAGAGAACATAGCATACAAAATAAAGATGATAGGCTCAGACGAGTACTTCGTAGTTGAGTATCGTAAAAAAGAGGGAACATTTGATGCAGGTCTGCCACAATCGGGACTATTGGTATATCGCATCAATCCAGCATACACAGGCGGAAACGTAAGTTATAACGGCACAACACGTTTAGACGAAGTATATATCTTCCGACCAGGAGGAACAACAACAGCCGATGGATATATTGAGAAAGCAGCCTTCTCGGTAGATAACGGACGTGCAACCTTTGGAGGCGTTGGAGCAGAGGTAAAACCATTTTACAGCAATGGCTCAGAG
>JAFQBL010000067.1 GCA_017416695.1 Bacteroidales bacterium | reverse complement strand
TGGATTATAGAGTGCTGGATTCTTTAACATTCCCACAAGCATTGCAGCCTCCTCAATTTTTAGGTTATTGGGAGTAGTACTGAAATATACCGATGCTGCCGATTGTATTCCTACTGCATTATATAAGAAATCGAATTTGTTAAAGTACATTTTTATAATCTCTTTCTTTGTATAAAATCGCTCCAGTTTTAGGGCAATTACCCACTCTATCGGTTTTTGAAAGAGACGTTCCAATTTGTTGTCGGCACTTGGAGAATAGAGTTGTTTTGCCAACTGCTGTGTTATGGTACTTCCTCCTCCTGCTGTTCCAACTCCAAGCACTCCTTTTACAACTGCTCTTGCCAATGCTCTAAGGTCAATTCCTGAGTGGTTATAAAAACGGATATCCTCTGTTGCTATTAACGCATTTATCAGATTGGGAGATATATCCTGATACTCAATATATACTCTATTTCCCTGACTTTGATGATAGTTTCCTATCACCTTCATATCGGCAGAATATATCTCTGTTGCAAATTTATCTTTTGGATTTTCCAACTCCTCAATAGGAGGCATATACCCAATTTTACCGTTAGATATAAGTACAAAAATGAGTGCAACAGATAGTATTGCAACAAAAAACAATATCCACAATACACCTATTACCTTATTCTCTATCTTTCTATTTTTAATAATTCCCATTTCTAAATCTGTTTTTGGATTATCCTATTTCAAGATAAATATAGTATCTATGTTCGCAGTAGTTTCTATTTCGCAAAGATAATCTTTTTTTTCTGTTGAATATGTCAATATTATTTAAAACTGACCTTTTATTCATAAGAAAAATTATTTTATATCTCATTTTAATATTTTTGTCAAGGATATTACAATAAGTCTGTTTTTTTTTATAGTTTTGTAATGAGGATTGTTGTGTATTTGCAATAATTCGCAACACACTCATTATTAATGATTTAAATTTTTACATTGCTTCTTTTATGAAAAGTGAGAGTTTGGTCTCTATTACCGACTACTCCAAAGAGGAGATTTTAGAGGTATTGGAGAGTGCAAGACATTTTGAAGAGAATCCCAATCAAAAGATTTTGGAAGGAAAAGTTGTTGCCACTCTGTTTTTTGAGCCTTCAACAAGAACACGTTTGAGTTTTGAAACAGCAGTAACTCGTCTGGGAGGTAGAATTATTGGTTTTTCCGATGCTTCTACTACAAGTTCTACTAAAGGCGAAACATTGAACGATACGATTAAGATGGTCAGCAACTATGTTGATTTAATTATTATGCGTCACTATTTGGATGGCGCTGCGAGGTACGCCTCTGAAGTTTCGGACAAACCTATCATCAACGCAGGTGATGGTGCTAATCAACACCCATCTCAAACAATGCTCGACCTCTACTCTATATACAAAACTCAAGGAACATTAGAGGGCTTGAACATCACTATGGTGGGAGACTTAAAATATGGTCGTACCGTTCACTCTCTAATTATGGCAATGTCGCACTTTAATCCAACATTCCACTTTGTTGCTCCCGAAGAACTTAAAATTCCAGATGACTACAAAAAATTCTGCGAATCAAAGGGTATAAAATATTTTGAGCATACTGAGTTTTCACAAGAGGTTATAAATAATGCCGATATTCTATATATGACCCGTGTTCAACGCGAACGCTTTACCGACTTAATGGTTTATGAGAAGGTTAAAGATGTTTATGTTCTTAAAAACAGTATGTTGGATAACTCAAAAGAGAATTTAAGAATTCTTCACCCTCTTCCTCGCGTGAACGAAATTGCATACGACGTTGATAATAATCCAAAAGCATACTACTTTCAACAGGCTAAAAATGGAGTATATGCACGTCAGGCTATAATTTGTAAAGTATTGGGTATTAAAATTTAATTGCTATGGCTGAATTGAAAAAAGAGTTGAAAGTTGCCGCTTTAGAAAACGGAACTGTTATTGATCATATTCCATCGGACAAACTTTTTAAGGTTGTTGAGATTCTTAATCTCTCGGAGTTAGACAAGGCTATTACTATTGGCAATAACTTTACAAGCAAACAGATTGGCAAAAAGGGTATTATTAAAATAGCCGACTATTTTTTTAAAGAGGAAGATATTAACAGAATTGCAATTGTTGCCCCAAAAGCAAAAATCAATATAATTAGAAATTACGAAGTTACTGAGAAGTATAAGGTTGAACTTCCTGATGAATTGAGAGATATTATTAAATGCAATAACCCAAAGTGCATAACAAATAACGAACCTATGCACACCGTTTTCTATATTCAAGATAAAGAGGACATTAGGGTTAAATGTAAATATTGCGAACAGGTTGTAACCTTTGAGGATATTAAACTTGCATAATCTGCTGTCAGTTGTTAGTTAACGAACATACGTTCGTTGAATCTGCTCACGCTCGGCAAAGTTTAAATAAACTTATTTTGCCCTCGCTTAACCGCAGATTTGTTAGTTGTTAGTAAAGTATTAACAAATCCTCATTCCTTATTTAAATAAAGATGCACGTTGCCTGGAAACCTGGAACAATGATATATCCTCTGCCTGCCGCTCTTATAAGTTGCGGTAGTTCACCAGAGGAGTATAACATGCTTACAGTTGCATGGGTTGGTACAATATGTACAAATCCTGCAATGTGCTATATATCGGTTCGTCCTGAACGCCACTCATATCCTATAATAGAGAAGAATGAGGCCTTTGTCATAAACCTCACAACCGAATCAATGGCAAAGGCTGTTGATTTGTGCGGTGTAAAAAGCGGAAAGGAGTGTAATAAATGGGCTCTTACAGGATTCACCCCCATACATTCTGATGTTGTTAATGCCCCATATATTAAGGAGTCGCCCCTATGCATTGAATGTAAAGTGGAGCAAATTATAAAGTTAGGCTCGCACGATATGTTCATTGCCAAAGTGATACAGGTGTTGGCTGACGATAAATATCTAAACCCTGAAAACGGAAAATTTGAGTTAGAAAAGGCTAATCTTTTAGCATACTCGCATGGCAACTACTACGGATTGGGTAAGGAAATTGGCAAATTTGGTTGGTCGGTAATGAAAAAGAGGAAGAAAAAATGAGAACTTTTTTAATTATAATATCCCTGTTTATAGCATTACCCCAAGTATTTGCTAAAACTTCTGAAACCAACAACAAGAGGTTCAACTACGGAGTTACTCTATCGGCTAATGCTCCTTTTGTTCACGAGCGAAAGACTTATATTAATAATACAGAGGTAAGTAAACCTTTGAACGAGACAAAAATGGCTGGTAGTATATCTCTATTTGGAAGAGTTAATTTAAAGAGAAACTACTTGCAATTAGAGGTTGGAACTTCGGTTATAAGAGATGTTGTTAGTTTGGATATTAAAGAGTTTGGATATTCAAGAAACTTAAATGTTGATTCTAAGAATTTTGCACTTACTCTTGATATTCCTCTCTTATATGGCTACAACTTTATTAAACGCGATAAATATGAGTTATCTTTATTTGTTGGGCCTAAATTAAGATATACTTACTTAAACAAAGAGGATATAAATAACCCACAGAATATAACATTCAATCTTAACGAAGATACAAACCCTATTACCGCATGTGTAATTATTGGTATGGGGACAAAAATTTCGAGAGTTCTAATTGACTTTAGATACGAATTTGGAATAACCGAACACAACAAACCTGGCACGTTCTCACTATACGAAAAGGGTGTTTTAATTTCGGAAGGTACATTTTATACTAAAAGAAGTATAAATTTATTGAGTTTTTCTTTAGGAGTTATTTTGTAAGTAGTAACTTATTGAGTAACTTTGCAACTCATTTCAATCCCTCTTGTTTTGGGGATGTTGAACAAAACAGAATATTTTTAAAAACATATCATATTTTATGGAAAGAGATAACAAAATCTTTGACATTATCAAGAGAGAGAGAGAACGCCAAATGAAGGGTATCGAACTTATTGCTTCGGAGAACTTCGTTAGCGAGCAAGTAATGGAGGCTATGGGTTCATGCCTTACTAACAAATACGCCGAAGGCTATCCTGGAAAGAGATACTATGGTGGTTGCGAGGTGGTAGATGAATCGGAACAACTTGCTATCGACAGAATTAAAGAACTTTATGGTGCTGAATGGGCTAACGTTCAACCACACTCTGGAGCACAAGCAAATATGGCTGTGTTTATGGCATGTATGAATCCTGGTGACAAATTCTTAGGATTAAACCTTTCTCATGGTGGACACCTTTCTCATGGTTCTCCAGTAAACTTCTCAGGGCTTGTATTCCAAGCATTGGAGTATGGTGTTAAAGAGGAGACAGGATATGTTGATTATGATATGATGGAAGAGGTTGCTCTTCGCGAACGTCCCAAATTGCTTATAGGAGGTGCTTCGGCTTACTCTCGTGAATGGGATTATGCTCGTATGCGTGAGATTGCTGACAAGATTGGTGCTATATTTATGGTTGATATGGCTCACCCTGCTGGTCTTATCGCTGCTGGCTTATTGGAAAATCCTCTTAAATATGCTCACATTGTAACTTCAACAACTCACAAAACACTTCGCGGACCTCGCGGTGGTATCATCTTGTTAGGAAAAGATTTTGATAACCCATGGGGTAAAACAACTCCTAAAGGAGAGATTCGCAAAATGTCATCGTTGTTAGACTCTGCAGTATTCCCTGGAGTTCAAGGCGGACCTCTTGAGCATGTTATTGCTGCAAAAGCAGTAGCATTTGGCGAGGCTCTTACTCCTTCTTATAAAGAATACCAAACTCAAGTTAAAAAGAATGCGGCTTGTATGGCTAACGCTTTTGTTGAGAAAGGATACAAAATTATTTCAGGCGGAACAGACAACCACTGTATGTTGATTGACCTTCGCACTAAATTCCCCGAACTTACTGGTAAAGTTGCAGAGAAAGTTCTTGTTGCTGCCGACATTACAGTAAACAAAAATATGGTGCCTTTCGATAGCCGTTCTCCATTCCAGACTTCGGGTATTCGCGTAGGAACTCCTGCAATTACTACTCGCGGTGCTAAAGAGGACTTGATGGTTAAGATTGTTGACCTTATTGACCAAGTATTGGCTAACCCCGAAAGCGAAGCGGTTATTAAAGCCGTAAGAGAAGAGGTAAACAAAACAATGAAAGATTACCCTCTATTCGCTTACTAATATAGAGTATGACTACTAAAGAAATCCGCACGAGAAAACAAAGTGCGGATTTTTTAGCGTTATAACGAGTCCTATAAATATTACTCTTTTGGAAGAGTATTAGGCAAAATAGTTACATTTTTTAAGCAAATTACTATTTATTAAATTATATAATTATGTTTACAAGTTTTAAAGGATTTGATCTTATTGACAAATACCAAAAGGCTAAAAAGGCAAAAAAGGATAACAAAAGAAGCAACAACGCCAAACTTATCAAGATTTTATTTGTTGTTGCTGTTTCTCTTATCTTATGGTTCTTGCCTTCTGACAGTTTTGGTATCGAGAATTTAACAGCAATTGAGCAACGAGTTATTGCTATTTTTGCATTTGCTGTGTTGATGTGGATTTTAGAGGCTATTCCCTCTTGGGCTACATCTATGATGGTTGTTGTATTATTGCTTGTAACTTGCTCTGACGGAGGATTAGATTTCCTTACCGAAGGAGGGGATGCAGCAGTAATTGGCAAAACAATTAAATACAAATCGTTGATGGCATGTTTTGCTGACCCAATCATTATGCTATTTATTGGTGGATTTGTATTGGCTATTGCAGCAACTAAGAGCGGTTTGGACTCTGTATTGGCAAAAGCATTACTTAAACCTTTTGGAACTCAATCAAAATTTGTTCTTCTTGGTTTCTTGTTGGTAACAGCAATATTCTCAATGTTCTTGAGTAACACTGCTACTGCCGCTATGATGCTTACTTTCCTTACCCCTGTATTGAAAGCACTTCCTG
>JAFQBL010000066.1 GCA_017416695.1 Bacteroidales bacterium | reverse complement strand
TTAAAAGACAACGGAATAGATGAGAGTGAGATAATTATTGCAGCACCCGAAATAGTTGATTTACAAGCCGAACGTTACGGAAATCAAAACTATCTATATCGTTACAATGTAACATCCATAATAACCGTAACATCAAATAAGGTGAATTTAGTAACTAAATTGATGCTCAAACAAGCCGATTTAATTAAAAAAGGGGTGGCAATCATAGTAGGAAATTACCAATATCAACCAACCTTTACATTCACAGGACTTAACGATATAAAACCCCAAATGATAGAGGAAGCAACCATAAATGCCCGAACAACAGCCGAGAAATTTGCTGCCGACTCACAAAGTAAGTTGGGAAAAATAAAAACAGCCAATCAAGGACAATTTACCATAAGTGACCGAGACAACAATACTCCTCAAATAAAAGAGGTGCGTGTAGTAACAAGTGTAACATATTTCCTTGAAGATTAAGAAATGAGTATCTCTGATGATGAAAAGTTTATGCAGATGGCTTATCGCGAAGCCCAAGCAGCATACGCAGATGGCGAGATACCAGTAGGAGCAGTAGTGGTGTGTAACGGAATGGTAATAGCGAGGTCGCACAATCTGACAGAGATGCTGAACGATGTAACTGCCCATGCCGAAATGCAAGCAATAACAGCCGCAACAAATCAGTTAGGCGGAAAATATCTGAATAAATGTACGATGTATGTAACTCTTGAACCTTGCGTAATGTGTGCAGGAGCATTAGGGTGGTCGCAATTAGGACGTTTGGTGTGGGGAGCCGATGATGCTAAGAGAGGATTCTCCCGATTTGCACCTGAAGCATTACATCCCAAAACTGAAATAGCCAAAGGTGTAATGGCAAAAGAGTGTGCTGAGATAATACAAGAATTTTTCAAAAACAAAAGATGATATGAGCAAGAAAGTGATAGTCTCGTTTGAGATAAAACCCGAAATGGCAATACTCATGAGTATGATATTGCACGGAGGAACATACGGAGTGCAAACAGCGAGCAAATTGCTAACTGCAAAGAGTATAAAAGATATGCACGATATAGGCACATCAATAATCTCGCAAGTTGAGGAGCAGGAAGATTTAGAGGAGTACGAAGAGGAGATACTCTCACAACTCACACCCGATGAGCAAGCCTTCTATAAAGAACTTAAACGAGCAACAGGCCGTTAAAAATTGAGGAAAAGTAGGGATGTGGCCTGCCACGTCCGAAAAAAAGGTAATCCATATCAAATGAAAGAGTTTGAATTAACCATATTAGGTTGTGGCTCTGCAAAACCATCAGGACGCCATCATCTATCATCGCAGGTATTAACATATCGCGGAAAACACTTTATGATAGATTGTGGCGAAGGTACACAGCGCCAATTCTATCATAAAGGGTTAAATCAAAACCGACTCTCTCATATATTCATCTCGCACCTACATGGCGATCACTGTTTTGGATTAATAGGATTTATATCAACCCTTGAGTTGCAAGAACGTACAGGAGAAATAGTGATACATGCTCACTCCGATTTAGAGACACTACTTCGTCCACAAATTGATTACTATTGCAGTGGAAGTTCACTAAAAATAACAATAGAACCACTTCCTGGTAAAGTGGCAGAAATATATAATGACGGAACACTTCGAGTAATATCCTTTCCTTTAAAACACCGAATACCAACATTCGGATTCAGGTTTGAAGAGATAAACAAATTGCCTCATATAATCAAAGAGAGGGTAGAGAGGTATAATATTCCTCTAAAAGAGTTGCCTCGCATAAAGGAGGGGGCAGATTATATTACACCCGATGGAGAGGTAATTCCCAATAGAGAGTTGGTATTGCCTCCGTCTCCAGCATCGAGTTACGCCTATTGTTCTGATACCAAATATACAACCTCTATTATCCCGTATATAAAGGGAGTATCACTGCTGTATCACGAAGCAACCTATCTGCACGATATGGAGAAGATTGCAAAGAAACGCTACCACACAACCGCTTTGCAAGCAGGTAAAATAGCAAAAGAGGCTGAGGTGGATCAGTTGATTATAGGGCACTTCTCAACTCGTTATAAAGAAGAATCACTCCTTTTGCAAGAGGCACAAAAGGAGTTTGCAAATACAATCTTAGCAAACGAGGGATTGAAAATAAAGTTTTAATGCATTTATTTTTTACCAACTCAATACCTGGATAACCTCCATATAGTCAGGTTCTGAGTTAATATCCTCAACAAGTTGAGTGTAATAAATTTTCTCATCTTTAACAACTACAATAGCACGAGCAAGTAGTCCTGAAAGAACTCCCTTGGAGATTACAACTCCATACTTCTCTCCAAAATCTCCAGGATAAAAATCCGATGCAGTAATAACGTTCTTAATGCCTTCAGCACCACAAAAACGCGACAGAGCAAAAGGCAAATCCTTTGAAACACAAACCACCACACAATCCTTCAACTCTGCCGCCATTTGGTTGAAACGTCTAACTGATGTTGCACAAACACCTGTATCAATGCTTGGGAAGATATTAAAAACAATACATTTGTCTTTAAAATCCGATAAATGTAATCTCTTCATTTCACTTGTGGTAATTGTAAAATCAGGAGCCTTAGCACCATTTGCAATAAACTTATGTTTAAGTTCTTGCTCCTCACCATTCAGATAAATCATAATTCTTTTTTATTATACATTTCATTATACCAACATATAGCATCGCAATAATGTTTGATAAAAAGTTTTAAATCCCTATCTTTGCAGAAGAGCAAACAACTAACAACTATCCGTAGGACGGCGTAGCCGACAACTAACAACTAAAATATATGGCAAAGCATAACAGTTTGGGAAAACGTGGCGAGGAGTTGGCAAGAGAGTATCTTGCCTCAAAAGGTTATGCAATTTGCGAAGAGAATTGGCACTCTGGAAAATATGAATTAGATATAGTTGCACAAGATGGTATGGAATTGGTAATTGTTGAGGTGAAAACACGCTCAAAAACAGACTATGGAAATCCAGAAGATTTTGTTACACCGCAAAAAATAAAACGTACTGTTGATGCTGCCAATCACTATCTTGAACTGCAACCGCATCATCTTGATATTCGTTTTGATATAATATCAGTAGTTCTTGATGATGTTGGTAGTGATAATTACGAATTGGAACACATTATTGACGCATTTATGCCCGACCTTCGTACTCGATGAAAAACCATAAACACTATACCCAAACAACTTCAACCAATACCCTCATGCGAGAGATGTTACAAGAGAATCCCAACTTGCCAGCCTTTAGTGTGGTAAGTGCAGGTTTTCAAACACAGGGGCGAGGACAACGCCAAAACGTATGGGAGTCGGAGCAAGACAAGAACCTGCTCTTTTCACTACTTATAAGACCACAAACAATACCAGCAACAAAAGCATTTGTAGTGTCGCAAATTGTCTCTGTTGCCATAGCAAACATACTAAGTAGATATATTAAAAATATTGCCATAAAGTGGCCCAATGACATCTATTGTGGAGATAAAAAAATATGTGGCATTCTGATTGAAAATTCTCTAATGGGAAACAATCTAAATACCTCAATAGTAGGTGTTGGAATAAACATAAATCAAAGAGAGTTTTCGTCATTCTTGCCAAACCCTACATCACTTGCCATGTTAACAAAACAGACCTATTGTTTACAGGATATTCTGAAAGAGGTAGTAGGAGAGATAGAACAACAATATGAGTGTTATATAAGTAATGGTGAAGAACAAATAGAAGCCTTGTATCACAGTCTGTTATATAGGCGAAATGCAATATCAAAATTCAAAATCCACAACACATCATACAGTGGAGGTGAAAACATTCAAGAGGCAACAATAATAGGAGTTGAACCAAATGGATGTTTAAAGTTAAAACATGCTGATGATACTATACATAGTTATGCTTTTAAAGAAGTTGAATATATAATATAATTATAAACACATGAAAATAGCAAAGCAAATAAAAACAATAATTATATTGTTATTTGTAACCGTAACAGTAGTAGCACAAGAGCAAGAGGTTGAATTTACAGCCGACCGTCCAGGTGCATCAACAGGAACAGGAGTAGTTGCAAAGAATGTTATACAGTGGGAGCAAGGAGTTCAATATGACGGAGATGGAGGTAGCGGACAATTTACTTTCAGCAATACTCTATTCCGTTACGGATTGTTTAAAGGCGTTGAGTTGCGATTAGGTGGTGATGCTTTAATATATAACGATGGAGATAGATGGTGTCCAGCATTTTCAGGATTGAGCATAGGAACAAAAATTTTATGTTTTGAGGGCAAGGGTGGAATACCCGCAATAGCAATACTTGCAGATTTGGCTCTTCCTAAAACTGGAAGCGAATGGTTTGTTGTTGAGCGATTGGCTCCATCGTTTTACCTGCTATTTGATAATCCTGTAAACGATTGGCTCAGTATAGGATATAACGTAGGAGCAGAGTGGAATGGCGAGGATGCAACACCTTCGGCATTTTTAGCATTATGTCTTGGTTTTTCAATCAATTCACGTTTGGGATGCTTTGCCGAGAGTTATAATAACTTTGCACGATACGGCAACTTTTATGGTGTAGATTTTGGATTAAACTATATGGTGACAGACAGAGTTCAACTTGACGTTGCCGCAAATATTGATGCTGCTAATCCAAGAGAATGTTGGTCCGTTAGTTGTGGCTTTGCCTGGCAGATAAATAACCCTAAGAGGTAGTTATTAGTTGCTGGAAATAGGGGATTCAAATGCCGAAATCATAGCATCAATCTCCTTTATAATATTTTTAACATATGGGCGTTTGTTGGTCAGCGAGTGAATGTCTAAATAACTCTTTGCACGTTTAAGAGCAGAGTATATATCGGTGTTCTCATACGTTATCTCCTCTGATTTCTTACCTCTCTTTTGAGGTAGTTTAATAGTAAAGTTACCATCTTTAATACTCTGTTTTGCTGATAAAAAGTAGTAGTAGCCAAGAAACAGACGAGCCTCTGCTATTTCTGGGTTTAAATTAAGCACCTCTTCCATTACACTAACAGCAGAGTTAATGTCGCCTATGTCGTTCATTGCTTTTGCCTTAACAATCATAATATCGGTAATATTCTTGGGCTTGCCCTCAATAATGGCATCAGCAATCTCAATACACTTTATGTTGTTTTTTCTGTTAAAGTAAAAATCTAAAAGATGATTGTTGACAAAATTCTTTAACCAAGGTTGCTTTTCTTTAATAAGCAAAAGTGTATTTTCGTAAATATCGGTATTGCGAGTTTTAAGAGAAAGGGTTAAAGTCTGTTTAAGTACAGAATCTAAGGGAATACCACTATTCTCTGAAATTGAGATATATGATATTACTCTATTATAGTTATTGCATTTTCCAGCAGCAATAATAGATGGTGCATATAACGATATATTACCTTTATCGCCATTTAATACAATGTTGTATATTTCCGAAGCCTCTTTCCACTCTTTTTTTTGAAAATGCTCTTCGGCTTTGTTTAGTATTTTGTTCTCGCTCAAGGCAGAGAATGAGAACGATGATACAAATAGAAATATCCCTATAATAAAAGTTTTATTCATAAATTAACACACTAAATCAGGCTCCTAAATTAATAAAGAAAATTGTAATAGTACAGTTATGTAAAAAATAAATTGATAAAACGTATGAAAGTTCACACAAAATTTATAATTTTGAACTGATAAATAAAATAACTACTATGGAGGTAAAGTATAAAAGAGTATTGCTAAAACTCAGCGGTGAGTCGTTGATGGGCGAAAAAGGTTATGGAATAGATGAAAATCATCTTGCTGCATATGCAAAACAGATAAAAGAGGTTGCAGATATGGGCATTGAGATTGGAATCGTAATAGGAGGAGGAAACATATTTAGAGGATTGAGCGGAGCATCAAAAGGATTTGACCGTGTGCGTGGTGATCAAATGGGTATGTTGGCAACCGTAATAAATAGCCTTGCACTACAATCGGCATTAGAGACAGCAGGGCAACCAGCAGCCGTATTTACAGCAGTAGGAATGTTCCCAATAGGCGAGCCTTACGGAAAGAGCCGAGTAATTGAAGCCTTAAAAGCAGGAAAGATTGCAATTATGGCTGGAGGAACAGGAAATCCATACTTTACAACCGATACAGCATCAGCTTTAAGAGCTTCTGAAATTAATGCAGAAGTTATGTTAATGGCTAAAAACGGAGTTGATGGAATTTATGACGATGATCCTAAAACTAATCCAAATGCTAAGAAGTTTGATTCACTTGCAGTCAGTGAAATTGTAGATAAAAAGCTGGGTGTTATCGATCTTACTTCCGCAGTGCTTTGTCTGGAAAATAAAATGCCGCTTCTTATTTTCTCT
>JAFQBL010000065.1 GCA_017416695.1 Bacteroidales bacterium | reverse complement strand
CTACCTCCTGCGGGTACTCCCCCTAAAATGAGGGGGAGAGTTACTTTAAAATAATTAATTAGATATAGCAAAGGTTTGCATTTCGTGCAAACCTTTGTTGTTTAAAGATTAAGGTTTTTAAAGCCTTTAAGACCTTTAAGGTGGCTAACAACTAAAAACTACCCGTAGGGCGGTTGAGTTTACGAAACCGAAAACTAACAACTAAAGGTTACTACGTTATTATTAGAGTTATACTATCATTAAACTAATTAATATTTTTTAACCTTTTTTAACTAACGGGGGGGTAAAACGGCTCCTTTTATTTATATTTGCAATAATAAAGAGTATTTTGCATATATTATATCTATTACTCTACAAAATGGCACTTTATAGCATAGTAATTATATAAATTTAAGATATATGAGAGAGAATTTTGTTAATCGTTTTATAGCATTGCTATTCACATTCATCCCTTTTATGGGTGCTTCGGCAACGGACTATATGAATGTGTTCTTAACCTCAGAGGGTGCGTTTCAATCAATCAACATTGATGAGATTGATAAAATCACCTTCCCTTCGGAGGATGAGGTTAACATCACTATGTCGGGCGTAATTGTGCCTATGGCAATAGAGAACATTGAGGTTATCACCTTTGGAGATACCGATATCACCGCTATTGAAGAGAGCGAGGTTGAGGTGACAGAGGTTGAGATAATCTATATTGCATCGGCAGGAGAGGTTAAAGTTACCTCACCCGAAGTAATTAATCAAGTGCAACTTTACAATATGCAAGGTGTGTTGATGCAGTACCAAACTCCCAACACTGAGGTAGTAACTCTTGATGTTAGCAACTACCCCTCTGGTATTTATGTGGTTGCAGTTCAATCAAATGGAGAGATAGAAACAGAAAAATTTTTAAAATAGTTGTTAGTTTTTAGTTGTACGGTGCTTTGCACCTTAGTTTTTAGCAAATAAAGACTCTAACAACTAACAAATCTGCGAGTAAGCGAATGCTTGTTAACTACCCGTAGGGCGGCGTTAGCCGACAACAAACAACTAACAACAAACAACTCAAAAGAATATGAAAACAAGAATAATAACATTACTATTAGCAATATCAGCCATAGTAATTGGCGGTGCATACGCACAGACAAAGATAAAAGTTCACAAAGGTGGTGAGGTAATATATAGCGTACCTTTAACAGATGTTGATAGTGTAGGATTTGCAAAAGTTACTTCCTCTGTACATAACGGACATGAGTTTGTTGATCTTGGTTTGCCAAGTGGTACAAAGTGGGCTACTTGCAACGTGGGTGCTACAACCCCCGAAGGGTTTGGCGATTACTTTGCTTGGGGTGAGACAGAGCCAAATACAATTTACGATTGGACTACATACAAATATTGCGATGGTAGTGGTTCAAGAATTACAAAATATGCCACAGGTTATTCGTACAGCAATGCTCCCGATGGATTGACTGAACTTGAAATGACAGACGATGCTGCTTATATAAATTGGGGCGGAAGTTGGCGAATACCAACAGAAGAGGAGATGACTGAACTTATCAATAATTGTAATTGGACTTGGGTAACTCAAAACGGAATAAGCGGTTATAAAGTTACAAGTACCGTAAATGGGAACTCTATATTTCTTCCTGCTACAAACGCTATTGGTGATGGGTATGTAAGCAACCAAGAGTATGCTTATTATTGGACAAACTCAATACGAAGTATTGTTAACAATAGTGCAAATGCTCTATACTACATTAATGCTTATCCCCCATCTTCAACAGGAAATCTTACTCGTTGTTCAGGAGCATCGGTACGTGCTGTATGCAATATAGATGGAGGAAATACTCAAACAAAGGTTTCGATATTTAAAGAGGATGATGTAATATACAGCAAACCTATTGCTGAGATAGATAGTATTAAATTTGAGAGGGAGTATAATGGTATCTCAACAGAGAAGTATTACAGAATTAAAAATGTTGAGAGAGACCTTTATCTAAATGCTGTAAACTACGACTTCCACTATACAGGCTCTTTTGGTGGTGTAAACTGTACTGCTTATGCTCAGGATGCCGACCAAATATTTAAGTTTGAGGTATCGGGTGATAAATTCAAAGTTATAACCAATAGCGGTTACTACCTCTATTGCCAACAATGGATTGTTGATGCTCAAACTGCGGGTGTTGATTTGTCATTTATAAAGAATGATGATGAAACATACGACATTATGTTTGGAGAGTCATATTTTGCAGTTGATGAGCTAAATGGATACTACTACCCATTCTGTAATGCTACCGAAGGAGAGAAAGCAACTTGGGTATTGGAAGAGGCTACCCCGTTGCCAACCTATACCGTATCTGTTTCGGCAACAGAGGGCGGAACAGCATCTACTTCGGTAAACAGTATGGCTCAAGGTGGTAGTGCAACACTGTTTGCTACTCCTGAGTCGGGTTACAGATTTGTTAACTGGACAGTTAATGGTAGTGAGGTTTCGACCGAAAATATATTTGTTGCTACTATTACTGCCAATACTGAGTTTGTTGCAAACTTTGAAGAGAGAACAACCGACACAGGAATATCACTAACAAAAGAGTATCGCATTAAGCACGTAGAGAGTGGAAACTACCTAAATGTCAGCAACAATTTTACTCACGTAGGAGGAACAAACGGAGGAGTAAACTGTGTAGCATACGCCGAAAATAATAACCAGATATTTGTATTTGAGGCATCAGGTACAAACTACTATTTAAAGAGCAAGAGCGGTTACTACATCTATTGCCAACAATGGAATGTTGATGCTTTGACAACAGGAACAGAGTTAACCTTTATAGATAACCCTGACGGAACATACTACATTAAAAACGGAGCAAACTATTTTAAAGTTGAGGATGTAAATGGAGTATATTACCCATTCTGCGATGCTCCTGCCGATTTAAGAGCAACTTGGGTATTGGAGCAAGTAGGCGGAGAAGAGCCTGAGCCAATACCAACCTACACAGTATCGGTATCAGCAACCCAAGGTGGAACTGTTACAACTTCTGCCGAGAGCGTTGAGGAGGGTGGTAGTGTTATCTTAACTGCTACTCCTGAAACTGGTTACAGATTTGTAAATTGGACATTGAATAACAACGTGGTTAGTGTCTCTAACCCATTTATAGCAACCATTACAGCAAATAGCGAGTTTGTGGCTAACTTTGAAGCGGAAGAGAACCAATCAGGTGAGTTACATAATGGACACGAGTATGTTGACCTTGGTTTGCCAAGTGGATTAAAATGGGCAACTTGCAACGTTGGAGCCACTGCTCCCGAAGAGTATGGAAATAATTATGCTTGGGGTGAAACCACTCCACAGAGTTGGTTAGCAACAGAATACACATATAATGATAACCCCGAAGTATTACCCTTATCGGCAGATGCCGCTAATGTAAATTGGGGAGGAAATTGGCGTATGCCAACATACGAAGAGTTAAGTGAATTAATGGACACCGATAACTGTACTTGGGAGTGGACTACACAGAATGAAGTAAACGGATATAAAGTAACAAGTAAAAAGAATGGTAACTCAATCTTTCTCCCTGGCGCAGCCAATAGCGGTTACTATTGGTCGAGTTCTGCCTATCCGGGCTCTACCTTATACGCCTACTGCTTGATGTTCACTTCGGTAAGCGTGAACTGTGACTACAGCCAACGCAATTACGGGCAATCTGTCCGTGCAGTTTTCGGAGAAAAACAAACTTTTACAGTATCAGTATCAGCAACAGAAGGAGGTAGTGCAACAGCATCTGCTTTAGAAGTTGAGGAAGGTGGTAGCGTTACTTTAACTGCAACTCCTGATGAAGGATATGTATTTAAAAATTGGACATTGGGTGGAGAGGTTGTTTCAACTGAAAACCCATACACTGCTACCGTAACAGCAAACAGCGAATACGTTGCTAACTTTGAAGCGGAAGAGAACCAATCAGGTGAGTTACATAATGGACACGAGTATGTTGACCTTGGTTTGCCAAGTGGATTAAAATGGGCAACTTGCAACGTGGGTGCTACTACTCCCGAAGGTTATGGCAGTTACTTTGCTTGGGGCGAGACTGAGACAAAAGAGGTGTATTATCGTGACACATATACATACACCTCAACACCCACAAGATTACCTCTCTCTGCCGATGCGGCTAACGTAAATTGGGGTGGCAAGTGGCGTATGCCTACTGGTGATGAAATGGAAGAGTTAATGGACACAAATAACTGTACTTGGGAGTGGACTACACAGAATGGAGTAAACGGTTATAAAGTAACAAGTAAGAAAAATGGCAACTCTATATTTCTCCCTGCAGCAGGCGAACGACAAAATTACAATCTCACCAATGAGGGCAGTAACGGCTACTATTGGTCGAGTTCGCTTGATACAAGCATGAGCGAAAGGGCTCACTACTTGGACTTTGCTGATTATGGCAATCACTTAGGTTCATTATTTTGTTACTTAGGAATGCCAGTACGTGCTGTTTATGAGGCTTCATATATTGAGCCAACAATGTGCACCGTTTCAGTATCAGCAACAGAAGGTGGTAAAGCAACAGCATCGGCAAGTAGCGTTGAGCAAGGTGGTAGCGTTACTTTGACAGCAACTGCAAATAGTTTTTGCGAGTTTGTAAATTGGACACTAAACGGAGAGGTTGTTTCAACTGAGAATCCATACACTATAACAGTAACAGAAAATTGTGAGTTTGTTGCTAACTTCGTAGAGTTTGAGACAGCTTGTCTTTGGTATTATATTTCGGATGATTACTCAGGCAGTGGCGATATTGAGGCTACATTAACCTCTACTGGCGAGACATTATCTTCGGGTAGAGATTTCTTGGCAGGAAGTGAGGTTACATTAACAGCAACTCCTTATAGCGATGAGGATGTCTTTATAAGATGGGAACTACATAAACCTAACGATGAAATAATAGTGATTACAGAGAATCCTTGTACTATAACCGTTACAGAGAACTCATATATTGATGCAGTATTTTATAGTAACCCTGTATCTCTCTCAATAGTAGCAGAAGGAGGAACAATAACTGGTGGTGAAACATTAATTGAGCTATATGATAGTGTAGATCTTACTGCAACACCTAACGATGGATATGCTTTTGAAAATTGGACAATAGACGGAGAGGTGGTCTCAACTCAAAAGAACTATAGTTTTATGATATTAGAATATATGGAAATCAAGGCTAATTTCATAGAATATAAGAAAACAGGAACACACAATAATCACGACTATATTGACCTCGGTTTGCCAAGTGGTACTAAATGGGCAACATATAGTGTAGGTGCTACTATTCCAGATGAGAATGGCTATTACTTTGCTTGGGGTGAAACAGAGCCAAAAGATACATACGAATTTGAAAACTATAAATATAATGGTGGTGAAGGATATGACGGAGGGGTATATAAATATTTTTATTCAAAATACAACGATGATGATGATATTTATGAACTTGAATCTATAGATGATGCTGCTCGAGTAAATTGGGGCGATGGTTGGAGAATGCCGACTAAAGAAGAAGTGGAGGAGTTGTGCAACACAGATAATTGTATATGGACATCTACAATTATAAACGAAGTACGCGTTTATAAAGTAACAAGCAAAACAAATGGTAATTATATTTTCATTCCTTATAACGGAGGTATTAAGACAGATGAATATGGTCGTCTGCTAAATGCCTTTTGGTGCAAGAGTTTCTCGTTGGTTGACGAGGTTCCATACTATATGGGTTATGATGGAGGAACTTCTACATGGTCACGCTATAGAGGAGCCCAAGTTCGTGCGGTGTGTACAAAAGGCAAAGAAGATGTTACTCCGTTGCCAACCTATACAGTATCAACTTCGGCTACCGAAGGAGGAACTGTAACATCATCTGCCGAGAGCGTTGAACAAGGAGGGAGCGTTACTTTAACTGCAACACCTATCAGCGGTTATGTATTTAAGAATTGGACATTAGGCGGAGTGGTAGTTTCTACTGAAAACCCATATACTACTACAATAAATGCAAACAGCGAGTACGTTGCTAACTTTGAGGAGATAGTAAAATATAATGTAACGGCTTCTGTAAATAACCCAGATATGGGTAGTGCAACAGCATCTGCAAGTAGTATTGACGGAGGTGGTAGCGTTACTTTAACTGCAACTGCAAATAGCGGTTACTTGTTCAAGAACTGGACATTAGGCGGAGAGGTTGTTTCAACTGAAAACCCATACACCGCTACCATAACAGCAAACAGCGAGTTTGTGGCTAACTTTGAGGAGATAGTAGTGTCGGGAGCAGCAATATCTCTAACTCAATATTTTAGAATTAAAGATATTAACTCAGGGAAATATCTTAATGCTGATAATTATGAGGCTCATACAAGCGGTACAAATGGGGGCGTAAATTGTATTGATTACGCAGATAGCGATGATCAAAAATTTATGTTTGAAGCATCTGATACTAACTTCTCGTTAAAAACAAAGAGCGGATACTATATCTATTGTCAGGCTTGGAACGTTGATGCTCTAACATCAGGTACGGTTTTAACATTTGAAGAGAATGGAAACGGAGCATACTATATAAAAACTTCTGATGGATACTTTAAGGTTGAACAAGTAAATGGAACATACTATCCATTCTGTGGTGCATCATCTTCAAAAAAAGCAACATGGATATTGGAAGAGACTGGAGAGAGTACAAATCAAGTAATACCAACCTTTACTGTAGAAGCAAAAGCAAATACTGGAGGTAGTGCTACAACTTCGGCAACAACTGTGGCTTATGGCGAAACTATAACCTTAACAGCAACTCCTTCCGAAGGGTACATATTTAATTATTGGTCAAAAACAGGAACAGGACAAGTAAGTACCGAGAATCCATACTCACCAATTATAACTGCTAACAGTCAATTTTATGCTAACTTTAAAAAGGCTGTATATACAGTATCGGTTTCAGCAACAGAAGGCGGAACTGCAACAACTTCTGCCGAGAGTGTTGAGCATGGCACATACATAACCTTAACAGCAACTCCTGATGAAGGATACGTATTTAAATGTTGGACCAAAGAAGGGAAAATAGTAAATACCAATAACCCATATTACATATATACCGTAACGGCAGACTGTGAGTATGTTGCAAACTTTATACCTCAATCCGAAATATATCAATCCTCAGGTATTGAAAACGGATACGAATATGTAGATTTAGGTTTGAGTGTTAAATGGGCAACCTATAATGTAGGTACAGATATACCTGAAGGGTATGGTGATTACTTTGCATGGGGAGAGACAGAGTCAAAGAGTTATTACAATTGGAATAATTACAAATGGTGTAATGAAGGTCTTATAACTTCTATTTCAAAATACACTGACAAACCAGACAATGCATTGAATGGCATACCTGATAATAAAACTACACTCGAACTTGCAGATGATGTTGCTAACGTAAATTGGGGTGGCACCTGGCGTATGCCCACAGCAGATGAGTACCAAGAGTTATTGGATGAATGTACATGGACTTGGATTACTAAAAATGAAGTAAACGGATATAAAGTGACAAGTAAGAAGAATGGCAACTCAATATTCATTCCTGCAGCAGGATATTTCTTCGAAGATTCAATATATTCTTTAGGTACTGGAGGCTTTTACAATTCGAGTTCTCTTGCTTATACTAATTATACCAGTGAAAATCTTGTCTTCAGTTCAAATGGCAGAAGCGTTTCTAACGGTGGTAGTATTCGACGTTGCCATGGAGTTTCTGTTCGTGCAGTGTGTGAGTAGAAATTAAACTTGCGTTTAATTTCAGTTAACAAACATTCGTTTGTTGAATCTGCTCACGCTCGGCAAAGTTTAAGTAAACTTATTTTGCCCTCGCTTACTCGCAGATTTGTTAGAGGTAGGGTAACTAAGATAACTAAGATTTATTATTAGGCTAATTGGTAATTTTTAAATGATTACTACATATAGATAGGCTATTCGCATCAAAAAATGATGCGAATAGTTTGTTTTTTCTCGTCAGAGTATTATATTTGCAATAAATATTGTTAGTAATGAGAGCGATATATATATGGCAACAGCCAAGTTGGACAAAATTTAAGTGGGATAACGATAGGGTTATAAATTTGCTTTCGCAAGTTCGTAATCTTGAAGGTCGAGTGCTTGGTCTTATGAGTGCCTTGGGTTTTAATGTTCAGAACGAGACTTCGCTTGATGTTATGGTTGAGGACGTTTTGCGTTCTTCTGAGATTGAAGGGGAGTTACTTAACGCTGATAGGGTACGCTCTTCTATTGCTCAACATTTGGGCGTTGAGACAGAAGGTCTGCCAACTCCTGACCACTATACCGAAGGTGTTGTACAGGTAATGCTTGATGCTGTACGCAATAGCGATAAACCTTTAACTCATGATCGCCTTTTTAATTGGCATGCCGCCCTCTTTCCTACTGGACGTAGTGGTATATATCCGATCACGGTTGCCGCATATCGTGTTGGTAAAGAGCCTATGCAAATTGTATCGGGTGCTATGGGGAAAGAGAAAATTCACTATGAGGCTCCTACGTCGGAAATGGTTACTCCTCTGATGAACGATTTTTTAACGTGGATAAATGATAATCAAGAGATAGATCCTATCCTTAAAGCCGCTATTGCTCATCTGTGGTTTGTTGCTATTCACCCTTTTGATGATGGTAATGGTAGGTTAACCAGAACTATAACCGATATGCTATTGGCAAAAGCAGATGGTATGCCTCACCGTTTTTATAGTATGTCGGCAGAGATACTGCGTGAACGGAAATCTTATTACGAGATATTGGAGAAGACTACAACAGGTGATATGGATATTACTCTATGGATTATGTGGTTTTTAAACACTCTTAGGAGTGCTATTTTGCGTTCTGAAAAAACTATTCAACGTGTGGTAAAAAAAGCCCTTTTCTGGCAAACACATTATAATATTACAATGAACGAGCGTCAGATTAAGATTATAAATATGCTTTGGAAAGGCTTTGAAGGTAAACTTACTACCTCAAAATGGGCAAAGATTACCAAGACCTCTCAAGCAACTGCTTTACGCGATATTACTTTTCTTGTTGAAAAGGGAATATTAGTGGTTGCCAACGAAGGTGGTAGAAGCACTAACTATCTTTTAAAAGAGGATTATTAATAAAGAGTTGTCAGTTATTAGTTTTTAGTTGTTAGTTGTTAGAACTAAGATGACTAGGATGACTAGGATGACTAGGGTAACTAAGTTTTATTATTGGACTAATTAGCCTAATTGGACTAATTAAATATAACAAAGGTTTGCATTGTCGTGCAAACCTTTGTTTATTAAGTTTTTAAAGCCTTTAAGGTGGCTAACAACTAAAAACTACCCGTAGGGCGGTTGAGTTTACGAAACCGAAAACTAACAACTGATAACTAGTTCACCCCCAACAACTCTATTTCAAACACAAGGGTGGAGCCTCCTGGTATATTGCCCGTACTACGCATTCCGTAGCCTTGTTCGCAGGGGATATATACTATCCAGTGGTCGCCTATGGTCATTTGGGTTAGGGCTACTTGAAAGCCTACTATCAGGTCGCGCACTCTGAATGCTTCGGGGCAAGAGCGTTTGTAACTGTTGTCAAACTCCTTGCCGTTGATTAGTGTTCCTTTGTAGTGTACGGTTACTACGTTGCCTTGTCGTGGGCGTACATTACTCTTGCCACTCTTTATGATTTTACGTAACACGCCGAGCGAGATCTCTTTTACTCCCTCCTCCTCTCGCTTTGCTGCAAGAAATTCGCGATTCTGTTTTATGTAATCCTCTTTTTTAGCCATTGTTCTCTTCTTCTTTTAGTTACTCTATTGCTCGGCATAGTTGGTCGGGGCATGAGGTTGATTTGTATCCGCAACATATTCCATTGAGGCGTTCTATTACCTCTTGGTAGGTCATCCCCTTTACTAACGATGCTATGCCTTGCAGGTTGCCGTTGCACCCTCCATAAAAGGCTACATCTACTACTCTGCCCTGCTCGCCTGTTACCTCGATTAGTTGCGAACAGGTGCCTTTTGTTCTATACTCTATCTTTACCACTATAGTATCACTTTTGTTATTACAGGGTTGCCCTCCTCTGGTATTGCAACTACTATATATACTCCTTTTGCGAGTGTTGCTGTGGGGATTGTGGTCTCTGAAGATACCATTGTTTTAGATGCTACCATTGTGCCATTCATTGATAGTACTCGCACCTCTTTTAGAGTCTCTGGTGTTGAGACTACTATTTCTCCTGCGTAGGTATATACTTTTACATCTACGGCTTGGCTCTCCTCTACTCCTGTTCCTTGATAGTTTACTGCTATGGCGTCAGAGTCGGATGTCTCGCCAAAGGCTCCCATTGCCCGTACTGTATAGGTGTGTTCTCCTTCAAGTGGTGTGGTGTCAACAAACTCGGTTGTTTCGCTCTCACCTATCTTAACGCCATCGCGATATATTGCGTATCCTGTTATGGTTGTTACGGCTAATGTTGGATATACTACTATATCATCAATTTGCCACCAATATGAGAGGCCTATGTTGCCATCGTCCCATGCGTGGAAGGCTATCTTCATATTATCTGATATGTGTGCCGATAGGTCGATTGTTATTTGTGTGTATTGGTTTACTACATCGCAATCGGTCATCAGGTTATATACAGGTGTCCATGATTCTCCTCCGTCAGATGATACCTCAACGTAATAGTGGTGTGGGTATGCGGGGGTTTTTAGTGGTGCTGTTGATTTGCTCTGGAATGTTAATATTTTTCCGTTGGCAAAGGTGGGTGAGATAAGTATTTCATCTTGATGTTCATCTACCCATGCACTCTTCATATACATTGAGTAGTTACCGCTATATGCAAGGTAATATTTGCTGCTCTCGGTCCAATACCAGCCACGATCGTTGTAGTTGCTTATTGTCCAGCCGTTGGGATTGGTTGTATCTTCAAATCCTTCTGCAAGAACTGGTGTTCCCTCTTGGGGTGCTGTCCACGACAGGGTTACGCTCCCCTCTTCGGTTACTGCTTGTAACTCTGATGGGGGTAGTATGGTATTTGATTGTTGCGAAATGGTAAGTGTTTCAGAGAGTGTGTTATCTTCGGG
>JAFQBL010000064.1 GCA_017416695.1 Bacteroidales bacterium | reverse complement strand
TCGCTAACACCATTTTACAAATTCACAAACGAAAAAATTAGATTAAAAGTTGGAGCAAGAATGGATATATCGGTAAACGACGGAACAATATTACGTTTTTCTCCCGACTTTGAATTTAATGCCGATATGGGTAAATATTTTCACTTCTACACAGTTGTTGACGGAGGAAAAGAGATCAACTCATGGAGTAAAATGTCGGCACGAAACATATATATAAATCCCACAAAACAATTAACCAATACCTACACCGCAGCAAATGCCGTAATGGGACTATTGTTTGATTATATACCAGGAATACAAGTAAGGGTTTACGGAGGAATAAAAACCTCAACCAATGCCCTCTTTGATATGCGATACAAAGAGAGTATTACCGATGGTATGATAGCATCATACGAAGTGATAGACTACACCCCAATAGATGCCTATCGTTGGTTGGGAGGAGCAAACATAAACTTTAAACTCAAAAAGATATTAGAGGGAGAGGTAAAATGGACACTCAACAACTGGCGAAGCAGAAGCGGAGAGGGAACAATACTATCGGCACTACCCAAAAACGAGTGGAACATAAAAGTTGGAGTAAACCCAATTAAAAACCTATCAATAAATGCAAATTTCTATATGGGAATAGGAAGAGGTTATCGCTACCAAAACTCATTAGGAATAGATGTGTTTGAGAAGATGAGCGACATATATGACCTGAGTTTATCGGCAAACTACTCACTCACAAAATTGATTAGTTTCAACCTACAATGGAATAATATTCTATCTCAAAACTACGACATATACTACGGAATGCCTGCACAACGAATGAACTTCCTACTTGGAGCAGCAGTTAAATTTTAACAATTCCAAGAGTATAAAAATCAATAGATAGGGCAATAAGTAACCATTTTATTCGTTTTAAGAGAAGAAATATGAAACGCATATTATACATATTACTTCTCCTACTTGTTGCCACTTCGGCAAATGCACAGACACGCAAATTGGAACGACGTCCGTACGCCGACCAGAAGCGTGTGCATTTTGGATTCTCATTAGGACTTAATATGCAAAACCTGCGTTTGGTACCAACTGGAGAACCCGATGAAAACGGAGAGATATGGTTAGCAGACGTACCCACATTCTCACCTGGATTTAATGTAGGACTACTATGCGACCTATACCTATGCCCTTACCTTAATTTACGCTTCACACCAGCATTTCTTTTCGGTAATAAGACAGTAACATTCCGAGGCGAGTTCTCGGGAGAGGAGCGAAAAACAGACGTAAAATCGAACTATATACAAGCACCCATAGAGTTAAAATATAGTGCAAAGAGATTAAACAACTACCGCCCATACATAATGGTGGGAGTTGCCCCAACATTTGATGTATCAAAAAAACGAGGCGACCTACTTCGCCTTAAAACCTACGACACCTATTTAGAGATAGGATTGGGATGTGACGTATATTTCCAATATTTCAAATTCATTCCCGAACTTAAATTTGCATTCGGACTTCAAGATATCCTAAACCGTAAGAGAGACGACCTTCTCGATCCCGCAGAGTATAAATACACAGCAGCAATTGATCGTGTAAGTTCAAAAATGGTTATTCTCACCTTCTATTTTGAGTAAAAGATAATACTTCTATAAATAAAAAATTGGGATTACTTAACCCCAATTTTATAGTGTTATATCGAATATATTTAATCTCCTTTGTTAATACTTAATTTTAAAGTAATCCAACAATGCCTTATAATTGTCTTGAGCAGAAAGACAAGTATCTATAAGATAGCCATTGATATGTCCCCACTCACTAAGTCCTCTATAATAGAACATTTTAAATTCATCAGTAATAATAAATGGTACATGAGCATTACATAAACATTCCTTAAACATTAGTAACCTGCCAACACGTCCATTCCCATCTTGGAAGGGATGAATTTGTTCAAAGCGAACATGAAAATCCAGTATATCCTCAAAAGAATGTTTCTTACATTTGTTATACTCTTTCAAAAGGTTTTTCATCTCCCTATGTACATTCTCAGGTTGACAAGTCTCTATACCTCCCACTTCATTAGGTAGTCTTTTATATTCCCCTACAGCAAACCACTCTTTACGACTATCAGAAGTGCCACTTTTAAGTAACTTATGCAAATGCTTAATAAATTCTTCTGATATTTTTTTATCAGCATGCTCAATTATATAGTCTATACAACGGAAATGATTTATCGTTTCAAGTATATCATCAACATTAACAGCAATGTCTGTTATACCAATTGTATTAGTTTCAAATATATAACGTGTTTGATCATGAGTTAAACAACTTCCTTCAATATGATTGGAGTTATATGTTAGGTCTATTTGTGTGCGGTGATAAATACCTCCTTTTAGATTAGATATTTTTTGTTCCTTTAATAGTGCCAAAAGAGGAGAAATCTTTCGCTTAACTGACTTTCTACCTGGTAAAGTTGCGTCATAAGGAATATTCCATGTTTTCCCTGTCAAGAAAACACCCTCAATCTTCCCATTAGCACAATAGTTACGCGCTGTTCTCTCTGAAATACCAAATTTATTAGCAAATTGAATAACTGATATATACTTCATACAAACAATTATCGGCAAGGTTTTAATATATAATTTACCTACAAATATAGGTATTTTTGCCGATATCGGAAAAATTAAATATAATACTTACTCTGTAATTGCAATACGAATTAACATTTAGTTAATCCTATTTGCTAAAGCAAATGCCTTTAAATGCCCCAATTGGCTCTGTCAAGATTGCGGTAGGTGATAGCCTCTTGAATATGGTAACTCTTAACCTCTTCACTACCTTCAAGGTCGGCAATAGTACGGGCAACTTTCAAGATACGGTCGTATGCTCGAGCCGATAGGTTAAATCTCTCCATTGCAACTTTGAGCATTGCAATACTATCTTTATCGGGTAAAGCCCATTTGTTTAGATGCCTGCTACTCATTTGAGCATTGCAATAAACGCCAGGAGTGTCGGCAAATCGGCGAGTCTGTATCTCCCTTGCACGCATTACACGTTCACGTATAACTGCACTGCTTTCGCCTTTAGCGGTTGATGAGAGTTTTTCAAACTCTACGGGTATAACTTCTATCTGAATATCTATTCGGTCCAGCAGTGGGCCTGAAATGCGGTTTAAATAGCGTGTAACTGCTCCCTCTGAACATATACACTCTTTAGTTGGGTGATTATAGTATCCGCAAGGGCAAGGATTCATACTTGCAACAAGCATAATACCTGCTGGATACTCTACGGTGTTTTTGGCACGAGAGATAGTTATTTTACGGTCCTCGAGTGGTTGACGCATTACCTCTAATACTGAACGTGAGAACTCTGGTAATTCATCTAAGAACAGTACTCCGTTGTGAGCAAGTGAAATCTCTCCTGGTTGAGGATATGTTCCACCACCTACCAAAGCAACACCCGATATTGTGTGGTGTGGCGAACGGAATGGACGGCGAGTTATTAAAGCACCTGTATCTCCTGTACGTCCTGCTACTGAATGAATTTTAGTTGTCTCTAATGCTTCATCAAGAGTAAGAGGTGGCAATATAGTTGGAATACGTTTTGCTAACATCGATTTACCTGATCCTGGAGGACCTACCATTATCAGGTTGTGCCCACCTGCTGCTGCAACTTCAAAGGCACGTTTAACATTCTCCTGACCTTTTACATCTTCAAAATCAATATCAAAAATCTGTTGCTTATCGTAAAACTCTGTTTGAGCATCAATAACTGTCTGTTGTAACTCGCACTCCTCTTTAAAGTACGAAACAACCTCTATTATATTTTCAACGCCATAAACCTCTAATCCATCAACAACGGCAGCCTCAGGTGCATTTTGTTTTGGGAGAATAAAACCCTTATAACCATCTTGCTTTGCCATAATAGCAATAGGTAAGGCTCCTTTTATGGGAAGTATTGAACCATCAAGCGACAACTCTCCCATTATAAGGTAATCCTTAAATTTATCGCTTTTTAGTTCTTCATTGGCTGCTAACAATCCTATTGCTATGGGAAGGTCGTACGCTGAACCCTCTTTTTTAATATCGGCTGGAGCAAGATTTACCACCACTTTACGGCGTGGAAATTTCAGTCCATTATG
This sequence comes from Bacteroidales bacterium, assembly GCA_017416695.1. Taxonomy (GTDB): domain Bacteria; phylum Bacteroidota; class Bacteroidia; order Bacteroidales; family G3-4614; genus Caccoplasma_A. Next base: position 24,379 of record JAFQBL010000064.1, on the reverse strand, counting down.
CGATAGTGCCGATATTATACGCTGATGACTCTCCTTTACAGCAGCATCAGGTAATCCCACCATAAAAAATTGTATTCCCTGAGTACAATTAACCTCAATAGTTACAACCTGAGCATCAATACCCTGAAGGGCAGCAGCGTAAACTTTAGTTAACATTATTAATAGTTTATTACTGTAGTTAAATTATTTATTAGAGACCTGTTTTTAATAGACTCTTCTCCCAAATCAATATGCCAGGTAGCCTCTTCTTTAAGATATCTTGATGTTGAAGATTGTGAATTTACATTCCATGTTAAAAGTAATACTCTACTCTTTAAAGTTTTAAGTTTACGAACTAACATTTCATGGTCAGCATCACCTGTAATAAGTACAACAACATCAAATTTGCGTAACAGAGTAAGTTCGTATGTCTCTAAAGCAAACCAAGTATCAATACCTTTCTCAATAACAATTACCTCATTACCTTTTTTAACTTCACACAAGTGTTTATAGTGGAAAACAACATCGTTGTCAATCATTGAATCTTCAAATTTACGCTCAACATATAATAGATGTTTATTACTTGCATCATTAACTCTATATCTACCTCTGAAATAATGATTCTCTGTAATTTGGCAATTTGTAAATTCAACACCTAATTTTTCAGAAACAGTAGTTCTTATATAATTTAAAATAGCAGTAAGATTTAAAGCCAAAGAGGACTCATTTTTAAGACCTTCATCTATTTTAGCATAATAACCACCATCAATAAAAACACCAACTGATACAACTTTATCTTCCATTTTTTCTTCTGTTTTTGCGTACCATATCCAAACTATCATTATTAATAATAGTTTTTTCAATCAAATAGTTAAGTGAATCCAACTCTAACTCTCTACCTATTATCACACCATTCCTGTTCAAAAGAAAAGTAGATGGAACAACTCTTAAATTTATAGTTGCAATATCTTTGTTTGTCCATCCATCAGGTAAGTAAGTTTGAAAAGATTTTAGATTCTCTTTCTCTATTGTATTTTTCCAATTTGTTTTATTAATATCCAAAGATACTAAATGCGAAGATACCTTCTCTTTTTGAGTTAAGGTATCAAAAAACAACTCTATATCTCTAACTTTTTGTACTGATAAAGAATCTGAAGAATCCCAAAAAGTAACAATAGTTATTCTATTTTTATATGTATAACTATAAACTAAACTATCATTTAAGGTTTTTAATTGCGAATATGGTAATGTTTTACCCTTATCTATTTTTTGCAGAGCAGCAAAGTGCTCAACTCGAGCCGATATAACATCAGTCTTTGCAGATGGTGGTAGTTTTTCGGATAGTTCACGAGTTAGTTTTTTATACTTGGGAGAGGCAATATAGTTATATATAATAAAAGTAGAAGATGAGTTAGTTGTATTCAATTCAACAAACTCAACCGATTTTTTTACTATTGAATCATTCACCTTATTTAATTCACTCAAATATAAAGAGTCTTTATAATTGTCAATATAGATACTTTTTAAAGAGTCATACTTAATTAAAATATCTGCATTACTATTTAAAAATTCACCTATTAATATATTTGTTGAATCACCTTCTATTGATGTTTGATAAGGTTTTGATGATCCTGACAAAACAACACTCTCATTCTCTTTTAAAAAAAGAGTAGTTATATTATTTAAATTTTTATCTATTAAATATATAGGGGTTTTACTATTATTGAGTTTCAAGTTGCACTTAAAATTACCACTCTCAATTAATATTGTATCAGTAATAATACCCGAACTGAAATTTTCATAAACTGCATAAATTATATCATCCTCATAATCTGTAAAATTACCTTTTATTTCGGCAGATGAAAATATATCTATTTTACTGCACGAAACTAATAAAAATATAGAGGTAAGTATATATATAATTTTTCTCATTATTTATTTTTGTATTAAGGATTATACAAATCAATATTACGGAATTCTAAAATATCCATCATCATTTTGTGAGCCTCTTTAGCAGGAGAAGATGGATTAATTTCAACAGCCGTTAAATAACATCTTATGGCTTGAGCATTATTACCTACCTTACGATAAGCATTACCCAATCTGAAAAAAGCATTATCATCACTTTTATTTTGTTGAGTATATTGTTCAAGTTCCTCAATCAAGTTATCTAAATTATCACTCATTATTAATAAGTTTTGCTATTGTACTGATAAATAATTTATGTTCAATTTTAAGTAGTTTCTTTTTTAATAACTCAATATCATCACCCTCGTATGGTAAAGTTTTTTGAGCAATAATATTACCACTATCCAAATCACTATTAACATAGTGAATAGTAATACCATAAACCTTTACACCATAAGCCATAGCCTGTTCAACAGCATCTTTACCTTTAAAAGCAGGTAAAATAGATGGGTGTGTATTTATAATTTTACCTTCGTATTTATTTAATAACTCTTCGCCAACTATTCTCATATAACCTGCCAAACAAATTAAATCAACTCTATAAGAGGCAAGTTTTAGAGTTATAGTTTTTTCATAATCATATTTCGAAGTAAAATCTTTAGGAGAAATAACAAAACACTCAATACCTAAACGTTTTGCTCTTTTAATAGCGTATGCATCTTTTTTATCACATACTAAAAGAACAACATTAGCATCAATTATTTTCTTATTACACGCCTTTACAATTGCTTCAAAATTAGATCCACTGCCCGAAGCAAAAACAACTATATTTTTCAAATTATAAACAACCTTTTTTTATAGTTTAAGTTTCTCTGAAATATCTAACATACGTTGTATTGATATAACAGCCTTTTTTCGTATCTCTTCATCAACAAAAACCTCATGTTCTTCATTTAAAAGAGAATTATATAGTTTTTCAAGAGTATTATATTTCATATAAGCACACTCGTTACAAGCACATGTAGAGTCTTCTGGAGGAGCAGGAATAAATTCCTTATCTGGGCATGATAAACGCATTTTATGTAATATACCCGACTCTGTTGCTACTATAAATTTTTTGCAATCACTTTTAATAGCATAATTCAATAAAGCAGCAGTTGATCCTACTTTATCGGCAACAATAAGAATATGTTTTTTACACTCTGGGTGAGCCAATATCTCAGCATCAGGATTTTGTTCTTTAAGTTCTTTTATTTTTTGAAGTGAGAATTGTTCATGAACATCACAAGCACCATTCCATACAACCATCTCTCGCCCTGTAACAGAATTAATATAACTTCCTAAGTTTCTATCTGGACCAAAAATAATCTTCTCATCTTTTGGGAACGATTCAACAATCTCTTTAGCGTTAGAACTTGTAACAACAACATCAGTTAAAGCCTTAACCTCAGCAGTAGTATTTACATACGATATAACTTTATATCCAGGATACTGTTTAATAAACTCAGCCAAATCTTCAGCCTTACAACTATCAGCCAAAGAGCATCCAGCACTGTTATCAGGTATTAGTACTTTTTTATCGGGACACAATATTTTAGCAGTTTCGCCCATAAAGTTAACACCACAAACTACAAGAATATCTGCATCTGTTTTAGCAGCCCATTGTGCAAGAGCAAGACTATCGCCTACAAAATCTGCTACATCTTGAATTTCGTTTCGTTGGTAGTAGTGTGCTAAGATAACAGCATTTTTCTCCTCTTTTAATTTTTTTATTTTATCTACTATATTCATAAATTTTGAATTTAGTTATACTCCAATCCTTTTTCAACAAACAAATTAATATATATTCTTTTTTAAAAAGTAAAAAAATAATGATGATAATATATTGTTAATACGTTTGATATCTTTTTTACTATATATTTTGAAATTTGGTTATTAATATTCAATTAACAAAATAAACATATTAATCAACAACATTAAATATTGATTATAAATAGAATATATACTTTATTAACACACTATTGATAAAGTACAAAGTTAATTAAATTTTTTATTTTTAATATTGATAACCCATAAATATAATGTGAATAAATAAAAAGAAAAGAAATTAAATAATAACAGCAGATATTTAAATATTTGATTATACAAATCTACTATTTTAAAATGCAACAATATTTTTTAAAAAGTTATTCTCAACTATTAACAACTTATCAACATACTATTAAAAAAATAAAAAATAGTTTTGATAATTATTCTTACCTTTGTACAAATTATTTTTTTATGAAAAAGTTATCGGTTATTGAGTTGGATAGAGTATCAAAGGAGGAGTTTAAAACTATTGATAAAACTCCTTTGGTTGTGGTACTTGATAATATAAGAAGTTTAAATAATGTAGGTTCGGTTTTCCGTAGTTCTGATGCTTTTAAACTTGAGAAGATATATTTATGTGGTGTAACTGCTACACCTCCTAATGCCGAAATTCATAAAACCGCTTTAGGTGCTGAGGATAGTATGGAGTGGGAGTATGAGGAGGATACCAAAGCAGTTGTTGCAAAACTTAAACAAGAGGGGTACAAGATATTTGCTGTTGAGCAGGTTCAAAATAGTATAATGCTCGATAGGGTGGAACTTGATAAAACCAATAAATATGTTCTTATATTGGGCAACGAGGTTAAAGGTGTTCAGCAAGAGGTTGTTGATATGTGCGATTTTGCTGTTGAAATTCCTCAATTTGGCACTAAACACTCTCTCAATGTATCGGTTGCCGCAGGTATAGTTATTTGGGAATTCTTTAAGAAGTTGCAGTAAAAATAAAATAGACCAATTGGACTAAATTAGCCTAATTGGTCTAATATTTAAAAATAAGTACATTGCTAAAGCAAATGCCTTATGTGTGCTTAATAGCAAAATTCCTAATTCCTAATTGGCACGGAGTGCCGAACTAATTACTAATTCAAAAAATTCTATTCGTTTATTAGAAATTTAATAGGAAGTCTTTTTATAGCATACCCTTCGGCAAGTAACCACTCTATCACTTTTGGTAGAGCCTCTTTAAGGTTACGTTGTGCTTTTATTGAGTCGTGGAAAACAATAATAGAGCCGTTACGGGTATATTTCTTTACAATCTCCACAACCTCATCGGGAGTTAAGTTTTTACTATAATCTCTACTAACAACGTCCCACATTATTATATGATAGCCTGCCTTTTGGAGAGCAACCTTTTGTCTAAATCGCATATGTCCGTGTGGAGGGCGAAATAGTGGACTGTTTATTAGTGTATTGGCAGCCTCAACATTTTTCAAATAGTTTCTTGTTCTGAACTTCATACCCTGTATATGGTTTTGGGTATGGTTGCCAGTCAAATGACCTCTGTTCAGCACCTCTTGATACAACTCTTTATATCGGGCAACATTGTCTCCAACACAAAAGAAGGTGGCTTTAATGTTGTAGTGGTCTAAAATATTCAGTACCCAAGGTGTAACCTCAGGTACTGGACCATCATCAAAAGTCAGATATACTGTTTTGTTTTTTCGTGGTATTCGCCATATAGTTTCGGGATACAACATCCTGTACATATATGGTGGTTGCTCTATTAACATATCTCTTCTATTATGACTCTTTAAACAAGTTGTAACCTAAATCACTGAGAGCGTAAAGATATTTCTCGGCACTCTCTTCATCGCCTTGTTGTATAAAGAATTGAATAATTGTTTTTAATGTGTATTCCTGTCTTAAATACTCTTGAGATATTGATCTGAGTTTATTGTATTCCAACGATCTGAACCAACTCATATACTCCATTGAGTTATCGGCAATTTCAGTTAGCAGGGCTTTACCCTTTTCAGTTTCGCCCAAACTGTAATATGCCATAGCAGGTTGAATAGATAGGTAATCGTGTTTTGTTGCCGATGCAGGAATCTTCTCCATCATCTTATCAAGAACATTCAATGCCATATCGTACTTCTCTTCCATTATCAATGCCTCAGCAAGGTCAATAAACAACATACGTATAGTATATGTCATTTTGCGAACGGTCTCATCTAAATATACATTAGGATTATCAACACCGCCCCACTCAAATTTGTTCATCATATTATTGTACATTGTCTCGGTATCAACCAATCCGTCACTCTCTGTATCGTTGTTTAAAACAGGGAGTATTCTGTATGCCAAACCAACCTTAACAAAGTGTTTGTCTAAATTCAGATACATATCAGGGCCAACAGTTACTGCATAGTAGATAGGTCTCTCCCAGTTATCCTTTGCAATGGAGTTAAGCATACTCAATACCGATAATTGATTTAGCATCAAGGCATCGTTATTTGCCAACTCTATATCAATTCTGTCGGTAGCATACCCTTTTAAGTCGGCAGGAATTTTATCTGCTACTGCTGCTGAATCAACATCAATATAGAGATTACTGTTAGGTATATGGTCAATAGATATACCATATTCGGGGATATATTTATTATCCTTATCCTCTGATATAAGGTAATTCATTGCTTTGTCAAGTTCCATGTCGTAACCATAGCCTCTGTCAAGAACGTATGCGTATGAGAGTTTACCATTACCATATCTGCTTCTATCCATCTCAATAGGTAGAGGAGTAGATTCGTATGCCTGGCTCTTCATTTGGTCAATATACCAATCAGTTTGGAGATAACTCAAGTTACAAACTCTCACGTCTGTTCTGTAGCCCTCTGTCTCTTGAACATACCACAATGGGAATGTATCGTTATCGCCATTTGTGAATATAATACCGTTCTCCTCAACACAACTCAAATAGTTCTTACCAAAATCACGTGCTGCATAGCGTCCCGAGCGGTCGTGGTCATCCCAGTTTTGTGCTGCCATCTGAACAGGAACAAACAAGCATAGTATAGCAGTTGCAAGAGCAACAATAGAGTTATCTCTATCTTTAAGAAGGTATTTTTTAATAATACTATATATACCTAAAACTCCCATACCAATCCATATAGCAAAGGCGTAGAATGAGCCTGCGTAGGCATAATCCCTCTCTCTTGGTTGATAAGGTGTTTGGTTAAGATAGATAACAATAGCCAAACCTGTCATAAAGAACAGGAAGAATGTTACCCAGAAACTCTCAATACCCTTTTGTCCCGAGAAAGCCTGATAGAACAGACCTATCAATCCAAGTAGTAGAGGTAACATATAATATACGTTTCTACCCTTGTTGTTCATCAAGTCCGAAGGCAAGTTCTCACCCTCAATATGTTTATCAATAAAACTGAAACCAGTAATCCAGTTACCTTTGTGTAATTCACCGTGACCTTGAATATCGTTTTGGCGTCCTGCAAAGTTCCACATAAAGTAACGCCAATACATATAGTTTACCTGATAACTCAAGAAGAATCTTATATTCTCAGCAAATGTAGGTTTCTCAACATATCTGGTACCACTATTAGTTTTAACCTTAACCTTATTTGTTTTATTACCATCTTTGCTCCACTCTTTGTATGCCTCAACATGATGCGATTGGTTGCTATACATACGAGGGAATAACATATTCAACTCAGGTTGATATGTATAATCCTTTTTGTGGTCAGTTACAACATATTTATCAGGTTCGTTCTCATTGTTTTTAATAACACGTTTCCAGATTGCTTTACCCTCTTTTATTTCGGGATTACCATTTGCATCTCTAACAATATCCGAAGTGTATGTATATCCATACAATAGAGGTCTTTCGCCATACTGCTCGCGGTTAAGATAACTCGATAGAGCAAAAACATCTTCAGGTGAGTTTTGGTCCATTGGAGTATTTGCAGTAGAGCGTAACAAGATAATAGCATACGATGAATATCCTATAAATATCACCATAATACAAGTTAAAATTGTATTGAGCAATCTTATGTTTACCTTCTTGCTTGCAAAAGTTACAATTATCAGTGCAGCAACAATTAGTAACGACAATAATATACTTTCGCTAACAAAAGGTAGTCCTACCATTATCAAACTCACAATGAACGACAATTTAAGTCTGTTCAAGTTCTTTTGAGTAAAGGTCTCATACAATCCCCAACATATTGATGCAATAACCAAGAAGAAGTATGCAATAACACCTGTGTTATAAGGTGCTCCAAAAACATTGACAAATAGGAGTTCAGCCCAACCAGCAACCTTTATAAATCCAGGAACCAATCCGTAAAGAATAAAGAATATAAGGGCAAACGAAACCAATATAGCAATTATAGAACCTTTTGCCGATGGCTCTTTCCACTTCTTATAGTAATAGATAAGAACAATAGCAGGGATACACAATAAGTTCAACAAGTGAACAGCAATTGAGATACCTATAATGTATGCAATTAAAATAATATATCTGTTGGCGTGGGGTTCATCAGCGTGGTTCTCCCATTTAAGTATAAGCCACACAACAAGGGCAGTACAGAATGAAGAGTAGGCATATACCTCTCCCTCAACAGCCGAAAACCAGAATGTATCGCTGAAAGTGTATGCTAAAGCACCAACAGCACCAGCACCCATTATGGCAATAGTGTTTGTTAAAGAGTAGTTATCACCCTTAATAACAATTTTACGGGCAAGAGCAGTAATTGTCCAGAATAGCAACAAAATAGTTGCAGCACTGAACATTGCCGACATAAAGTTTATGCACCATGCCACTTGTGATGGGTTAGATGCAAAGTTGGCAAAAAACCTACCAGTAAGCATAAAGATAGGGTTTCCAGGTGGGTGACCTACCTCTAATTTGTATGCCGATGATATAAACTCTCCGCAATCCCAGAAACTTGCGGTTGGCTCTAAAGTAAGGGTATAGACAATTCCTGCAATTAAGAACATTGTCCATCCCATCACGTTATTCAATTTTTTATACAATTCCATATCTTGAATATGCTAAATCTAACAACTAAAAACTAACAACTAACAACTCAATCAACTGTTCTACCCAAGAGTGTTGCCGATGAAGAGTCATAAATCTCCACCATCACTCTATCACCAATGTGGTAATTACCTTTGTCAAACACAACAGTTTTATTTTGAGGTGTTCTTCCACACAGTTGTTCGCGAGAGCGTTTTGAGAATCCCTCCACCAGTACCTCAAAACGTTTTCCAATATCGCGGCGGTTACTCTCTGCCGAGAGTTCGTTTTGCAACTCAATCATACGTTGAAGCCTTGCAATCTTAACCTCTTCACTAATGTTGTCGGGCAATCTCTTTGATGCAAAAGTTCCAGGACGTTCAGAGTATTTAAACATAAATGAAGAGTCAAAACCAACCTCACGCATAAGCGACAAAGTCTCTTCAAACTCCTCCTCAGTTTCAGAGTGAAAACCGCTGAACATATCGGTTGATATACCGCAGTCGGGAATATATCTTCTGATTGCAGCAATTCTCTCTAAATACCATTCGCGAGTATATTTGCGATTCATCAGAGCCAAAATTCTGTTAGAACCCGATTGAACAGGCAGATGAATATGGTTACAAATATTATCGCACTCAGCAATGGTTTTTAAAATCTCATCGCTCATATCTTTGGGGTGAGAAGTTGTAAAACGCACCCTTATACCATCTCCAGCCTCAGTTGATACCATACGAAGAAGTGCAGGGAAATCGGTTTTATTACCATTCTCATCTTCAAACATATAAGAGTTAACGTTTTGACCTAAAAGAGTAATCTCCTTAATGCCATTGTTTTTAAGTTCGTTCAACTCGTTAAGAATACTTTGAGGTGGACGGCTTCTCTCTCTACCGCGAGTATATGGAACAATACAATAAGAGCAGAAGTTATTGCAACCACGCATAATAGATATAAATCCTGAAATTGATTTACCAATCTTACGAGGAAGAATATCTTTGTATGTCTCAACAGTTGAGAGTTCAATATTAATAGCCTTCTCGCCGCACTCCACTGCACCCACAAGGTTGGGAAGGTCGTTATAAGCATCGGGGCCAGCAACAAGGTCAACACCGTAGTTGTTTATAAGATCTTCTTTAACCCTCTCAGCCATACATCCAATAACACCCACAATAAGTTTACCCTTTTTGTGGCGTAAACTATTCATAAATTGCAAGCGTCCCAAGACCTTCTGTTCAGCATTATCTCTAATAGAGCAGGTGTTTATGAATACGGCATCGGCATCGTTAATGTCATCACAAAGCATATATCCGCAAGTAGCCATAATAGAGGCAACTACTTCGCTATCTGCCACGTTCATCTGACACCCGTATGTTTCAATAAATAGTTTTTTATCCTCCGACATATTTTATTTATCAGAATAATTTGTAAATTTGACACAAAAATAATGATTAGAGAGCAAAATAATATCAAGTTTACTTGAATATTTTACAGAGAGCGAGAGTATTTTTGCTAAAAAGCAGATAAAATATAAAAACAATATAGATTATGGCATTTAAAGTAATAACAGCACAAGAGGCAGCATCGCATATAGGAAACGGTGCGAAAATAGGATTTGGTGGATTTACTGCATCAGGAACACCAAAAGTAGTTTCAGCCGCATTGGCAGAGAAAGCGGAGGCTGAACACGAAGCAGGAAGAGAGTTTAAAGTATCGTTATATACAGGAGCATCATCGGGCGATATGCTTGACGGAGCATTGGCTCGTGCAAAAGCAATTGATGCACGCACACCATACCAATCAAACAAATCATCACGCGAAGGCATAAACAAAAACGAGATACAATACTTTGATATGCACCTTTCGCATTTGGCACAAAACCTACGTTACGGATTTTATGGTAAGTTAGATTTTGCCATTGTTGAGGCTTGTAAAGTTTATGATGATGGTCGTATAATACCATGTATGGGAGTAGGTATTGCACCAACAGTATGCGATTTGGCAGAGAAGGTTATCATTGAGTTGAATCATCACACACCAGAGGCAATAGAGGGCTTCCACGATATATATCAACCAGCCGATCCTCCATATCGTAAAGAGATACCCATTTATACACCATCCGATAGAGTAGGAGTACCCTATATACAAATTGACCCATCAAAAATCATAGGTATAGTAGAGAGTAACCTACCCGACGGTGTAGCACCCTTTACACCAGCCGATGAAACAACAAACAAGATTGGCGAGAATGTATGTAATTTCTTGGTATCAGAGTTAAAAGCAGGACGTATTCCTTCATCGTTCCTACCCATACAATCAGGAGTAGGAAACATAGCAAATGCAGTCTTAGGCTCACTTGGTACAAACCCAGATATTCCACCATTTGAGATGTACACTGAGGTGGTACAAGACTCAGTTGTTGGATTAATGAAGAGCGGAAAATGTAAATTTGCAAGTGGATGTTCACTAACTGTCAGTGATGCAGTTATGGAGGAGATAATATCAGATGTAGATTTCTTCCGCGATAAGATAGTGTTACGTCCGCAAGAGTTATCAAACAACCCAGAGGTAGTTCGTCGTATGGGACTTATTACCATAAACACTGCACTTGAAGCAGATATATTTGGTAATATCAACTCAACCCACGTAACAGGAACAAAAATGATGAATGGAATAGGAGGTTCGGGCGACTTTACACGTAACGCCTACCTATCAATATTCACATGTCCATCAGTAGCAAAAGGTGGTAAAATTAGTGCAATAGTACCTATGGTATCGCATCTTGATCACAGCGAACACTCTGTATCAATCCTTATCACCGAGCAAGGAGTTGCCGACCTTCGTGGTAAATCACCTCGTCAAAGAGCAGAGGCAATAATTGAGAACTGTGCTCACCCAATGTATCGTCCACTACTTCGCAAGTACCTTGAGATGGGAGCAGGACACACTCCTCACACACTATCTGCTGCTTTTGCAATGCACACAGCATTTAACGAAACAGGAGATATGAGTACAGCAGAGTTTTAATATTGCACAGATAATAAAGTATATAAAATAAGAGGGTTCACTTCATCAGTGCAACCCTCTTATTTGTTTGAAATGTATATATGAATATTATCTACTCTTCTGCTTTTGTAGGCATTTCACGAATTTTTTTGTTCTTGCCTGAGATTTTTAAATCTCCTTTACAATATGCTGCACCCTTGCCCCAACTACGAACAGAGATGTCTTTATTTACGTGGCAACCAATGTCACCCTTTCCAAGAATTTTACAAGTAACCTCTTCTGCCACTAAATTATCGGCATCAATTTCGCCGCTACCAATGATTGAGTATGTTGCCTTACTTGCTTTGCCCGATAGAAGAATATCACCTCTACCTAAACCGCGTTTTACAACCACCTCATCATAAACAATATTTTTACAACGAATTAAACTCTTGTTCAATACTTTTAGTTTCAGTTTGTTGCCCGATACAATACCCTCTGCTGTAAAGTTTGCACCAACTGAGCAATCAACTTGAGTAAGTTCTTTTGAATATACATAAACCATTATAACACCAAAGTTTCTGTTATAGCCTCTACCATATCTGATACTAAGTAATCCGTTTTTAGAAGTTATAGATACAACATCATCACCTTCTGGAGCATATATTCTTACCTTACCAGCCTTACTCTCACTCTGAGCATATACCACGTTAATACCATTAAGAATACTTATTTTATTAAAATCAGCAATTGTTGTGTCGCTATATACATAGTTGTATTTTTTAACAGTAACCTCTTTGGCATTTACCGTAACTGTTGCAATAAAAATTGTTATTACTGCAACAAATAGCAATTTAATTCTCTTCATGTTCTATATTGTTATTTAAATATTTCTCCTGTATAGTATCAAATATTGCGTTCAGTTCATCCTCTTTCTCGGCTCTCAACATTGCAATCTTTATATCTCTGAAATTAGGAATACCCTTAAAAAGAGTAGTTGCAGCAAGGTGTCGGCGAATGTGTAATATACCTCTTCTCTCATCCAATCGGGCAATACTTTCACGCATTTGGCGTCTAAAAACATTCATCTTCTCTTCTACAGATAGGGGTTTATAAGAGTCAGGATTTAACATATAGCCCTTTATGTCGCGAAAAATCCAGGGAGCACCAATAGCACCTCTACCAATCATTATGGCATCGGTCTTATACTCTTCAAATCTCTCTTTAGCAATTTCGGCAGATGTAACATCTCCGTTACCAATAATAGGTATCTTAATTTTAGGGTTTGCCTTAACCCTTCCAATATAATCCCAGTCAGCAGAGCCAGTGTACATTTGGCTACGGGTTCGCCCGTGTATCGAGAGTGCTGCTATACCACAATCTTGTAACTCTTCGGCAAGAGTCTCAATTATGCGAGAATCGTGATCCCAACCCAATCGGGTTTTTACCGTAACAGGAATATCAACAGCCTCAACTACCGCTTTTGTAATTTTGAGCATTTGAGGAATGTTGCGTAACATTCCAGCACCAGCACCTTTACCTGCTACACGTTTAACAGGGCATCCAAAATTAATATCTAATATATCGGGGTTGGCATCTCGGCATATCTTTGCCGCCTCAACCATAGGCTCAATCTCCCTACCATATATCTGAATAACAACAGGGCGTTCCTCGTCGCTAATAGAGAGTTTCGCCTCAGTTTTGTTAACGTGTCTGATAAGAGCGTCGGCCGATACAAACTCGGTGTAAACCATATCGGCACCAAACTCTTTGCACATAAGACGGAACGAAGCATCTGTTACCCCCTCCATAGGAGCAAGGAATAAAGGGAAATCTCCAAAATCAAGTTTACCAATTTTCATACTTTTATCGCGTCTTAATTATTTAGTTATAGTTTTTTATCATATAAAAAATTCAACACCTTTTGCTATGCAAAGATAACGCAAAAATTTACCCAATAGCATAGATATGTTTGTAATCCACCAGTTTGCTCTCATATATCCCAATGCTACTATAATAAGTTCGCCACAGAAGGGTAAAAATGAGAGAAAAGCAATTGTTGCTCCAGGACCTTTTTGTACGTACAAAATACCTTTATGTAACTTCTCAGGTTTTATTCTAAGATACTTTTCAATCCACTCCAACTTACCTAACCTTCCAATGTAGTAACATGTTACCCCACCAAAAAAATTACCGAGAGTTGCAACTATCAACGAGGTAGTCATATTAAACCCTGAGGCAAGCAATAGAGTTAAAACAGCCTCAGAACTCAAAGGAAACACCGTTCCTGATATAAAGGCCGAGAGGAACAATCCAATATAACCCCATTCCGATAGTTGTGCTACAAAATCCATACAATGTAGGTAGTGATGTATATCAATATTATCAAATATAAGAATCTTAGTTTGCCCTTGCTCTTAATAGAGTTAAAATAGTGAGCCGCTAAAAGAGCAGCACTACTATTAAAGATAGGCATATATGAGTTTATGTTTAATGGATTAAAAGCAATAAGCAAAAGAGTAGTCATGAGAACAGAGTTTAAAAACTGAACATATCTTTTTGTTGAAATCTTTTCATGCGAGTCGGCATAAAGATTTGTAAAATTGTAAATACCAACAACAATCAAGATAGGAATCAGGTATAGAATATCATATAGCGATTTTCTGTTTATTGAGTTATAATCCTCCAATAGGATAACCGATTTTATCTCTTCCCAAGAACTATTAAAATCAAAACATTCCCATCCTAAATATGATGAAGCCCAAAATATAAATACGGCTGTTGCTATTGCAAGTAGCGATGCACACGCACTCTTAACCGATAGAATATTTATTTGAGCCATACCAATCCAAAAGAGAGGAATAAAAAATATAATCTTATCCCAAAGAATTGCTGTTGCACACAAAATAAGAGTAGTATTATATACCATACTCTCAACATATCTTCTGCCGTAACTCTCAAAAAGGTAGTAGGTAGCAACAAGAACAGCCGTAGCACCTATCAGCCCAATATTAAACGATTGTAGAATAGCGGGTTTACAGCATTGTAGTAATATAAAAAATAGCGATGGGAAAAGTGATAGCAGAGTAGTGAGAGAGTATTTATTTGCTATTGAAGAGATAACAAAGGTGAGTAGTATCATAATTACAATATTGATTGTAATTGCCATATTTGATACCAGCCACTCCTCTGGGAATAGTATAGGAACAATACCTTTGAAATACTCCACTTCAGGAGTAAAATATATTGAGGCGATGACTACCATAGCCACCGCCGCAAATATACATATAATATGAGATACCAACGATGTAGGTACCTTTATTGCTCCATACTCTCTGCCCGATTCCACCGTTTAAGTTCTATTTTAAATCAAAGCCAATATCTCTGCGATAATATTTTTTGTCGAACTCAATTTTTTGAGCATTCTCAAACGATTTAGCCAAAGCCTCATCTTTACTATTACCGTATGAACTAACAGCAATTACTCTACCGCCTGATGTTACAACCTTACCATCTTTAAGCGCAGTACCAGCATGGAACAAAATGCTATCAGTAACACTTTCAAGTCCAGTAATCTCTTTGCCCTTTTCGTAATCACCAGGATATCCTCCCGATACCAACATAACAGTAACAGCGTAACGTGGGTCCATTTCAAGAGTTTTTTCGTTAAGTTTACCCTCTGCCACACCTTCAAACATATCAACAAGGTCCGACTTTATACGTAGCATAACAGCCTCTGTCTCAGGGTCGCCCATTCTCACGTTATACTCAATAACCATAGGCTCGTTCTCAACATTTATAAGACCTAAGAAAATAAAACCTTTATACTCAATACCCTCTTTTTTAAGTCCCTCTACCGTTGGAATAACTATCCTCTCCTCAACCTTTTTCATAAACACCTCATCGGCAAAAGAAACAGGCGAAACAGCACCCATACCACCAGTATTTAGCCCAGTATCACCTTCTCCAATACGTTTGTAGTCTTTTGCAACGGGCAATATCTTATAGTTCTCTCCGTCAGTCAAAACAAAAACCGAACACTCTATTCCTTTCAAGAACTCTTCAATAACAACAGTGCTACTTGCTTCGCCAAACATACCATCGAGCATTGCTTTCAACTCCTCTTCAGCCTCTTTAAGGTTGTCAATAATTAACACACCCTTACCAGCAGCCAAACCATCTGCTTTCAAAACGTATGGTGCTTTTAAAGTTTTCAAGAACTCAACAGCCTCATCATACTCTTTAGCAGTAAACTCTTTGTAAGCAGCAGTAGGAATGTTTTGACGCATCATAAATGCCTTAGCAAAAGCCTTGCTACCCTCAAGTCTTGCACCCTCTTTTGAAGGACCAATAACTGGAATGTTTTTCAATTCAGGGTTATTTTTAAAATAGTCATAAACACCTTTTACTAATGGGTCTTCAGGTCCAACAACAACCATTTTAATATCATTAGCAAGAACAAACTCTTTAATGGCATCAAAATCATCGGCTTTAATAGCAACGTTTGTTCCTACATTTGCAGTACCAGCATTACCTGGAGCGATAAACAACTTATCGCATTTTTCACTTTGAGTTATTTTCCACGCAAGGGCATTCTCTCTTCCGCCCGAACCTAATAAAAGGATATTCATATCTTACTATTTAATGATTATACAAATTTTAGCATAGGAAATATGCCGTATATCTCCTATTTTGCAAAGTTAATTTAATTGAGTTAAATGACAAAAAAAAGATAAGTTTAAAACAAAATTAAACGAATTCCAATCGGAACCCGTTTAATTTACGATATTAAATATATTTATCCCCCCTATCTATAATCTTTGAGGATGCTTTGCAATCTTTGTCGAGCAAAAAATATTCTACTCTTTACCGTACCTAAAGGTAATTTCATATAAGCAGCAATCTCGTGGTATTTATATCCAGTAATATGCATTGAGAAAGGTATTCGGTATTCAGGAGCAAACGAGGCAATAGCCCTATTAATCTCTTTAATTGTATAACTGCCATCAGGAGTATCAAATCCCGATTCTTGAGGCAGATTCAAATGGAACAAATCTTCTGTTTGATCAACCATAGTTTGGTTGCGAACAACTCTACGATAGTTATTAATAAATATATTTCTCATAATAGTAAACAACCATCCTTTAAAGTTTATGTTGTCAATATATTTATCCCTATTATCCAGAGCCTTCAAGGTTGTATCTTGTAATAGATCTTTAGCCTCCTCTTTGTCAGAGGTAAGCATATAAGCAAAATTGTAGAGGTTATCTTGTATCTCTAATAATTTCTCTTTAAACAAGTCAAAGTCTTTGTCCATTGTTTGGTTGTTTTAATAATTATATTGTAAGAACATATAATTAATAATATAGTTCAAGAGATAAAATAAAAAAGCGTGAAACTCAAAGTTTCACGCTTATGTATAGTGGATGAAAAATCTATCTATTTACCCGATATAAAAACTATTTTGGTAACAACACCCTCTTTGCCATCGCTTGAAGATGCCCAAACATAATAAACTCCGCTCTTTACCCTCTGCCCATTAGTTGCGTTACCGTCCCATACTACCTGACCACCTTTAGAGTATGCCTGATATATTAAATTTCCAGTAGTATCGGTAATCTTAACAAGAGAGTTAAACATTAAACCTGTTATAGTAATTTCGCCCGTAAACTCAGGACGGACAGGATTTGGGAATGCGTATATATTATCGTAATTCTCTTCTTCCTCAGCAGCCTCTGCTCTAAACGATGCCAACCCTTTGTCGGTAGCAAAATATACCTCTCCACTCTCTTGGTTAATAGCAATATCATATATACAGTTTGAGGGTAATAACGAGTTCTCAGTGGTAAAGTGGTGTATAGTTTCAAGACCATCGGGCGAAACTAAAAAAGCACCATTGCTGTAAGTTCCTATCCATTTGTAGTTTGCTCCGTCAACTTTTATTGCCCTTATTGCCTCGTCATCAAGTAAGAGGTCTGCATTGTTTGTCCCGTCGTTACGGGCAATCTTTACCCTTTGGCAAGTAAAATTAGAGTTCATAAAATTATCGGGGCGAGATATTATTATAGGACCTCTATCTGTACCAATCCACAATTTACCATCTCTATCCTCGCTTATGCAGTAGAAAGCAGTAGCATCAATAGTTTTACCATCCTGATCGGTAAAGGTTGAGAATTTCTTATACTTATCATCTTTTATATTATCAATTGTACCATTTATATTGAGAGCAAGTACAAATGATTTTGTGGGGTCATTTGAAATAAACCATTTAGTATTTGATTGTTTGGGGTGTATCATATTGCACATATATTTTTGATTTATCAAATCTTTAATATGCTCATATACTATCCATTTGCTATCAGGTTTTAAAATAAGAACACCCTGTTCGGGGCTATAACTTGTCATCCATAGGTTTTTATCATTATCAAAGGTCAAACAACTTACTTGGTTTGCGTAGTTATCAGCCGCACCAACTATGGGACTATTCATATAGTTCCAATTCTCTATATATTTACCTTTTTCAAATTTATAAAGACCATCAAACCATGTACCAACGTATGCAACCTCATCATTATCGGGATCTATTGCCAACTTTGAAGGTAACATAAATTTTGTTATGTGAGAAGGTTTGTCTTTGGGACTTGGAACATTATCTCCATATATATTATGCCATTTGTATCCTTTTAAATATGATATATTATTGTGGGGCAATGAACTACTTTCATTATCTAAACAAATCCCAATGGGAACACAATATAGAGTACTACCCAATATGGCAAGAGAGTAGGGAGCAGATACCGCCAATTTATCAACCATTGGTATTGTATCAGTTCGTATAATGTTGGTCTCTTCTGTTTTATACGATGCAATACCATTTTCATTTAAGAACCAATATAGCGAACTCTTATTATTATTTGATATGTTTATTGGAGTATAACCAATTTGAGGTAATAACTCAATCTTATTTTTCTTAGAGAGATCGGGTAGAAATATATCTATATAACTGTTTGTTTTTGAATAGGCATATATCTCATTTAAATCATTTTTATCTAACGATGCGTATTTACCGTATGCAATGTTTTTTATTCCTGAAGTTTTATTATAACTGCAAATCTCCCCTGTGGTTTGAATCCATAAAACATCAGATAGGTTTAATAAGGTTTGAGGTTTATTAGGGAATTTATAAATAAACTCCCAGTTGTTTATATCGTATGGTATATTATCTTCAGAGCAACTACTAAAATGCTGCTCATCATCAATCATAAAATATTTATCCTCAAAGTATGTAGCATCCAAAACTTTAATACCTAATTCAAAACTGTTCTTTATCTCAATTTTTTTACTGTTTAAGATTACAATGCCAAAATCGGTAGAGAGATATATCTCATCTCTTTCAGGTAAGAAATTAATGTTATTGATTGTTTTGGAGGTTGTCATAATAGCCTCCTTGATATATGGAATGTTATAAGTTTTATTTTTATATAAAATATCAATATTGCCATTAGCGTATGCTACAACCAACATATCTTTAACATTGTCATACTTAATCAGAGAGACTTCTGTATCAGACAATTTGTTATTTCTGTTAATTTCTGCAATCTCATCATACTCTTTATCGTATGAATACAGATACCCTTCTGCTAAAATATATACATACTCTTTTGCCTCTATAACTTGTTTGGGGTTGTCAAAAGCCGAGTAGGTTTGCCATTCAAACATCTCCGATTGCGAAGATGCCGTTGCAATACAAAAAATAAAAGATAGTATAGAAAATAAAACTCTTTTCATATAAAGTTAATCAATAAGATTATTTAAAAATTGAGCCAATTTATCCATTGCTTTTGCGCGATGACTAATTTTGTTTTTAACATCATCGCCAAGTTCAGCAAAAGTTTCATCGTACCCAAAAGGTTTAAAAATAGGATCATAACCAAATCCAGCATTACCGCGAGCCTCTTTTGTGATTAAGCCAGCAATCTCGCCCATAAAAATATGTTCGCCACCCCTTAATGTTAAAGCCACGCAGGTAACAAAAGCAGCCTCTCTATGCTTAATACCATCCAGTTCGTTGAGCAGTTTCTCCATATTTTTTTGTGGATTACACTCCTCTCCAGCATATCGGGCCGAATATACACCAGGTGCGCCATCAAGAGCATCAACCAACAAACCAGTATCATCGGCAAAGCAATCATATCCGTAATTCTCTTTAATATATCGGGCTTTAATCAGGGCATTACCCTCTAAAGTAGTAGCAGTTTCAGGAATATCATCATTACACCCAATTTCTGCGAGAGATAGAATCTCAACCATCCCCTTTAAAATCTTACGTGCCTCCTCTAATTTATGTTTGTTGTTAGTGGCAAAAACCAATTTTATCATAATATTTACAACTTATTGTTTTTATACTATATATAATTAACGAGCAACACGTTGCTCTATTGCATAAGCAAAATTAAAAAATATTTCAAGAAAAAAGTTTGAAGTAAAGTAAATCGTAAAAAATATATCTAAAAAATCGCACAATAACTTTTTTTATATCTCAACAAATAGTTAATTCTCAAATTTATTTTTTTACTTTGTAATATAAAATAAAAACTATACAAGTTATGGCAAAGAGTAAAAAGGGGAAAGGTTCAGGAAACCAAAGAATGAGTAAAGAGGAGATGATAAAACGCATCGAAAAGTTCTTTAAAGAGCGTCCCTCGCAAATATATAATTACAAGCAAGTTGCTCGAGGAATTGGAGTAAAGAATGAACCTGCAAGAATTGATGTTGCACACCTTCTTAACCAGATGAAAAGTGATATGTTCTTGATTGAGACAGATCCTGGACGTTTTCGCCGTAACCCCAAAAGAGATCTTCGCGAAGGAGTATTCCAACGCAAACAGACTGGACACGTTATTATCCCTGACGGAGGAGGAGAGCCTCTTGCCGTTAAGGAGGAGGATTCACTGCATGCACTATCGGGCGATAGGGTAAAATACTCTCTATTAACCAAGCGTCGTCGCCACGATTTGGAGGCAAGAGTTCAGGAGATTATTGAACGTGCCGATAATACCTATGTAGGTATCTTGGAGGTAAAGAAACATTATGCGTTTCTGTCACCCAATAGTCGTACACTCGAGAACGATATATACATACCCTTAGATAAACTTGGAAAAGGAAAAGATGGCGATAAGGCAATAGTAAAGATTGTGTCGTGGGATCCTTTGGCATCCAATCCCGAAGGAGAGGTAGTGGATATTCTTGGAGCACCAGGAGAGAACGATACAGAGATGCATGCCATACTTGCTGAGTTTGGATTGCCATATAGGTACCCCCAGAATGTAGAGGAGGCGGCAGATAAAATCCCAGCAGAGATACCCCAAGAGGAGATAGAGCGAAGAGAGGATTTCAGAGGAGTAAACACCTTTACAATCGATCCCAAAGATGCAAAAGATTTTGATGATGCCCTCTCAATAAGAACACTGCCCAATGGTAATTACGAGGTAGGAGTGCATATTGCCGATGTAACATACTATGTATTACCAGGCTCGGTAATTGACAAAGAGGCATTTAAACGGGCAACATCAGTATATCTGGTTGACAGAACCATTCCTATGCTTCCCGAGAGGTTATGCAACAACTTATGCTCATTGCGACCAAACGAAGATAAACTTGCATTCTCAGCAATATTTGAATTAAACGAAGCGGCTGAGGTCAAATCCTCACGCATTGTTCGCACAGTTATTCGTTCAGTACGTCGCTATGCTTATGAGGAGGCACAAATGATAATTGATACAGGCGAGGGAGAGTACAAAGAGGAGATTTTGAAACTTAACGAACTTGCACAAAAACTTCGTGATAAACGATTTAAAGATGGTTCAATTGACTTTGACCGTTGTGAGGTACGCTTTGATATTGATGATAAAGGTAAACCCATAGGAGTATATTTCAAACAGAGTAAAGAGGCAAATAAACTTATTGAGGAGTTTATGCTGCTTGCCAACCGCACTGTTGCCGAAAAGATAGGAAAGGTGGAGCGAGGCAAATCGGCAAAATCGTTTGTATATCGTGTACACGATTTGCCAGATAGTGTTAAGATGGCAGATGTTGCCAAATTTGTACGCCGATTAGGTTATACCCTCAAAGCAGATGGAACACGAGGGCAACTCACATCCTCAATAAAAGGAATGCTTGCCGAAGCAAAATCTCGCCCCGAAGCAAATCTCATTGAGACCATTACCATAAGGGCAATGGCAAAAGCTATATACACCACAAAAAATATAGGGCACTATGGTTTGTCATTTAACTATTACACACACTTTACATCCCCCATACGCCGTTACCCCGATATGATGGTACACCGTCTCTTGGAACGCTATTTGAACGAAGGTCGCAGTGTAAGCGAAGGACGTTTAGAGGAGGCATGTAAACACTCATCTGATATGGAGCTGACAGCCGCCAATGCCGAAAGAGCATCAATAAAATACAAACAAGCCGAGTATCTTGGCGATAGAATAGGCGAAGTTTATGACGGAACTATTTCGGGAATAAATAAGTTTGGAATATATGTAGAGATTGATGAAAATAAATGTGAAGGTATGGTGCCATTCCGTGATTTTGAAGATGACTACTATGAGTTTGACGAAAAGAACTATTGTGCAAGAGGTCGCTCATTCCATAAAGTTTACCGATTAGGAGATAAGATGAAAATCTCGGTTGCCAGAGTAAATATGGAGCGTAGGCAAGTAGATTTTACTATTGTAGAGGAATAACCCTTATATGAATCTCACAAACTATCACTCCCACACACCATATTGCGACGGACGTTGTAATATAGAGGAGTTTATTGCAACAGCCATTTTTTGGGGATTTACCTCTTACGGAGTATCTCCGCACTCACCAATACCCTATACCTCATCGTGCAATATGTTGCACGAAAGGGTAGAGGAGTATATCTCGGAGATGAATCTCTTAAAACAAAAATATGAGGGAAAGATAGAGTTATACACAGGAATGGAGATTGATTTCTTTGGCGAGGAGTGGAACACTACAATAGAGTATTTCAGGAATATGCCTCTTGACTATCGTATAGCATCGGTACATTTCATACCAAACCAACAAGGAGAGTACTTTGATATCGACGGTAATGCACATAAGTTTATAAAATTAGTTGACACCCATTTTGGTGGAGATATAAGATATGTGGTTGAGACCTATTTTGAGACTATGCGAAAGATGATTGAAATAGGAGGCTACGATTTTATAGGTCATCCCGATAAAATATCAATGAACGCATCGGCATATTCTCCTCATATTACAGATAGCAAATGGTACAAAGATATAGTTCACGACTATTTCAAATTTATAGCAAATAAAGGGGTTATGTTAGAGGTAAATACAAAAGCATATAAACCCCATTCATATCTATTTCCCAACGTTCAATACTTTAAATACCTTAAAGAACTAAACATCCCGTTGGTAGTCAACAGCGATGCACATATCCCCTCGTTAATGAAGAGTGGATTTAGAGAGGCATATTTATTACTAAAAGAGGCAGGATACAAAAACACCATGCAACTATCTATGGGGAAATGGGTAGAAAATCCTTTTTAAGAGAAAGAAAACGCTCTAAAATTGCTCTACAATTTTTATAACTGAATTTATTTTGCTTTTTTTGCATAATAATTGCAAAAATGCGGTAATAGGATTTTATTATATCCCATATACCTATTAACAAAATAGATGATGCGAAAAGAACAACATGCTCAATCAATAAGAGAGGCTGTAGAGAAACTCTCTAATCAAGAGTCGGTGCGTATCTTGTGCAATCGACAACAAGAGGGAGAACCAATGCCTTCGGCAAAGGAACTTTGCGAGATAATAGATTTATGCCGTTCATTGATATTTCCAGGATATTTCGGACATTCACGCATAGATATAGATACACTTCCCTATCATATAGGAGTAAATACCGAGAAACTTTTCAAATTTCTCATAAGCCAGATACTTGCAGGAATGTGTAGCGGTAATCCGCAACAGGGCGAGAGTATCGAAACACGCCGTGAGAAGGCAAAAGACCTTGCTGCCGAGTTTATATCATCACTACCTGAACTGCGCAGAATATTGGCAACCGATGTTATTGCCGCTTATAACGGAGACCCTGCCGCAGAGAGTTATTCAGAGGTAATATTCTGTTACCCTGCCATAAGAGCCATAAGTAACTATCGTATTGCTCACCGCCTTATGCAGTTGGGAGTACCCCTGATTCCCAGAATAATATCAGAGATGGCACACTCTGAGACAGGAATAGATATACACCCGGCGGCAACAATCGGAGAGTATTTTACCATCGATCACGGAACAGGAGTAGTAATTGGAGCAACCGCCATATTAGGAAACAACGTAAAACTATATCAGGGAGTAACACTCGGAGCAAAAAGTTTCCCATTAGATGAAAACGGCAACCCAATAAAAGGAATAGCCCGTCACCCTATAATTGGCGATAACGTAATAATATATTCAAATGCAACAATATTGGGCAGAATAACCATTGGCGAGGGGGCAGTAATAGGCGGAAACATTTGGATAACCGATAGTGTAGCACCAGGCGAAGTGGTAACACAATCAAAGGCAAAACAAAAGAAAGGAGAGTAGAAGTGGAAAACACTAAATTTAAATTAGTAG
>JAFQBL010000063.1 GCA_017416695.1 Bacteroidales bacterium | reverse complement strand
TTAGCAGAGGATGAAATTAACCCAATAGTCTCAATTCACGACCACGGAGCAGGAGGTCACTTAAATGCATTATCGGAGTTGGTAGAGGCAACAGGAGGAAAAATTGAGATGGATAAACTTCCTATTGGCGACACAACCCTATCGGCAAAAGAGATTGTAGGAAATGAAAGTCAGGAGCGTATGGGTATGGTAATTCCAGAAAAAGATATACCATACGTTGAAAGAATTGCAGAACGTGAACGTGCCCCAATGTATGTAGTTGGAGAGACAACAGGAGATGATCGTTTTGTATTTGAGCAAAAAGATGGAGTATGTCCAATAGATCTTGCAATGGAAGATATGTTTGGTAAGGCTCCAAAGACAATAATGACAGACTCAACAGTAGAAAGCAAATTTGAGGATGTAACTTATACTACTTCAAAAATTCACAAATATATTGAGAATGTTCTACAATTAGAGGCAGTAGCATGTAAAGATTGGTTGACAAACAAAGTTGACCGTTCGGTGACAGGAAAAGTAGCACGTCAGCAATGTCAAGGCGAGATACAGTTACCATTAAGCGACTGTGGAGTTGTAGCACTTGATTACAGAGGAAACGCAGGAATTGCAACATCAATCGGACATGCTCCACAAGCAGCACTTGTTTCGCCCGAAGCAGGATCGGTATTATCAATAGCCGAAGCATTGACAAACGTAGTATTTGCACCATTGACAGATGGTATAAAGAGCGTATCGTTAAGTGCAAACTGGATGTGGCCATGTAAGAATGAGGGAGAAGATGCACGTCTTTATAAAGCAGTTGAAGCATGTAGTCAATTTGCAATAGATTTAGGAATCAACATCCCAACAGGAAAAGACAGTTTGTCAATGACACAAAAATATGGCGAAGATAAAGTATATTCACCAGGAACGGTAATTATCTCGGCAGGAGCAGAGGTGTCAGATATTAAGAAAGTGGTATCGCCAGTTGTTAAGAACAAACGTAATATGCCACTATATCACATTGACTTCTCATTTGATTCATACAAATTGGGAGGCTCGGCATTTGCTCAATCATTAGGAAAAGTAGGAGGCGAAGTGCCAACAGTTAAGGATGCAGAGTATTTCAAGAGTGCATTCGCAGCAGTGCAAGAGATGATAAAGAGTGGAGTAGTTGCTGCAGGTCACGATATATCTGCAGGAGGATTATTAACTACGCTACTTGAAATGACTTTTGCAAACAGTGAGGGTGGACTTGAGATAAATCTTGACAAAATAAAAGAGAAAGATTTAGTAAAACTACTATTCAGCGAAAATCCAGGAGTTGTACTACAAGTAACCAATGCACGTGAGGCAGAGGCAATAATGAAACAATACGGAGTACAATTCGTTAAAATCGGACGTCCAAGCAAAGAGCGTCACATAATAGTAGCAAAAGATGGAGCAGAGTATCAATTCGGAATAGATTACTTACGCGATGTATGGTACACTTCATCATATCTATTGGATCGCAAACAAAGTGGAGTAGAGTGTGCAAAAGCACGTTTCAATAACTATAAAAAACAACCCATTAAGTGGAGAATGCCAAAAGCCTTTGAAGGAACAATGGCAAGTTATGGAATAGCAGCAGGAGCAAGACCATCAACAGGAGTAAAAGCCGCAATTATCCGTGAAAAAGGAGTAAACGGAGATCGCGAGATGGCATACTCACTATACTTGGCAGGGTTCGATGTAAAAGACGTGCATATGACAGACCTTATGTCAGGACGTGAAACACTCGAAGATATAAATATGATAGTATATGTAGGAGGCTTCTCAAACTCTGATGTATTAGGTTCAGCAAAAGGATGGGCTGGAGGTTTCTTGTGGAACGAGAAAGCAAAACAAGCATTACAAAAATTCTATGCACGTAAAGACACCCTTTCTCTTGGAATCTGTAATGGATGTCAATTAATGGTTGAATTGGGATTATTAACTCCCGATGATGAGAAGAAACCAACAATGCAACACAACGATTCACACAAATTTGAATCAGAGTTCATAGGTTTAACAATACCACAAAACAATTCGGTAATGTTTGGCTCATTGTCTGGAAGCAAATTAGGAGTCTGGGTAGCACATGGCGAAGGAAAATTCTCTCTACCATACTCACCTAAACACTATAATGTAATAGCAAAATATAGTTACAACGAATATCCAGCAAACCCCAACGGCTCACCAGCAGCAATAGCAGGTATTGCATCACCCGACGGACGTCACTTAGCAATGATGCCTCACTTGGAACGAGCAATATTCCCATGGCAATGTGCATATTACAACCCACAAAGAGCAAACGATGAGGTAACACCATGGATTGAAGCATTTGTAAACGCTCGCAAGTGGGTAGAGCAAAACAAGGAAAAATAAATTAAGACACAACAATGGGAGGATTATTTGGAACTATAAAGAAAAGTGATTGTGTATCGGATCTATTTTATGGAACCGATTACAATTCGCACTTGGGTACAAAGCGAGCAGGAATGGTAACAGTATCGGAAGGCAACTTTATGCGTTCGATACACAATATAGAGAACTCATATTTCCGTACCAAATTTGAAGGCGATTTGCCTGAGTTTAGAGGAAATGCAGGACTCGGAGTTATTAGCGATACTGATGCACAACCCATAATCATAAGTTCAAAACTCGGCAAATTTGCCATAGTAACTGTTGCAAAAATCAACAATCTTAAGGAATTGGAGCAAGAGTTGTTAGCACAAGGACACCACTTTTGCGAGCATAGCAACAATATAACTAACCAAACCGAGTTGTTGGCAATGCTCATAGCCGAGGGCAAGGACTTTGTTAGCGGAATAGAGTATCTCTTTTCAAAGATAAAAGGTTCTTGTTCAATGCTACTGTTGACAGAAGACTCAATAATAGCGGCACGTGATAAATACGGACGTACACCTTTATATATAGGAAGAGGAGTAGAAGGAAAAGGATTTGCAGTATCATCAGAAACATGTTCATTTTCTAATCTTGGTTACGAAGTGGAAAGATGGCTTGGACCAGGTGAGATAATGCAGGTAACGGCAGAAGGTTATACGCAAATACGTAAACCCAATGATAAGATGCAGGTATGTTCATTCTTGTGGGTATATTTTGGATACCCCTCATGCGAGTATGAAGGCAAGAATGTTGAGGAGATGCGTTACGATTGTGGCGAGGAGATGGGAAGAACCGATGAGGTGGACGTCGATTTTGTATCAGGAATTCCTGACTCAGGAATAGGAATGTCTCTTGGATATGCTATGGGAAAAGGAGTGCCATATAAAAGGGCGATAGTAAAATATACCCCCACATGGCCACGAAGTTTCACTCCTCCCACACAAGAGCGTCGCGAATTGGTGGCAAAAATGAAACTAATCCCCAACAAGGCATTGCTAAAAGACAAACGAGTAGTATTCTGTGACGATTCAATAGTTAGAGGAACACAATTACGAGATAATATAAAAGACTTATATCGATACGGAGCAAAAGAGGTCCATATTAGAATAGCATGTCCGCCGATGATATATCCATGTAAGTTCTTAGGTTTCTCTGCAACAAAAACAGAGTTGGAGTTGATATGTCGTAGAATAATTCAGGATTTAGAGGGCGATCATAACAAAAACCTCGAAGCATACGCAAAAACAGGTTCTCCACAATATTGCGAAATGGTTGACAGAATACGAGAACAATTGGGAATAACATCATTAAAATTCAATCCAATTGAAACCCTCGTAAAATCAATAGGATTACCCAAAGAGCAAATTTGTACTCACTGTTTCGACGGATCAAGTTACGAATAAACCTTATTAGCATAGACTCAAACAACTGCCATATCTCGAACAAAACAGAATGGCAGTTGTTTTTTTATAAAAACAATAACTATGCTAAAACAAAAAATAACCCAAGCCTTAACAACATACGCAGGAGCATTACTTTGGGTAGCACATTACAACCTGTCAATATCACTATATTTAAAAAGTAAAGGATATGATAAACTATCTACCCATATACGTTCATTATATCAAAAGCATCTATCACACTCAGTAGAAATCTACGACTATATAGCAAAACATGGAACAATAGCACAAATCAGTGATATGGTTGATATCCCGGTAACTTTTGATACGCCAGATGGAGCAGTAGAACGTTCATTGGTACAAACCTTACGATTAACCGATGCTCTTGAGTCGTTAATGGATATACTATTGCAATCGAAAGATTATACCACATATGTAACCTTTCAATATCTCTTACGGGAGCAATTTGAAGAGGAGGTATTATTATCAAAACTGATTGATGTATCAAAAAATAGATATTAAGAGAGCAAAAACAAAAAAAATGGTAAAATAATGCTGACAAAATTGCTGCCAAAAAATAAATGGCAGCATTTTTGTTATATAATAAGTATAAATGAATAGAAATAAAAATATACAAGATATGAGCAAGGAGAAAAAATCGCAAAACATCAATGAAACAGAGGAGTTAAACAATCTTGAGCAAACAGAAGAGACACAAAACGTAACACCTGAAACAGAAGTTTCGGCAGAACAAGAGAGTGCAGAAACTGACACATTGTCAGCAGAGGTAGCATCTTTGACAGAAAAAGTAGAGCAACTGACAAAAGAGAAACTACTTCTTATGGCAGATTTTGATAACTATCGTAAACGCACTATAAAAGAAAAAGCAGATTTAATAAAATCAGGAGGAGAAGAGTGTCTGAAAAATCTGTTGCCAATCATTGATGATTTTGAAAGAAGTTTGCAGGCTCTAAACTCCTCAACAAATGTAGATGCATTAGTTGAAGGAGTAAATCTAATATATAATAAATTCAAAGGTTATCTTGCTCAAAACGGAGTTAAAGAGATAGAAACAACAGATGCTCCATTTGATACAGAGTATCACGAGGCAGTAACAACATTTCCTGTTGAAGATCCACAAAAAAAAGGTAAAGTAATTGATTGCGTTCAAAAAGGATACACAATGAACGACAAAGTGATACGATACTCAAAAGTAGTAGTAGGAGAATAAATCAGAAGAATATGGCTGAAAAAAGAGACT
>JAFQBL010000062.1 GCA_017416695.1 Bacteroidales bacterium | reverse complement strand
GGTAAAGCAATAAATCCTTACCTCAAATTAGTATAATACAATTGATTGGGATTGCTAAATAGAAACCTTCACAATCTCATTGTTTACCTTAACCATTATCACTCCTTTAATGGTTGCTGGCAACTCTATTTGAGCATTAGTTGCTCCCCTCTCTACTGGAGAGGGGTTGGGGGTGAGGAGCGTTCTACCCATAGCATCATAAACTGTAACTGAGTTGACACCTTCAGCGTTCTCAATATATAGCACCTCATTTGAAACGTATGCTCTGGTGTTGCTCTCCTCTGCGATACTCTCTTCAATACCTGTTACGGCTGGAGATAAATCTATTGTTTCAAATTCGTTATTTTGGAATTTCAATAACTTATCGCTCTTCAACAATATCCATACAATATCTTCATCGCAAAGTATTGCACGTGCCTCCTCGTAACCATCGCAAGTATATGTGGTAAATTCTGCTCCGTTGTACTTCATTAATATTGTTGATGATGAGAACCATATATTACCTTCATTATCAATGTCGTTAGCATAAAATTGGGTAGCAGGAATAGTGGGGTTAGTAGCATTTGTTAAAATACTATCTCTGCCTGTTTCTTGATTGTAATAATGAATACCATCATCTGAGGTAAGCCATATATTATCATCAAAATCAACCACAATAGAGGTAGCCTCTTTTTCTCCTCCTCTTATCACATCTGTTGTTGTTGAACTTTCTTGTTGGCTTTGGAAATATACTGCTTGAAAAAAAAGCCCATAAGTTGCCATCCATAAATTTCCTTTGCTATCGAAAGCCATATCCATTATTACTGCTGTAGGTGCTCCATATATAGCATCATGTATTATATATGGTTGATTTATTGGGAATATATTAAACTCTGTTGGCCTACTAAAACGTCCTCTAAAATTAATCCAAATATCGTTTGATGAATCTAATGCTAATGAATAAGAATAATTATCCCCTCTTTCATTAATAGGAGAATAATAATTCTTCGTTGTATTTCCATCAAACAATCTTGGACCATAGTATCCATCTGAATAATAGAGAGTGTCATTGCCCTGAGCAAGAATAGCAGTTATTCTACACTCTTCATCTATCAAATATTCATTTGAGGCATTATAAAAGGTATTGTCTGTTTTGTTAAGTTTTACAACCCCCTTACTTGCAGCAATAATAATATAATCGGTATTTTTTGTAAGTCTATTAGTATAATAGTCATCATGCCACTCTTTTTTCCATTGCCACCCTTCTCCCCGAATTGGAAATACATTTGATATTGTAAATAACAATATTGCAAATGTTATGAATAAATATTTTAATAATCTTTTCATAATATTTTTTATTTAACAGATACTTTTTTACTATTAATATTACCATTTAAATAATATACAACAACATAATTGCCATTTGGGACATTTATTGAGTGTTCATACTCTCCTGCTTGTACTCTTATTTCAGGGACAACTGTTCTGATATAGTTGCTATTTAAATCAACTACTTCTATCCTATAAGTAGATGTTTCTTCTATATCAATATTTATTGTTATAGTATTACTTGAGGTTGCAACATGAAGATTTGTATTGTTAGATATAACCTCCAATGCAGAATCACTATTTTTAAGAGTAACTATTTTTTTTATAAACGCATTTATTTTTGAGGACTGAGACATCCCTAATACTTGAGGATCTCTATTATAAAATATTTTATTCCATTCTTGCTTTGCCAAAGAAGATGAATTTGCATAATCCTGTATGAGTAATATTGCAAAAATATCATTATCTACTATTTTTCTGTATGCCAAGTATTCTCCATTTTCTATACCTCTCATACACGATAATAAATCATTATATTGAGTAGTATTTTTAAAATTCCACATATCATTCTCATAAGGGTTTGTTTTTATAAAATCCTTCCAATTTTTATATAATAAATTAAACTCATCTTCTTTAGTTTGGTTTATAGAATATATATTACTATCAATAATATTAATATCATTTTCCGTTAATACTATATCTTCCACTATAAGTTCTTCATCAGAGATATATTGAGAATTTGCGTTTATTGCGTAATTAGACTTTGCTACTCTATCATCTGCTACTTTGTAATATGCAATTATACGACCATACCCAATTGTGGTTCCATCAGACCCTAAAGCATCTTTAGGGTGGAATATTCTATGGCCATCAGCCATTTTGCTTTCCCAATCGTATCCATGAGGGGCTACACTAAAATTATTCTTTTTTATAGAAGCATGTTTTATTTCCCCTGAATCTTCCCAAAGAGCAATAACTGCATTTGTTGGATCTCGACCATTAAAGACAAGTTTGGGTAGATTCCTATCTCTTTCAAATACCCCCAATTTTGTATGAACAATATCATTATTATATAAACTATCAAACCATAGAAAACTGTTTATACTAGGAGAAATCCTTTGTGTAGTACATCCAGCAGACCATGCATAGCAGTTGTAATCTCTTATATTGATATGACTGCTTGAGATTATGGCGTCCCCTTCCCTTAGTAGAGGATAACCCCCTTCATAATTTCTGGTATATAAATTAGAGAGATATAGTTTGCATGTATCTTGATTATTATAATCTACATTTGCTGAAGTTATTAAAACGGTATAGATATCGCCTTTTGTTTTATCCAAAGTTCTTCTAATTCTTGCGTTTTTATTCCAATTGAAATCAGATATATAACTTGTATTATAGTCATCATTATAAGCAATAATCTTATATTTAGATTGTTCACTATCAAATTCTTTTAACCACAATATTGGATTTGCCTCTGAATAAGCATTATTAGAAGTTCGCAAGTCGGTAGTAAATATATTGTCCTCGCCAAAATAAGTTGCAGAGCCTTGTTGAGCACAAGGGAATGTTGTATTAGATGCAAAATTATATCTGTACAATGTAGTATTCACTCTTAGCGTTACACCTCCTATCTCTCCTCCATTTTTGGCTTCAATTAAAATGTTATAATTCCCCGCATTTAAAGAATCCGACTGCCAATATACATACTTATTATTAGAAGAAACACTTTCTGAGTAATATAAACTATCACAACCAAAACGGTCAACAATTGTACTATCACTAAATATGTATAAGTTAAAGTCAATTGTACTTTCATCTGGACCAAACATTGGGTCATTTGCTGTTGGTGCATAAAGAGTTAATATTTGTTTTGTAGGTAATGTTATAGGAATACATGATGTATAAGAATAACAAACAGTGTCAATATAACTATACGGAATCACTCCATTACCACCACTTAATACATAACTATTTCCTGATGATATTGTTCTTTGCAAATTATTAACAGATGCAAATGTGGAAGATATAAAATTCTGGTTTTGGTTAGTTAGTGTATTTATGTTCTTTTTAGCAACATTCTTAACCATAGGCACATCATCCCTTCCAGAGATAAATTGAACAGTATTGTCTCCTTTGCTAAGGGATACAGCATTTCCTGTTGTGTTAGCAGACTGCCAACCATAAGTGCTGAAAGTAATGAGATTTGGAAGAGTAACGCCATTTACTTTAAGGGTTACAGAAGTAAACGACCCATCAGCGTACTCTCCAGGCATCATAAGGAAAGATAAATCGCAAACTTGTGCTTGTGGTGATGTTACAACAAAGGTAGCAACTCCTTTGCCATTAATAGATGTACAACCTGTTGATTTTGCAACTACTTGATTGTTTGACGCTATTATCTCTGATGTTGTAAATAGAGATATTAGCATTACTAATAGAGTAAAAATCTTTTTCATAACAGCCTCCTTTTTTTATTAGATAAAATAATTTCTTTCGCAAGATAGTGAAAATTTTTATAAAACAAATAAATTATAAGAAAATATATAAAATATTTAAGCAATCTATTTAGTTGAAACAAAAAATAGAGACAAAAGCCTATGGCTCTGCCCCTATAACTGGGACTAAATAAAACTATTTTTATAGATATTTAAATCATTACCTTCACAATCTCATTGTTTACCTTAACCATTATTACACCTTTAAGGGCTGAGGGCAACTCTAGTGGTTATGATTTATGTATAGTCATTGTCTTAAAAGCAAGGCAGTAATTTTTATTCAGCAGCGTCATCGCCCCAAATTCTGTTAAGCCAGATAATTCTGTCATCGACGAAG
>JAFQBL010000061.1 GCA_017416695.1 Bacteroidales bacterium | reverse complement strand
CGAAAAAACTTTAGGCAAAGAACACCCCAATACCGCATCATCTTACAATAATATTGGCGTGGTTTACAATAATCAAGGAGAATATGACAAAGCATTGGAATATCACTTTAAAGCATTAGAGATAAGAGAAAAAACTTTAGGCAAAGAACACCCCAATACCGCATCATCTTACAATAATATTGGGTTG
Source organism: Bacteroidales bacterium (assembly GCA_017416695.1). GTDB lineage: Bacteria > Bacteroidota > Bacteroidia > Bacteroidales > G3-4614 > Caccoplasma_A. Next base: position 10,403 of record JAFQBL010000061.1, on the reverse strand, counting down.
GTTTACAATAATCAAGGAGAATATGGCAATGCATTGGAATATTACTTTAAAGCATTAGAAATTGTCGAAAAAACTTTAGGCAAAGAACACCCCAATACCGCAATCTCTTACAATAATATTGGATTGGTTTACAATAATCAAGGAGAATACGATAAAGCATTAGAATACTACTTTAAGGCATTAGAAGTTCAAGAAAAAGTTTTAGGGAAAGAACATCCCTCAACTACAACTTCTTACTATAATATTGGCTATACTTACGGAAATTTATGCGAGTATAATAAATCCTTAGAGTATTATTTTAAAGCGTTAGAAATTCAAAAAAAAATTTTAGGAAAAGAACATCCATATACCGCAACGACCTATAATGATATAGGATGGACATATAATGAGATAGAAGAATACAATAAAGCATTAGAGTTTCATTTTAAAGCATTGGATATACGTAAAAAGATATTCGGAGAAGAGCATATAGAGACAGGAAAATCATATAATCATATTGGTAAAGCATATAAAAATCTTGGAGAATACAATAAAGCATTAGAATATCTATCTAAGGCTCTAACTATAAGAGAGAGGGTGTTAGGCGTAGAACATACTCAGACCATAGCAACAAAAGAGTTGATTGAGGAGATAAATGGTAAATAAACTGAGAAGTGTCCAAATAAGCCTTCATCAAAATTCTCAATCTGGAATATCTTTAATAGAGGAAAAAAGTAAAGATAGTTTTTGATTGTAATTATACTATTCAAGATAATTATATGTCTGAAAGATATGGTTGAGCGAAGCGAAACTACTTTGTCTGCGTCCCTACAATCTTTTGATATTTATAATACCAAAATCTAAAATAGTGCAGGTGCAATATCTGGTGTATGTTCACTTCTTATTCTCCACTCCTGAGGGTATAGATTGTTGGCTCTGTTGCCTACGCACTTAACCCACCCTAATGGGTAACCATTATAGGTAACGAGTGCAATGCCTCGCTGTTGCTCGGCAAGCGCCATAGCCTCACGGCGGAGATATGAGATTGCCTCTTTGTAATTGACCTCAATTTTAGAGACCTCCGCCATATTTAGTTCAACCGATTGCGATAGTGCGTGATGCGGTATATAATCTTTTCCCTTATCGGTTACTGCAACTGATATTCCACAATGGAAGATATTAAACTTTTCCATCAGGAGAAGCATCTCTTTACACTCTGGCGAGAGGGCTACAACTGTATCTTTTATAAGGGTATATTCAAATTTTGCACTATCTTTTAATAGTGGTTTCAAATTGTTCGGCAGCGATATGGTTTTTAGTTTTGTTTTACCCATTTTCAAAGGGCGGTAATCCCCTTCGGGTTTTCGCATAGCGGTAACGGTAAATCCCTCGCCCACTGCTTTGTGTGGCATAAAACGATAGAAAGGCACTCTACCCTTTAATGCTCGTGTTACACCCCAACTCTTATCCAACTCAACCTCCCCCATAGGCTCTGCTCCAAACTCATCAATCATAAATTGAGCCATCTCCTCATTCTCCTCCAAGTTAAATGTACAGGTGCTATATATTATTACCCCTCCAGGTTTCAGGGCAGACCAAACATCAGAGAGAATAGATTTTTGCCTCTCTACACAGAGGTTTACATTGTCGATACTCCACTGTGCCACAGCCTCTTCATCTTTGCGAAACATTCCCTCGCCCGAACAGGGTGCATCAACTACTATAACATCAAAAGTGTGATGCAATTTGCCATAGTCGGCAGGGGTGTTATTGGTGACAATAGTGTTTGAATAGCCCCATTTTGTAACATTCTCGGCAAGTACTCTTGCCCGTTGCGTTACATACTCATTTGCAACCACAATACTACCCTGTGGTAGCGTTGCAAGCGATAGTGTTGTTTTACCTCCTGGAGCGGCACAAAGGTCGAGCAAACGTACAGGCTTATCAACAAACCTCTTTAAGAGTTGCTCAACAAACATTGATGATGCCTCCTGAACATAATAACACCCTGAATGAAAGAGCGGATCGAATGTAAACGACGGGCGTTGTTTCAGATAGTAACCATTACTACTCCACTCCACTCGTTCAGCATCCACTGGCTCTCCGCTACACTTAAGTGGATTTACCCTTATTGATACTGGTTGCGATGCACCCAACGCCTCAGCAAAGCGATCAAAATCTTCGCCCAACAGAGGTCTCATTCGTGTTATAAAGTCGGCAGGTAGGTTCATATTTAGTTGTTAGTTGTCAACTGCGTTGCCCCTGCGGGGTAGTTGTTAGTTGTTAGTTATCATACATTCGTTTGTTGAACTTGCTCTCGCTCAACTTTGTTAGTTTTCCAATTAGACTAATTATAAAATCCTTAACTCAACACAAGTGTTGAGAGGTTTGCATCATCATATATTTGGTTTGCACACTCTATTATCTGTTTTGCTGTTACCGATTCAATCTTTTGAATGGTCTCGGCAAGTGTTGAACATCGGTTATAGCGTAACAGAGATTTACCCGATGCCACAGCCAAATTCTCACGAATCTCACGCCCTATTGCCAATTGTCCTATATATTGACGTTTGGCATCGGTTAGGCGTTGCGAGGAGAGTTCACGCTGTTTTAACTTGTTCAACTCCTTACGTATTATAGTGAAACAACGATTTACATTCTTGCGGTCTGTTCCAAAGTATATTGTAAAGAGTCCTGTATCGGTATAGTTGGTTACATTTGCCTCCACGTTATAAACATATCCTCGCTTCTCGCGTAAGGCAACATTCAAAAGACTGTTCATTCCAGGACCTCCAACTATATTGTTCAGCAAAAAGAGTGGAAACCTATTGGTATCAAAAAGGGAGCAACATCCTCCGCCAATTATGGCGTGAGACTGATAGTTGTTACACTCCTCATGCTTATCAAAGCGTATTAGTTGTGAGGGGCTCTCCCGTACAAACTCTACTCTATTTGTGCGTATCCCCTCAGTTGCACTCTGAACAGTTTTTATGACTCGTTTAAAATCGGTCTTTCCCGAAAAGAAGAAGACCATATTTGTTTGAGTATAAAAGTTCTGCATAAAGGATACTCCATCAGCAGGGGTAATATTTGAGAGTGATGTCTCATCGCCCAATATGTTATGACCTAATGCGTGACCATTAAAGAGATAGTTCTCAAATTCATCAAAGATAAGTTCGGCAGGGTTGTCGAGGTATGAGTTTATCTCATCAACAATAACCTCTTTCTCTTTAACGCTTTCCACTTCAGGCATTGTGGAGTTTTGAATAATATCTGCCATAAGCGAAACAGCACGTTTAAAATCTGGCTCAAGACTTATGGTATATATTACTGTCTCCTCTTTGCTTGTAAAGGCATTAATCTCTCCACCCACATGCTCCATACAGTTTAATATGCTCATAGCCTTACGCTTGTGCGTTCCCTTAAAGAGCATATGCTCAACATAGTGAGCAAGTCCCTCCTTACCTTGTTGTTCATCGCGAGTTGCAGCATCAACCACAAATCCGCAATAGGTAACATTAGAGGGGGAATATCTGTACACCACCCTCAAACCTGAAGGTAGTGTGTGCCATTGATAATCTGTATTGCTATTCAACTTAGTGTGTTTTAGTGGGGCAAAGATATAAAAAAAGTTGTTAGTTGTCAGTTGTTAGTTGTTAGTTTTTGAGTTACTAATTCTTTTCTCTATTAATCTAATTAGACTAATTGGACTAATTAGACTAACCAGTATTAGGCAACCACCAATAAGCAATATCGTATAATTTTAATTAAAATTGCAAGAATATTGTATAATTATACGTTAAAATGTTAATTTTTTATACATATATGTTTAAATATAGTAGAATTTGAGTTGCAATTTAAATAATTATACTATATTTGCACTTTAATTAAGATTTGATTAGGGTGCATTTTTGAGCATTTTTTACTACATATATTAAAGGTGTTAACCTGATATCAAAGTAATTTATAAGGTTTGAATAATCACATTATTGAGAAAATATATGCTTCGAAATTGTAGAAATTTAATTGTTTCGTTTGTAAAGAGCCTCTCAATTTTTGCTCTGTTAATGGTAGCAACAACTACATTTGCCCAAACACAAAAGGGTGAATTTGTGCTATCGGGAAAAGTAATTTCATCGGAGGGTGAAGAGCCATTGGAGATGGTGTTGGTTAAACTATCAACATCTTCTTGGGCAATGACAAACGAAAAAGGAGAGTTCAAAATTACCGCTCTTAAACAGGGTAAATACAAATACGAGATCTCATATCTTGGTTTTGAGACCGTTGTTGGAGAGGTTAATGTAACAAAGAACATTTCTGATTTCAAAATCATAATGCGTCCTATGGGATTGGGACTTGAGGAGATTGTGGTAACTGCCGAAGAGCATAAAATGGGTTCGGCTTCTACTATCGGACAGGCTGCCATTCAACACCTTCAAGCAAAGAGCGTTGAGGATATGCTACAACTGCTCCCTGGTCAGGTAACTAAAAACCCCGACTTAACTAATGCAGGCCAGGCTTCAATTCGTGAGATTGACGCTGGTGGCGATGCAAGTAACTCACTTGGTACCGCTGTGTTTGTGGATGGAGCCCCTATGAGTAACGATGCCAATATGCAGGTTTTCTCAACTGCAAAACATGGTACAAACTCATCACCTGCTCAAAACACTATGAACAACCAAACTACCAGTGGTAGGGGTGTTGATTTGCGTTCAATCTCTCCCGATAATATTGAGTCAATTGAGGTTATTCGTGGTATTCCATCGGCTGAGTATGGAAACTTGACTTCGGGTGCTGTGGTTATCAAAACAAAAGTTGGTACTACTCCTTACGAGGCTAAAGTTAAAATTGACCCCAACTCAAAACTTGCATACTTTGGTAAAGGTTTCACTATGAAAAAGAATCGTGGAGCCATTAACCTTTCTGCCGACTATACTAAATCGTTCGCTGACCGCCGTATGACCTACAAAGGTTACGACCGTATCACTGCAAACGGAGCATACTCTAATACATTTATGAAAGAGACTACTCCTTTGAGTTTGAACCTTAAACTATCATATTACAGAAACTTAAGCGCTCAAAAGGCTGATGAAAGTATGCGTCCTGAGGAGTTGTTGGAAAACAAAAATCAAGGATTCCGCTTTGCTGCCGATGGTATGTGGCGACTAAATAAATCATGGATCAGCAACTTTAACTACGCTGCTTCGGTATCATACAGTGTTCAAGAGGATTTGTATCGTCAATACCAAACAGGTTCGGCAATGCCCTACGCATATAGTCGCGTACCTGGAGAGTTTGAGACTCACTTCATTCCCAGTGGATACTTGTCAGAATACAGAATTAGCGGAAAACCTCTTACTGCGTATGCTCAATTGAAAGCAAACAAAATGTTTACTTTCAAACTTGGTTCTAATAATATTAAGGTAGGAGCCGACTATAACTTAAGTGCTAACTACGGTGAGGGTATGCAATTTGATATTATGTCGCCCCCAAAACCAGGCGATGGACAAGGTGCCCGTCCACGCTCATTCAAATCAATTCCTGCAATGCACCAGATGTCGTACTTCTTGGAGAATGCAACAGAGTTAACCTTTGCAGGACAAACATTGAATATTCAAGCAGGTGTTCGTATAAATACACTGTTTATAGATGAACTTGCCAAACGTGGCAATATGACAACATTTGATCCTCGTGTAAACGTATCATATCAATTCTTGTCACATGAAAACAACAAAGTATTTGATGACTTGTCTGTTGTAGGAGGATTTGGTTTGGCGTCAAAAATGCCTACTATGTTACACCTATATCCTAACCCTGTTTATTACGACTATACAACTTATAACGGATATGTATCGGGAAATCCTGATCGTTCACTTGCCATTATGACAACTGATGTTATCAATAATAGTGCAAATCCAAATCTTAAGCCTGCTACTTCTCGCAAATTTGAGGTGGGTATCTCTGGTCGTATAAACAAGATTAGAGGAACAATTACATACTTTAATGAACAATACAAAAACGAGTATGGATTTAGTAGTGTTCCCTACTGGTTGCAATATCGCAACTTTGCGAAAGATGAAATTCCTGCAGGAGCAACTCCTATTTACGAGAATGGAAATCTATACTACACAACAACTCCAGGTGGTGCTCAAACAGAGGTTGCTTACTTAACACAAAAACGTGTTGTAACATACCAAATGCCATCGAATGAGAACGAGACATTTAAACAAGGTATTGAGTACTCATTCAACTTTGGTGAGATTAAAGCAATTAAGACCGACATTATTGTTGATGGAGCATGGTACTATATTAAACGTAAGAATGTAGGTAACTCATTTCAAAGTGGTCGTAGCGACATTTACGACAAAACTTCTGCCACATATACCGACGGAACAGCATCGGGAACAATGATGAACGACTACAACACATATTTGGCTGTTATGCCTACTGGTAGCGGCTCTATCACTCAACGTGTTAATACAAACTTCCGTTTTGTAACACACATTCCTGTTCTTAAATTGGTCTTCACAACAACTGCTCAAGTTGTTTGGTATGAGAGTGCTCAATATATTTATGAGGATAACGAGGGTAACTCTCTATTTGAACAAGGGGTATATAACGGAAAAGATGTATGGTTTGTTCATCCTGAAGGTTTCTACGACAAACATGGCAACTATACAGTGTGGGATAAAGCAACTATGCCATACGACCGTCAATATGAGGCTTTGACAGATCGTACTACAAATATGAGTTATTACGATAAGCAAACATTCCCTATGACTTGTATGCTTAACTTCAAGATGACTAAAGAGTTCAAAAAATTTGTTGAACTATCGTTTGTAGCAAACAATATTTTGAAATTCTCAAATATGTTCCACAAAGACAAACAAGGTGGTTACCGCGAAATGTACTCACCTATCTACTTTGGAGCAGAGTTGAAAATTAAAATTTAATATTCACAAACCACTTAAATAATAAACAATTATGAAAAAATTTCTTTTAACAATCTTACCTTTGGTAGCAGTGCTATTCTTAGGTGCATGTAGTGATGGTGATGGTGATGGTGCAAAACAATATTCACTAACAGTTAACGTAACTTTACCTGAGACAATTGATTGGGCAGACGTTACAAGCGAATCAGTAATTGCAAGAAACCAACTTACTGGTGCTGAGTTTACAGCAAGCAAAATGGGAGAAGGTGTTTACACTATTACAGTTGAGCCAGGAAAATACAACGTAAACGCTCTTTTTGAGACTGCTGACGTTAAATTAAATGCTCAAAGAATGGGTGTAAGTGTTTATGAGTCTGTTGCTGTTTCATTAGTAGCAGAAGAGTCATTAACATCTGCATTGGTTATTAAAGAGTTCTACACAGCAATTGGTAAAAGTTCTATTAATAACAAACCATACATGATGGACCAATTCTATGAGATTTATAACAACTCTGCATTTATAGTATATCTTGACAACTGTTTGTTAGCAAAAACTGAGGTTCAAGCAAATACTAAAAATGTATTCTGGGGAGACAATGACGAAGTAAACAAAGAGGTTGCAGTAAGTTCATACGTTGCTGCATGGGTTGGTGATGGTACAGGTAAAAAATATCCTTTGGCTCCAGGTGAAAGCGTAGTTGTTGCATGGCAAGCACAAAACCATATGACAATACAAGATGATCCAGAGACTGAGGAGATTGAGATAAACACTAACACTGTTGATTTGAGTAACGCAGATTACGAAATCGATATCACAGACTACCAAGATGAATATGTTGCTAACCCAGATGTTCCCAACCTAACAATCGTTGCTAAACCTGGAACTCAAACTCTAAAATTTGGTCTTATCCCAGCATTTGGTGCAGGTTTGATATTAGCACAAGTTGATGATGTTGAGGCATACGTTGCAAATGAGGAAAACTGGAAAACTAAACCAGAAGGAACTGACCAAGAGCCTTACTTGATGATTAAATACAAAGATATTCAAGACGCTATCAACATTGTAAACAATGCAGAGACTAACCGCCGTGTTGTTCTTCCTGCAACTGTTGATGCTGGTATGATTTGGAACTCAGCAAACTACAACGGAATGGGATTCACTCGTAAAGTTGCTGAAACTATTGACGGACGTGTTGTTTACAAAGATACAAACAACTCATCTGAGGACTTCGAGGCTGAGGCTAAACCAACTCCTGGAGCATAATTTTAAATTAAAACTATTTAATAAAAAGAGTTGCCGACCAAAGGTGTCGGCACTCTTTTCCCAATAGGGAAATATAAGAGAGTAATTATACTCGCACAATTAAAGCAAACAGATATATGTTGAAATTTAGAAAGATAGCATTCGTATTATCGTTAATGGCAACCCCTTTTGTTGCTAACGCAACAGAAGCCGACACAACCGCTGCAATAATGCAGTACAAAGATTGTATGTACTTGAATAATGTAGCGTATGGCAATATTAACCCAACCTTTATAAAAGACCTTCCCATAGATGCTTTTGCAACTTTGGAGGTTAGTTATGGAGCAGGAACGGGTACTATTACAAAAGCAGGAAAAGGTGCTTTCCATCAACTCGACAAATCGGGAAAGACTCGCGACCTAAACGTCTCGGTTTACGGAGTCAGAAAACTTCGTGACGTATCGTTTGAAGGTGGAATGTCGTATAACAATGGCAAAGATAATAATCGTGCTTGGAATGCTACTCTCTATCAATCAGAACAAAACCCATTTATGCTTGCCGACTCACTTTTCAGCGACTACTCTACCGAAGAGTTTACTCTTGATGGACGCTTCTCATGGGAGCCAATAGAGTTAATTCGTTTTGGTGTTAATGCTGATTATGTAGTTGGTACAACTTCTGATGAGCAAGACCCCCGTTTGGAGACAAAAGGTATGCTCTTCACAATTAACCCTGGTATCGATTTTAAGGTAGCAGAGTATGTTAAGATAGGTGCAACAGGAGGTATCCGCCTATTTAACGAAAATGCCAAATATAGCACCGTTGAGACTGGAAACAGTGCATCGTTCTTTGTTATGAGCGGTATGGGAACATGTATGGACCAAGGTGGTACTTCGTACCAACGCGAAGTTAAAGGCTTGGCTTACTTTGCCGACCTACAAGTTTATTGGCAACGCCCCGATTATGGAAACCTTTTAAACATCGGTTTTGAAAAGAATAGAGAAAAAGCAACCGATGGAGGTAATACATATCAATTCCTTGGTGGAGAATATAACAACACTAAAATATTTGCAGAAGAACGCTTCACTTTCACAAAGGGTAAATATGTTCATAACTTTGAGTTAGGAGCGGCAATTGAGGATATTAAAGGTACTTGGTTCTACCAAGAAAACGTTACTGATCCTACAACTGGACAATCACAATGGGTGGTTATGGATCAAGATGATGAAAAACATTTAGAGAAGAGAATGACTGGAGACTTTGCTTACCGTCTTGATGTTCTTTCTCGCACAGGACAACCCTCATGGAGTGCAGGTGTTAATGCTTACTTCATAAACTCTGATATGAAGAACAACCCAAGTGGTTATTATCAAAAATATACAAATATAAAGGCTGGTGCCTTTGTTAAGAAAACTTTCCAAATTAAGAAATCAATATTCTCTCTATCTGTTGGAGGAGACTATAAGATGAACTTATCTAACTCATTCTATATGTCGCAAGGTGAAAGATTGAGAGACAAATATACATTCCCAATGTTTGAATATACTACTGCTGACTTCTATGATGTTTATGGTAAATTGGAGACTAAAATTCCTATTCCAGGAAAGAAATTCAAATCATACATAGGAATTTTTGCAGAGGCTTCAACTCAAAGATACATTGGAGATTTAGACCGATTCAACAAAACAGCATTCAACCAATTTGGCGGAGGTGCTAACTATACATTCTAAAGATAGAAGGAGTATAAACTAAACAAAAAACCTAATTGGACTAAGTCTAATTAGGTTTTTATTTTTATCGGAGAGTTACAAAATCTCAATATTTATACAAATGGGGAGCACAAAAACTCACCACTGATCTCTTATTACACTCATCTTTATTTGATATTGATATTCTCAATGTTTCATTAAACTCCTTTGCAAAAGATAAAATCTCTTCATCTGTTACTAAATTATATGCATCCTTTGAAAAACGAATAGATCTTAAAAAAACCTCTTCTGTTAGACACTTTATGCCAAAACATATTATATCAATAATAGGAACCCCATCTTTATTGAAAAATTTTTTCTCTCCAAAATGCTTTATAGCAAGAGCCTCTACCTTATCTCTAAATTTTGTATATTCACCTCTATTTATATACGGATAGATATAGTGCTTATTTTTACTGAATACCCTTTTATAATATCTGGGCTTATACCAAACCCATAAATCCTCTAACTCAAGTTTTGTTGAATCAGTATAATATAAAT
>JAFQBL010000060.1 GCA_017416695.1 Bacteroidales bacterium | reverse complement strand
ATCCAAACCTTCTCTTAAAAGATTTACACCAATCAAAACATCGTATGCACCATTTCTTAAACCTGCTAAAATTTCAACGCGGTCAAAAGTTTCAACATCAGAGTGAATATAGTTGCTTCTAATACCTGAGCGTAGGAGATATGAGTTTAGTTCTTCAGCCATTCTCTTTGTCAGGGTTGTAACCATAACCCTCTCGTTACGCTCAATGCGGAGTTGAATCTCCTCAAGCATATCATCAATTTGGTTAAGGCTTGGCCTAACCTCAATAATAGGATCTAAAAGTCCTGTTGGTCTGATAATCTGTTCAACAACTACTCCTTCTGATTTTTCCAACTCATAATCAGCAGGAGTTGCACTAACATAAATAGTTTGAGGAGTAAGTGCCTCAAATTCATCAAACTTAAGAGGTCTGTTATCTATTGCTGCAGGAAGTCTAAAGCCATATTCAACCAAATTTAGTTTGCGAGAATGATCGCCACCGTACATACCCCTAATTTGTGGAACTGTAACGTGACTCTCATCTATGATAAGTAAAAAATCTTTTGGGAAATAATCAAGCAAGCAGAATGGGCGAGAGCCCTCTTCTCTTCCATCAAAATATCTTGAATAGTTCTCAATGCCAGAGCAATATCCAATCTCCTTAATCATCTCCATATCGTACGATACACGTTCATATATTCTTTTTGCCTCAACCTCTTTGGCAACGCTATTAAAGAATACAACCTGTCTGCTCAAATCTATATCAATTTGGGCAAGAGCCTTGTCAATACGTTCCTTAGATGTAATAAAAAGATTTGCAGGGTATATATTAAACGAAGAAAAATTTCCTGTCACCCTTCCGTTTGAAGGGTCAATTGTCTCAATTGAGTCAATCTCTTCGCCCCAGAACATAACCCGCAAAATAATATTATCGTATGCAAGATAAATATCAACTGTGTCGCCTTTAACTCTGAAAGTACCTCTGACAACCTCTGTTTCGTTTCTTGAATATAGAGCATCAACCAGCAAACGTAAAAAGTTGTTACGCTCCATCTTATCCCCGCAACTAATGCGAATTAGATTGCTGTTAAAATCTTGTGGATTTCCAATACCATATAGACAAGATACAGATGAAACTACTACCACATCTCTTCTTCCCGATAGAAGAGCAGAAGTTGTTGATAATCTTAATCTGTCAATCTCTTCGTTTATAGCAAGGTCTTTTTCTATATACAAATCTGAACTTGGGATATAAGCCTCAGGTTGATAGTAATCGTAGTACGAAACAAAATACTCAACAGCATTATCAGGGAAGAACCCTTTAAATTCGTTATAGAGTTGAGCCGCAAGAGTTTTATTATGGCTTAAAATCAGAGTCGGTTTTTTTACCTCTTTAATAACGTTGGCCATGGTAAAGGTTTTGCCCGATCCTGTAACTCCAAGAAGAGTTTGGGCAGGTAGTCCCTGTTCTATACCCTCAACAAGAGTTTTAATTGCTTCAGGTTGGTCTCCCGTAGGTTTAAAATCCGATTTTAAAATAAAGTCCATATAAAACAAACAATCCACAAAGATAGCAAAACCTTACTAAAATAACATTGTTTATAGGTAAGAAGTTAATTAGAATATAAAAATGCACAAAAACATATTTCTCATTTGTAATTAGGCTATTTTTTTTGTAAATTTGCACCGAATTATGTCTAAGATAGCAAAAATATTATCACTATTAGCAATTTGTATAGTTGTAACCTCGTGTAACGAGTATAACAAATTATTAAAGAGTACCGATTACGAGTTACGATATGAGTATGCTAAAACATATTTTGAGCAGGGTAAATATGCAAGAACATATAACTTGCTAAAAGATGTGATAACTCTTTATAAAGGTACCGATAAAGCAGAAGAGTCTTTGTATTTACTCGCTCAAAGTGCCTATATGCAAAAAGATTATCAATCATCAGGTGCATACTTTGAGGCATATTACAGAAACTATCCTCGTGGAGAATATGCCGAGTTGGCAAGATATTACACGGGAATAGGATATTCAAAAGCATCGCCCGAACCAAAGTTGGATCAAACCGATACTTATAAAGCAATAGATGAATTAAAAAACTTCTTGGATTACTATCCTCAAAGTGATAAGGCAGAGGAGATCAGAAATTTGATATTTGAACTTCAAGAGAAGTTAGCAGAGAAAGAGTTATTGACTGTAAAACTCTATTATAATTTAGGAGATTATCGAGGCAATAATTATCAGGCAGCAATAATCACTGCAAATAATGCCATAATGGATTATCCCTATACAAATTATAAAGAAGATTTTGAAATGATGATATTACGCTCAAGATATCAAGAAGCAGTTAAGAGTGTGATAGAGAAAAAGAAAGAACGTTTCAGAGGAGTAATAGATGAATATTATAACTATGTAAACGAGTTTCCAGAGGGAAAATATAAAAAAGAGGCAGATAAGATTTTAAAAGTAGCACAAAAATACGTAAACGATTAACAAAAATTAGATATGGATTTCAAGAAAGTAAATGCTCCAACAACAACAGTAACACGCGACACAATGGAGTTGTGTAAAGACACAGAAAACATTTATGAGACAGTAGCTATTATCTCAAAAAGAGCAAATCAAATTGCAGCGGAGATAAAAACCGATTTAGAGAAAAAATTACAAGATTATGCATCTTCTGCATCAGATAACTCGTTAGAAGAGGTATTTGAAAATCGCGAGCAAATAGAAATCTCAAAATACTATGAGCGTATGCCTAAACCAACTCTAATAGCAATAGAGGAGTATAAAAAAGGAGAGGTATATTTCCGTAGTGCAGATGAGGAAATGACTCTAAAAAAGGATTAATAAAGAGTATAACGTAAAGAATATTTAATATTGGAGTTGAATAAAATTTTTTACTCAACTCCTTATTGCATTTATATAAGACAAATGGAAATAGCATCAAAGTACGATCCTTCAGAGGTAGAGAAGAAGTGGTATGAATATTGGTTGAACAATAATTTGTTTAAATCAACACCCGATGGTAGAGAACCATATACAGTAGTAATACCCCCACCAAATGTAACAGGAGTATTACACATGGGGCATATGCTAAACAATACAATTCAAGATATATTAGTCCGTCGTGCGAGAATGGAGGGAAAGAACGCTTGTTGGGTTCCAGGTACCGATCACGCATCAATAGCAACTGAGGCAAAAGTTGTTAAAAAATTAGCGGAGCAAGGAATTAAAAAGAGTGATCTCACACGCGATGAATTTTTGAAACACGCATGGGAATGGACCGAAGAGCATGGCGGTATAATTCTTAAACAATTGCGTAAACTTGGAGCAAGTTGCGATTGGGACAGAACAGCCTTTACTATGGATGAGAAACGAAGCGAGAGTGTAATAAAGGTTTTTGTTGATTTATATAATAAAGGCTTGATATATCGTGGTTTGAGAATGGTAAACTGGGATCCCAAGGCACAAACTGCACTCAGCAACGAGGAGGTAATCTATAAGGATGAAAAGAGTAAACTTTACTATCTTCGTTACTATGTTGATGAACCAGCAGGTTCAACTGAAGGAGAAGAGAATGATGCTGTAACTT
>JAFQBL010000059.1 GCA_017416695.1 Bacteroidales bacterium | reverse complement strand
CATTCCTCACTCCTCATTCCTCACTCCTCATTCCTCACTCCTCATTCCTAACCACCTTAGTTCCCCTAACCACCTAGTTATCCTAGTTACCCTAGTAATCTTAGTTATCTTATCAAACAATTGTCTTAAAATGTTAAAACATAAAAATTTAACATTAAAAAAGATAAATAAACAAAATAAAGTTTTAACTTTGCAAAGCAAAGTGTACACATAATGGTATGCTATATAGATTTTTTTGGCTAAAAAAGTGAAATAGAATAGCATAACTATAACCCCAATATTAGAGATGATAACTAACCTTACACCACACTCTATTAGAGAGGAGTTGGGGGAGGGGATTAGAATAGAAAACAATAAAAAAATATTAATAAAAAAAATTATGAGTATGAAGAAAAAACTACTTTGGGCATTAACGCTTGTACTATTAGCGTTATTCCCGTATCAAAATGCAAAAGCCAGTTTGGTACAGTTAGATCGAAGCGGTTGGACTGCATCAGCAAGTTCAGAGCATGCCAACGATGCTTCAGAAGGTATGGCACGTTATGCTTTTGACGGAAACTTAGGAACATGGTGGCATAACGAATATAACGGAGCAAATGCCGATACAGATGTTCCTCATTGGATTATGTTTAATTTAGGTAGCATACAATCATTTGATGCGTTCAATTATGTATCTCGTACAGCAGATCCAAACGGATGTAATGGTAATATTAACAACTATACACTATATGTAAGTGATACAGAACCAAATACATCAAATATTTCGGGGACAATGACTGAAGTAACTTCAGGAACATTCAACTATAATGCTCAAGAGCATAAGATTGATTTGGGAACAACAGTAAGTGGACAATATGTATTGTTGTATGCATCAACTACATTAGGAACTGCAGGAGCAAATCTACACGCCAATTGTGCCGAGTTCTATTTGTACAAAAATGATTATTTCACAGACTTTGGTACATCAACAAGAACTCTTGATGACAGAAAATTAGTATCTATAAATTTTAACGATGCTGACAATACAAATACGGCAATTGCGGTAAATCAACCTTCTGCTTCTGGTGCTCAAATCTATTTTGACAAGACAAGTAATGTAATTACTCTTACAAAAGGAGCAGATGTAACTCCCACAATAGATTGGTCTGGATGGAAGATG
This sequence comes from Bacteroidales bacterium, assembly GCA_017416695.1. Lineage (GTDB taxonomy): Bacteria > Bacteroidota > Bacteroidia > Bacteroidales > G3-4614 > Caccoplasma_A. Next base: position 10,248 of record JAFQBL010000059.1, on the reverse strand, counting down.
CATGGATATTTATATGTGGATTTCAACGGAGATAAAACCTTTACCCCCAATTTAGGAGCAAACGGAATACCTGCTGAGAATAGTGAATTGATAGCATATACATACTATAATGGATATGATCATACTGGAACATCCACAACTACAGATGCTGATCCAAAACCAGGAACAATGAAAGTATTTACAATTCCTGAATCTATACCTAATGGAACATATAGAGCAAGATATACCGTAATGTGGGATAAAATAGACGCCGATGCAACATCAGATAAAGAAAACGGAATGTGTGTGGTTGACTTTACCATAAAAGTCGAAGACTCAACACCCACAAATGAGAAAAAGCAAAATTTGTTCTCATCAGCGAATATAAGTCAAGCCAACCAAATATATCCATATCGTATTCCGGGTATTGCAAAAGCATATAACAACCATTTGATAGCAGTAGCCGCACACTTGATTTGTGGAACAGACCCTGGTTATGGTCAAGTAGATCTTGTATGTCGTGTAAGTAAAGATAACGGAGTAACTTGGGGAGAAGAAAAAAATGTAGCAGTAGGAGATGCATCTCTTATAAATGCCAATACAAACGTATTTGAAATTGCATTCGGAGACCCTGCAATTGTTGCAGACCGCACAAGCAATAAAGTTGCAATATTTGTAGTTGCAGGATGTACCCACTATTTTGCGGCAACTCGCAGTAATCCCAATATGATTGGAGTTATATACGGAACATATAACGAAACCACAGGAAATTGGGATTGGGAAGAACCTAAAAACATAACAGAAAAAATCTACTCATTATATGATAATGTCAATACAGTTCAGTCGGCATTTATAGCAGGAGGTAAAGTATTCCAAAGCCGTATAGTAAAAGTAGGTCAATACTACCGTTTATACGCTGCAATGTGTGCCCGTCCAAATGGAAACCGAGTAATCTACTCTGACGACTTTGGAGAAACATGGCATGCACTTGGAGGAGCATCGGCAGTACTCACACCAGAAAATGGAAACGAACCAAAATGCGAGGAGTTACCCGATGGAAGAGTAATACTTTCAAGTCGCAATGCAAACGGAAATGGTCGTATCTATAATATATATACATATACAAATACAACAACAGGCGAAGGAAGTTGGAGTAGTTCAGCAACAAGTACATTTGACGGTTCAAATCAAGCACCTGGTAGCAACAATACCAACGGAGAAATTTTGATTGTTCCGGTAAAACGTAACAGCGACAGCAAAGAGATGTACCTTGCATTACAATCACAACCTACAGGTAATAGTCGTGTAAATGTAGGTATCTATTATAAAGAACTTACTAACCTTGATGATATGAATACTGTTGCAAATTTCGCAACAGGATGGAACGGATTCTATCAAGTAAGTACAACTGAGTCGGCATATAGTTCAATGGACTTGCAAGCCGATGGCAAAGTAGGATTCATTTATGAGGAAGATTTGACAAGTGACGGAACTGTACAAAACCCAATAACAACATCATTCCCTAGTGGAGTAGATCCTTGGGGTAGTTCAACACACGGCTTTGAGGGATATAACAATATATACAGAGCCTACACTATTGAGCAATTAACAAACAATGCATATAGCCTAAAAACAGATGTAAACAGAGGTACATTTGTAAAAACATATCTAACTGCTGCGGTTAATGCTTCAACACTCCCAACTGCAACAAAAACAGAATTAACCACAAAAATTAATGCATTGGGCGATAATCCAACTACTGCACAAGTTGATGCTATATATGCAGAGTTAAACAAAGATCCATTTGATGGTAAAATTGTAACATTCACAAACGTTCAACAAAATGGAGATAAACGAGCATTATATGTAAATGGTAGCGATGTATTATCATTAGGAACAACAAGTCAAACAGCCGAGAGTTTGGGAACATCTGCTCAGTTCTTATGTGAAAAACTTTCAAATGGCAAATATACATTCAAAAACATTGCAACCAATGACTATATGATTTATCGTAATCAAGATAGTCCCAACGATGCCACTGCTAAAGGTACAAACGATAATAAGGGAACTTTATCAACATACGATGCAACATATTGCGATTGGACTTTAGGAGATGGAAGCGGAACAGTAGCAGGAACTTACTATATATCAACAGGACGTCCAAGTTCAACATCTCCTACAAGTTGTTTAATTGTGTTATCATCTGGATTATTTGATGGATGGGCACGACACGAAGTTGCATATACAGCAACATATAGTAACCTATATGAAATAGGTATAGTATCTGTTCCCACTGAAGAATTGTTATCAGACGCACAAACACTAATAAACAAAACAGGAGTAGGTTATCCAAAAGCAAACTCAACTGCTCGCACAACATTGCAAAGTGCAATTGATGCAGCGAAGGCTAACTCAAATGCTGTAAACGGAATGGCATTGCAAAATGCAATAGACGCTTACTATGCATCAACAGACGTTGAGATGCCCGCCGCAGGAAATCTCTACTCATTTATAGTAGGTCATGGCAATAGTAAATATTACATATACAACAACAATGGTACATTAGCAATTGCTTCATATACAGAGGGCACTACAGTGCTACCCGCAACAGCAAAATTTACTTGCGAGGTAAACGGAAACTACTATATGTTTAAAACATCAGATAATAAATATATGGCATTCCCACCATTCGGAACTGGGAATTACTCTGATGCAAGCCCCGATGGTATAGAGGATGTTGCAAGTGATAAAACAAAATTCTCAATTGCCAAGTTATACAACAATATTAATGCGAATGTAACTGTCTCTAACCAAGATTTGTTTGGAAATGTATATCTAACAGTTCTTTTAAGAGGACATAAAAATGATGGAGGTGATGCCGAGGCGGGAGTAATTGTTGTTAAAACTACCACAGGAGAATGGGACGGAGCAAAAATACCTTATGATAATGGAACATTCTCTTCTGCAATAAGTGTTATACCACAAGAGATTGATGAACGCACAATAGCAGTTGCAGTATCATCATCTGATACAGAAAAAGGAGAGGTTGCAATTGAAGGAACTGATGAAAAAACAATAACAACATCTGAAATAGTAACAATTAAGGCAACAGCAAACGAAGGCTACAAATTTGTTAAATGGACAGTTGGTGATGTTGAAGTAAGTACAGATGCAACATATAACGATGCAACATCAGGCAATAAAACATATACCGCTCATTTTGCTCCACTTACAGCAACAGATAAATATGCACTTATTCAAAAACCTCAATATTCTACAGTAGGAAATGTAAACTATATAACCAGCGCAGAGATTTCAGAAAACTCAGTAGGAGTAGCCCCAGGTGTTATCGATCTATCAGAAATTCCTTCTGTTACAGGTTCAGGCTATACACGCCAACGAGGAGTAACAGATGTTATTGAGGCAGAAGCAGGAGCAGATATTTATTTGACATTAACAATTGCTACCCATTGGGGAGGAATGAAATTCTATCAACTCAACAAGGGCAATGAAGAGAAGAAAGTCTACGGACAATATGGTCCTATTGGTGCTGCAAATGCTACAAAATTCTGGTCAGATATTGAAACTGCATCACAAGCAGATAATGGAATAATAGTAGAAAAAGATCAAAATAAAGTATCATTCCGATTCACATTTGCCAAAGAGGATGTGCAGGAAGGAGATATTGTTATAATCAGAGCAATGTCTGCTAACTCCGAAGTAACCTCTCCTAATTCTTCTACATTAACAGAAGGAACATACATCGACTTCCTATTTGAGATAAAAGGAGAGGCAGTTCCACACACTGTAAAAGTAGTTGTTGCACCTTCAGAGGGAGGTAGTGCAACAATAAACGGTGAGGATAGAACTCAAATTGAGGCATCAGGTATTGTAAGCCTATCGGCAACACCAAATGGTGGTTACCGTTTCTTGAGTTGGACAGACAACAACGGAAATTTAATCTCAGAAAATGCCGACCTTACAAAACCAATAGTTGCCGATACAACATATCGTGCAAACTTTGTAAAAGTATGGAGTGTAACTGCTACCTCAAACAACCAAGAATGTGGTACAGTAACAATAGATGGTAAAAACAGTGAAGGAAGCGTAGATCATGCCACAACAATCACACTTACTGCAGAACCTACCACAAGTGGTAAATTTATACATTGGACATTGAATGATGAGCCTATTTCAATACAAAACCCATTTAAAACAACTATCCTTAAAGATGAGGTTTATCAGGCAGTATTCGAAGAAGATTATCCTGCTGTTAAATTGAAATATACAGGAAATGAGACACAAATAAACCGATATTTGAAGTCATTAACCGTAGAGGCAGGAGATATATCTACCACAGTATTTAATGCAGATAGCGAAACTTCATTGCCTCGAATTGATCCCGAATATACAGCCTTTGGCAATAGCGGATCTTCAACTGAAACACCAACAACAATGGGAGCCTTAATAGATAAGACGGCAAACACTATTAAAGTTTTATCTGGAACAACAACTCTTGATTTAACATTTAAGCAATGGAGTAGTGATATGAGTCATGAGGCAGTATCTGGAGCGGAACCACAATTAAAATGGACTCAACAAGCAATATTTGTTGATTGGAACAATGATAAAGATTTTGCTGATAGCGGTGAGAGTTACGGAAAAAGTGGCAATGAAGAGTCCAATGGCACTTTTGCAAGTGCTGACGGATATACACGAACCATTACCATTCCTAATAACATTCAGCCAGGAGTTTACCGAATGAGAGTTGTATATCATGAGCCAGTAGGGGCTTATACAACAGATTGGACAAGCGATTTCACAGAGGCAGCATCTGCCAATATTGTTACAAACGGAAGAGTATATGACTTTGCCATTGAAATTGTTGCCGATGAAAATTACATCACCTTTACATCGCATGGAGGAACATATTTTGAAATGGGAGAGACTGTTGATATAACATTGTCATATCCAGTTGAAGGCACAAAAATATATTATACAACCAATGGATTTGAACCTGATGAGAACTCAACGGTTATAGATAACGGAGGTAAGGTTGCTTTGAATACATTCAACGAAGGAGTAGTAACCATCAAAGCAAAAGCCTACAACCCCACAACATCTTTGTTCTGCTCATCAGTATATTCGGCTTCATATAATATATCTTCGCACTACTCATTAGGAGAAGTTCCAATAACAACCTACAATGCCAATACAACAACAATTGTTGGAGCGGCAATATCAAAAGGAGTAGGAGTTGAAAACGGAACTATAAACCATAATTTTGTACAAGGTCAAAGAACAGCAACAACCCCAATATCTGTTGCTGGGGATGCCACATTTAATTTAGATGTAACCTTCAATTTGAAATGGTATGGATTCAAGATATATAGAATCAATTACACAGGAGAAGAAATACAACGCTCTATCGTAAGCAATTATATAGGCTCTAATGCAAATGAAGTAAATGCCGCCGAGTTTGAGAGTGATTTAACAACCGCAGGTTATAAATTTACAAAAGATGGAGACCAATATACAGTATCTATACCAATAACAATTAAAAATGGAGAAAATGAATTAGGAGAAGGAACTAATGTAGTATACCGTTTTATTGTAACAGGCGGAACCTACCCTGAAATCACTATTGCACCATCGGGGTCATATGGCGATGGTGAGTATGTCGATTTTATGTTTACTGTACAACCTCAATCTTCAATAACAAAATTGGCAGGAACAGCAACTAAAGACTTGAATATTACAGTAAAAACAACCGATGCTTGTTACTTGCAGGTTGGAGGATACTCTCAAAACTTACCAACGGCACAAGTATTGACTATCCCTGCATCGTTGAATGCAGCGGGAGAGATGGAAATTCAAGTAGTAGGAGCAGAAATTGAGAAGATGGATATTGAAGTCCTTGAGATAGGAACAAATGTTCTGCTCCCAGATGTAGATTACTTGGGCGAGGTAACACTTAAATCATCGGCAGACTTTAGTGCAACAACAATATCACACGCATCAGTTCTCCCAGAAGATGGAATAAACGTAGTGGTGGAGAAAGAGATTAAAGTACCTTATGAAATTGACGGTAAGATGCCAACATATTTCAACTTCTTGTCAATGCCGTTCGACTTTGACCCAGGAGTAAATATTGAGTTCTATAATACAAATACAGGTAATTGGGAGCCTGCAACATTAGAAGAAGATATAAGAGTTTTAACATATAATAGCGCTACTCGTGCTAATGGACAAGCATATTACGATTATACTTGGAATACAATAGGAGGAACAGGAGTATTGATATATGCTAACCATGGATTTGTATTGGTAGGAAACAGCGCTTATGGCGATGCAAATCATAAAATGAAAGTACGTTTCAAATCATTCTATGTAGAACAAGCACAGCAGGGACAAGAGGAGGTAACACGCGAGACAATATACACTCAAGACGGAAGTGCAAAAACAATTACAGCAACCCGTTATCGTAACACAAGAGGCGAAACTCATCCGTTAGATGAAGACTGGCAACACGTAGGATCGCCATACTTGACACATAGCGATGGAATAGACTACGTACTATACTACCACGATGGATACAAATATGTATCAGTAGGGCAAACAGAGAGTCCAACAATCTCAGCATTCCAATCAGTAATGTTCCAGGCAAACTTAGGAGGACTGCCAGAACAAGAGATTATAATGACTCCATTGTCAATAGGAGCAAAAACAAATGCTGCAAACGGAGTTTACGGAAGAGCAAATCTTGCAATAAACGATGATGAGTGCGTTAAGATAGTGCTAAAAGATGATGCATCAGAGAACTTTGTAGTAAACGAAGATGCGTGGTATATGGCACCAACAGCAAACGTCTTCTCAACAATGTCGGTAAATGTAGCAGGAAGCGAGGCATCAATCTCTGTTCAACCTGAGCCAACCGAGTTGCCATTGACAGTATATGCAGGCTCAAAAGCCCAACAAACAATATCGTTGAGCCGTTACGATGGAGAGGTTAACATCTTCTTAAAAGATGCAGTAACCGATGAAACAGTATGCTTGAACGATGAAGACTACACCTTCACCGCAACACCATACTCAACAATAGCCAATCGTTTCACAGTATCAATGATAGAGCCAACAGGCATAACTGAGAGTGTAGCAGAGGCAACAATCAAAGCCGTAGTAACAGCCGATGGCATTAAACTATTCGGTACTGAGGAAGGTGAAGAGGTCGCTCTCTACACCGCAAACGGAATGATGATAACCAACGCAGTAGCACAAGACGGCGTAACAACCATCCCAACCACTGCCACAGGAGTAATCATCATAAAAGTAGCGGAAGAGACTATTAAAGTTGTAAAATAGTTTTTAGTTATCAGATAAAAATGGTTTGCATTTTTGGTGCAAACCATTTTTTTGTCCAATTAGTCCAATTAGACTAATTAGCCTAATTAGTCTAATAACTAATAACTAAAAACTAACAACTAACAACTGATATTTAAAATATTATTTTTACCTTTGTAAAATTATAAGAAATCCTTTGCCAAAGGCAAGGAGATTTAACAATTATAGATTATGAATAAAATTGTAGAAAAAGAGTATTTCTCAGAGAATGTAGTAAAGTTGGTTGTAGAGGCTCCACTTATTGCAAAGGCGAGAAAAGCAGGACACTTTGTTATAGTGAGAGCATGTGAAAAGGGCGAGCGTATTCCCCTAACCATTGCTCAGGCCGATGAAGAGAAAGGAACTATTACTTTGGTTATTCAAGCAGTTGGTAAGTCAACAAAGAAGATATGTGCACTTAATGCTGGAGACTATCTTTGCGATGTTGTTGGTCCATTAGGACAGGCAACTCACATTGAGAAGGTAGGTACTGTATTATGTTGCGGTGGAGGTGTAGGTGTTGCTCCCCTTTTGCCTATTGTTGAGGCAATGAAGGCGGCAGGCAATCGTGTGGTAGTGATTTTGGCTGCCCGTACCAAAGATTTAATTATTCTTGAGGAGCAGATGCGTGCTGCTGCCGATGAGGTTATCATTATGACCGATGACGGATCGTACGGAAACAAAGGTCTTGTAACAAACGGAGCAGAGGAGGTTATCAATCGCGAAAAGGTTGATATGTGTGTAACCATAGGCCCCGCAATAATGATGAAGTTTGTATCGTTGCTAACCAAAAAATACGAAATACCTACTGTTGTTTCGTTAAACACAATTATGGTTGACGGTACTGGTATGTGTGGTGCATGCCGTATAACTGTGGGCGGACAAACAAAATTTGTTTGTGTTGATGGTCCTGAGTTTGATGCTCATCAGGTTGACTTTGATGAGATGTTAATGAGATTGTCTTCGTATAAAGAGGTTGAATAACTCTAACAGATTGCATTATGAGTAAAGAAGAGATTGCAGCCCAACGTGCCAGTGAGTGGCGTGAGGCATTGCGTAAAGAGAAAAAGAATAAAGATAGAATTGAGATTGAGCGTGTTAAGATGACCGAACTCGATCCCCAATATCGTATAACAAATAACGAGGAGGTAAACTGTGGTCTGACAATGGAGCAGGCTCAACGTGAGGCATCGCGTTGCTTGGATTGCCCCGATCCTCAATGTATGCAAGGTTGCCCAGTAAACATTTTCATCCCCACATTCATTAAAAACATTGAGCGTGGAGAGTTCTTGGAGGCTGCCAAAACTTTAAAGATGACAAGTGCTTTGCCTGCTGTTTGTGGTCGTGTATGCCCGCAAGAGAAACAGTGTGAGTCAAAGTGTTTCTATAAACTTAAATTGGGCAAAGAGCCTGTTGCTATCGGCTATTTGGAGCGTTTTGCTGCCGACTATGAACGTGAGAGCGGAAAGATGGCATTGCCCGAAACTAAAGAGAAGAACGGCATTAAGATTGCTGTTGTAGGCTCAGGTCCTGCTGGATTGTCATTTGCAGGCGAGATGGCTAAACTGGGTTACTCAGTAACAGTATTTGAGGCACTGCACGAGATTGGTGGTGTGTTGAAATATGGTATCCCTGAGTTCCGTTTGCCAAACAAAATAGTTGATGTTGAGATAAACAACCTTCGTGCTTTGGGCGTTGAGTTTATTGCCGATTGCATTGTTGGTAAAACTATCTCTTACGATGATATGCACCAAATGGGATTTCGTGGAATCTTTGTAGCAAGTGGTGCAGGACTGCCTCGCTTTATGAACATACCAGGAGAGAACCTTATTGGAGTTATGTCGAGCAACGAATATCTTACACGTGTAAACCTGATGGGTGCTGCGTGTGACGATTGCGATACTCCAGTTGTTAAAGGAAAACGTGTTGCAGTTATTGGTGGTGGTAACACTGCTATGGACTCAGTTCGTACAGCACGTCGCGTTGGAGCAGAGCGAGCAATGATTATCTACCGTCGAGGCGAGGATGAGATGCCTGCACGCCGAGAGGAGATTCACCATGCAAAACAAGAGGGCGTTGAGTTCCTTACATTGCATAACCCAATTGAGTATATAGGAAACGAAAAGGGTAGAGTTACTGCAGTTCGTTTGCAAAAGATGCAACTTGGAGAGCCCGATGCTTCGGGACGCCGTTCGCCAGAGCCAATACCAGGAGCAATTGAGACTATTGAGGTTGATGAGGTTATAGTAAGTGTCGGAGTATCGCCCAACCCATTAATCCCCAATGCTATTAAAGGTTTGGAGATAAGCCGTAAAGGAACAATCGTAGTAGATGAAGAGTCAATGCGTTCTCAACTTAACGACCTTTATGCAGGTGGCGATATTGTTCGTGGTGGTGCAACAGTTATTCTTGCAATGGGAGACGGACGCCGTGCTGCAAGAGCAATGGATGAGGCTATCTTGAACAACCAGTTATAGTAAAATATAGTAACTTTATATATGACGCCTGAGTGGTTATCGCGCAGTGAGTTATTGCTTGGAGAGGAGGGCTTACGGAGTCTATCCTCTTCGCATCTTTTAGTTGTGGGGCTTGGAGGAGTGGGAGCCTATGCTGCCGAACTTGCTGCCAGAGCAGGAGTTGGCGAGATGACTATTGTTGATGGCGACACTGTTGGAATAACAAACCTTAACCGACAACTGCCAGCAACAACCTCTGCCTTAGGTAAGAGCAAAGTTGAGGTTATGGCTCAACGTATTTTGGATATTAACCCCAATATAAAGTTACATGCAGAGCATAGGTTTTTAGAGCCTGAAGAGATAAAAGATTTTATTGGGCAAGGAGGTTTTTCGTTTGTGATTGATGCCATTGATACAATCCCCTCAAAAACTG
>JAFQBL010000058.1 GCA_017416695.1 Bacteroidales bacterium | reverse complement strand
CGAGCATCTATGTTGAATTAAATATCTTTTGCCATAACTTTATTGTATTAGATTTAATTTATAAACTATTATTTTATGATTGCAAGTATATCTGATTGACGCATTATTAGGTATTTTACTCCATCGAACTCTACTTCTGTTCCTGAGTATTTGCCATATAATACATTATCGCCTTGTTTTACTACCATCTCTTCATCTTTTGTTCCGTTACCTGTTGCAATAACTTCGCCTTGAAGTGGTTTCTCTTTTGCTGAATCTGGAATTATAATTCCGCTTACTGTTTTTTCTTGTACAGGTGCTGGTTTTACCAACACTCTGTCTGCTAATGGTTTAATCTCCATATCTTTCTATTTTAATTGTTAATAAATATCTTTAATTACAAAGGTTTGTTCTCCTTCGTTAATATATCTACCAATTCTGTGCCAAACTTTATTATGCGGGTTTTTATTATAAAAAATATGACAAAAAGACAGAACAACGCAATCTTGTCAGTTGCAAGTGTGCGTTGTTCTATAACAATTATATGTTTTGATTTGTTGAAAAAGGATAGAGAACTAATCCTCTACCCTTTTTATGTTTATAGACTATCGCCAAAATCTTCACGGAATTTAGCAGCAAGTTTCTCTTGCCAATCGCCTATTGGTGTTAATTTTCCAAAGAAGAAACGTAATACATCTGGCTCTTCTACCCACTTCAAACCTCCAATTAGGTGGCGGTTGTCATATAGCCATTTTACACGATCTGCACAATATTTTATTTGTGATAGTGTGAATACACGACGAGGACATGCCAAACGTACCAACTCCATCTCTGCAAAGTTTTCGCTTCCGTCGGGGTTGCGTTGTTCTGATAATGATCCACGCTCCATACCTCGAATACCTCCTGCTATGTATAGTGCTGTTGCTAATGCTCCTGCTGGATATTGACTTTGTGGCATTCCTTTTAAGAACTCCATTGCGTTAATGTGTGCTCCTAATCCTCCTGCTGGTAATATCATTGGTACTCCGTAATCGTTCAACTCTTTTACAAGGTATTCAATGAAGATTGGTCCTTGATTGATTATCTCTTCATCAAGTGTCTCTAACAATCCTACTGCCATTGCCTCCATTGAACGTACTTCCATTCCTCCGTATGTTAGGAATCCTTCGTATAGAGGTATGTACTCTTTCATCTTCAAAATCAACTTCTCATTGTTTGATACGATTGCTCCACCACGTGCAAATCCTAATTTGCGGCTTGAGAAGTAAATCAAATCCATTTTTTCGCAAAGGGTACGCATAATCTCTTTGATAGTCATATTCTTGCATGCCTCCTCGCGTGTTTTCATGAAGTAGAGGTTGTCTTGTAGCAACGAAGCATCTAATACGCTTAATATGCCGTTTTTCTTACATACCTCTGCTACCTGTAACATATTCTCTAATGAAAGTGGTTGTCCTCCTACAAGGTTTGTTCCTGCCTCGATACGAACAAATGGTACGTGGTCTGCTCCTACCTCCTCTATTAATTTTTCTAATGCAGGTATATCAAAGTTTCCTTTGAATGGGTTGTCACTTTGTGGTAGTAACCCCTCTGGACGTATCAACTCAACTACTGAACCTCCTTTACGTGTGATGTGCGCTTTTGTTGTTGTAAAGTGAAAGTTCATTGGAACAACATCGCCTGGTTTTACGAATGTTTCGGCAAGGATGTTCTCACATGCACGTCCTTGGTGTGCTGGTAAGAAATATTCTGTTCCAAATACCTCTTTTATTACTTTCATCAAGCGATTGCATGTTTCAGAGCCTGCGTATGAGTCGTCGGCTTGCATCATTGCCGCAACTTGATTGTCGGACATTGCATTAACACCAGAGTCGGTAAGCATATCCATAAATACATCGCGGTTTTGCAAAAGGAATGTATTGTTTCCTGCTTCGGCTAATTTTTTTACTCGCTCCTCAACTGTTGGGAGATATAATTTTTGTACAACGCGTACCTTATGCATTTCCAAAGGTACTTGCTCTTCTGATTTGTAAAATTTTACTACAGACATAGTTTCCTATTTTTTTATTGACAATTCATTTTTTCAAAACATTTGCGAAGATATAACATTTTGTTATATAATCATAAAAAATTATAGCAAAATTACTTAAAAACATCTAAATTTATTACTCCTATTTTATATTGTAAAATATTTGGTTGGGCATATAATATTATTGTATTTTTGTATTTATATAACTATGCGTTCAATGATTCACGAAGTTTTAAAACGATATTGGGGTTACGACTCTTTTAGACCACTGCAAGAGGATATTATAAACTCTGTTTTAGAGGGGAAGGATACCTTAGGGCTTATGCCTACTGGCGGTGGCAAATCTATTACTTTTCAGGTGCCTGCATTAGTAACAGAGGGTACTGCCATTGTAATTACTCCGCTTATTTCGTTAATGAAAGACCAGGTGGATCATTTACGTGATTTAAATATTAAAGCCACTTATGTTCATTCTGGAATGAGCAAAAGGGAGACTAATATAGCCCTTGAAAACTGCATATTTGGAAACTATAAATTCTTGTATGTTTCGCCCGAACGTTTGAGCAGCGAAATGTTTTTAGAGAAGTTTAAACAGATGTGCATATCTATGATTGTTGTTGATGAGGCTCACTGTATATCGCAATGGGGATACGACTTTAGACCTGCATACGTTAATATTGCTGAGATTAGAAAAATTTTTCCGTCTGCTCCCATTCTTGCTCTTACCGCTACAGCAACTCCTGAAGTTGTTAAGGATATTCAAAATAAACTTCTTTTTAAAAAGGAGAATGTTTTTAAAAAGAGTTTTGCACGTAAAAATATTGCATACGTTGTTAGAGAGTGCGATGATAAGAATGGGGAACTGGTTAGAATTTTAAACCGAGTTAAGGGGTGTGCCATCGTTTATGTTCGCAATCGTAAACGTACCAAAGAGGTTGCTCTGGATTTACAGAGTTGCGGTTTTTCGGCAGACTTTTTTCATGCAGGATTGGGCAATGAAGATAAGAACCAAAAACAACAACGATGGAAGGATGATGAGTGTAGGGTTATTGTTGCTACTAATGCTTTTGGTATGGGTATTGACAAACCCGATGTGAGAGTTGTTATTCATATGGATTTACCAAACTCTCCTGAAGAGTATTTTCAAGAGGCTGGTCGTGCAGGGCGTGATGGCAAAAAGGCTTATGCTGTTATATTGTACTCCAAGAACGATAAGACTAAACTAAATAAGCGTGTTGCAGACTCGTTTCCTGAAAAGGAATTTATTATTCGCTGTTATGATGCTTTATGCGATTTTTACGAAGTGGCTGTTGGTTCGGGTGATGGTTTAATTAAGGAATTTGATATTAACAAATTCTGCTCAATATACAAGTTCCCTATTTTAACTGCATACAATGCTATCAAGATTATTGAACTTTGTGGCTACGTTGAGTACGTTGAGAATGTTGATGCCGCCGCAAGAATGATGTTCCTGGTTGATAGAGATGAGTTATACAATTGGCAGGCTCAGCATCAAAATGAAGAGACTGTTTTAGAGTGTGCTATGCGTTCGTATAGCGGAATGTTCTCGGAATATGCCTATATTAACGAAGATCAACTTGCCCGCAGAACGGCTCTGTCGCTTAAAGAGGTTTGCGAGGCTTTGATTTCGTTAAACAGACAGAGAATTATCCACTATATTCCAAGACGACAAAATCCTTATATATTCTTCTCTGCAGCCAGAGAGGCTACTAAATATGTGCATATTCCTAAAGATGTTTACGAGGAGAGAAAAGATAGGTTTCAAAAGAGAATTGAGAGTATGATTACTTATGCTACTCATGATAAGAAGTGCCGACAACTTTTACTGCTCGAATATTTTGGAGAGAAAGATGGTAAATGTTGCCAAATTTGTGATAACTGCTTAAATAGCGACAAGAACGAGGTTGACAAAAGAGATTTTACAGAAATTGAAAGCAAACTAAATGAACTCCTTTGTGATAATGCCTGTAATATTAACCAGATTGTTAATGCTCTTCCGTTCAACAGAGATAAGATTATTGAGGTTGTTCGTTTTTTAGTTGATGAGGGTTATATTGTTTATGATGAGCCTTTGTATAGGTTAAAATAAGATAACTCTATTAGGATTTATATTTTAAATTTGTACTTTTGTATATCACACATATTATATTTATTATGAAAAAATTTATTTTTATTATCTCTGTTGCAGTTATTTGCTTTGGTTGTATAAATAACTCTAATAAATCGAATGTCAGCAAAATAACTGAAGAGAGTAATTTCCCCTCTGACAAACTGGAGTTTGCCTCTTTATCGGACACTACCATTTATCACTTGGCAAACAATAATGATATGCCTCGATATGAGATTACGACAAATATTGTTTATCCTTTAGCAACTGGAATTGCTGGTGATGATAATCTTCTTACTAAAGATTTTATTTCAAATTGCATTGGTAAAGAGTACTCTAAAAAGGAGAATACCGAAGATGCCCTTAATTCCTTGACTAAAGATTTAATTAAAAATTATATTACAGAGGTCTGCGGTACTACTCCAGAGAATAAGATAGAGGGAGAGAGTTGGATGAATTATGAATATATCTTAAGTAACGATATTTTATATAATGCTCATGGCATTTTAAGTTACTCTTGCGATACATACATTTACACTGGTGGTGCTCACGGTTTGAACACAACCTTGTGCTATGTTTATGACTTTTATGATAATAAGGAGATTTTCATTAACTCTATTTTTAAAGAGGAGTTTTTACCTAATGTTTTATCTCTTATCAAGGAGGAACTTGCTCGTGAAGAGTATGCTGATGACATTGATATGGATAATGTTAATGTTACTGAGAACTTCTTTGTTGATGATGAGGGTATTCACTGGATATACAATCCTTACGAGATTGCTCCTTACGCATTAGGTGCAATAGAGGTCTCTATCCCCTACTCTGATATTGAGAGATATATGATTGATAATACTCCTATAAAAAGTTTATTGTAATTTATTGAATTATGGAGAAGATTAGAAAATACTTCAAAAAACTTACTGATACACAAATCGCTCAGTTTGAGGCATTAGATGCTCTATATCGTGATTGGAATGAAAAGATTAATGTTATTTCACGCAAGGATATTGACAACCTTTACGAACACCATATTTTACACTCGTTGGCTATTGCTAAAATTATAGAGTTTACTCCTGGAAGTAAGATTTTAGATGTTGGCACTGGTGGTGGTTTCCCAGGTATTCCTTTGGCTATTATGTTTCCCGAGTGTCAATTTTTACTTGTTGACAGAACTGGAAAAAAGATAAAAGTTGCAGAGGATATTGTTGAAACGTCATATAGTGCTTTTAAACTTGCTTCAAATAATCTTACAAATGTCAACTTGCAGTTTTCTTTAGGTATGGTCTCTGCGCTTGATGTGAGTAATGCTACGTATGCTAAAAATGAGGCTGAGGCGCAGTATAATAAAAGTGTAAGGGATCTTGATTTAGCAGTAAAATCATTTGCAGCTAAGCTGTTTGTAAATAGCAAAAATTCAAAGTTCGTTTTGACAGATGAAATCGTATATGAAGACTTCAATGCGGTGCTTGAAACCGATACAGAAAAAGCAATTAACAACAGACTTGATTTGTATCAGCTTAAATCTGTTTACCTGCAGGCGGATAGATATACGAAGGTGACAATACTTGTAGGACCGACATCTGCTCAACATTCAGATGCTAATCAGGCTAAATCAACAGCGGAAGTTAATTATAATAATGCAGTAACCCAAACATCGCTCTACATAAACAGTGTATATAATTCTGTTCTTGATGCTGACGATGCATTGTCATTGGCAGGCGAAAATTATTCATTGCGTCAGAAGGAATACGAGATTGCAACCTTGCAGTATGACCTCGGAATGATAACCAATACCCAGCTTGTTACATATATGAACATTGCAACAAGTGCTAAGTTAAATCTCGATAACGCAAAACTAACATATCTTCTTGCAATGAAAAAGTATAATTACGAAATTGAGATTGGTCTTGGTCTTTAAATTATATTGTTTACAGAAAGGAATGTGCTTGATTTGAGGATGTTAAAAAGAGGTATTACATTATTGCTTTCGGTTTTGCTTTTAATATCGGTTGTCGGTTGTTCGTCAGAAACTGAAACTGTGAAAACAACTTCTGTAGG
>JAFQBL010000057.1 GCA_017416695.1 Bacteroidales bacterium | reverse complement strand
TGTTGCTGTGAATGTTACTTGAGTATCTTCAAGTATCTCGCCAGTTTGTGTCGCTGTTGCACTTCCCATTTGGGCATTGTTTACCGATAGTGACACATTGAATACCTTTAATGCTCTAAAGTTTGCTACGTACTCTTTATCCCCTGTCTCTAAATCGGAGTATATTGCACTTGTACTTACCTCCTCACCAGCAACTGTCCAGTTTATAAATTTGTAACCTTCGGCAGGAGTTGCTGTTATTGTTACGTATCCTGTTTGATTTGTTGCCTCAGTTATTCCTGCTGTTCCTATATAAGCCTCTCCCATTGATGCGTCATTAACCGACACTGATATTGTTCGGGCTTCAACTGTTTCTGAACGATAAACCTCAAATTCATACAATTGAAACCAAGAATTTCCTACCTCAACAATCTCCATTCTTACATACTTTGCAGTGTACCCGTTTGTATTTATAGTTACTACGTATGATATTGTAGCATTGTCATACTCGGCGGCATCTTGAAGGGCAACTTCTGAGCCTTCAACATCGGTCCATACTACATTGTCGGTTGATACTTGCAGTTTAATTTTACTTGGACAATAGTAGTATAGGTTATTTCCAAAATACAACTTAACTTTCTGCAATTTTGTAGCATCTGCCAATGTTACAGTTGCTGTTGTTCCTACCTCTTGGGATTCCAACGACTCAAATTTAGTTGCATAATTTCCATCTGCTATTTTATCAGCAGTGTTATCCATATAACCTTGCACACTTACCAAAGTTGATTGAATTGGTAACTTTATTCCCTCTCCCTCCTGCGACATTAGATGTTGACAATTTAGTATTGCCAATACTGACACCACAAAAAATAGTAATACTCTTTTCATAAAATTTATGTTTGTTGTTTATTTTTCTTTACAAAAGATATAACAAGACAAATTTAAATAAAAAGAGTTAATGGTGCAAGAGGGGTATTAGTTGTTAGTTATTAGTTGTTGGTTGTTAGTTAATTGGGCTAATTAGTCCTTCTAATTAGCCCAATTGCAATCTATAACAAAAAAGATTATTGTTGCGGTGGCAAACTTTGCAATAGTTTGTCGGCAAAGGGAAATGAACCGTTTTCGAGTAACATTCTCAAATCTATTTGCCCCATTTTGAAGAGGTCTAACAAAAATTCGTTTGAGGCTATGCGATATACAGGAGATGATACCGATTCGGTTATGTTTATATCGAACTCCACATTTTTTACTTGCTCCTCATCTACATTGTTGAGTGTTTCAAGATTATCTTCTCCTACAATTTTTTGGTATCGTTCCATATCGTAATATTGCTGTATGGTTTTTACCAGTTTGGTATCACGATCGGTACGGAAACATTTGAAACTCTCAAACATATCAACAAGATTGAGCGAAGAGTTTTGCATCTGCTGTACATATAGTGCATAAGGTGTTCCCGATGGTGCAGCCTTACCCTGTATTGCCCCATGCACTCCCGAAATATTTTCAAACATTTTCATCTGGAGAGAGAGCATATCGTATGCTCCTACGTTTGTTCCATTAACGGTTATCTGCTGTGGCGAGGGTATTCCTGGTCGTGGTCGGTATCTTATTATTCCATTGTAACGTGTCCACTCATCGGCTAAATCATCTACTGTCATTCCGTCAGGGAGTGCATCTTCGGGGAAGAGCAACACACCTTTTGCACTCGATCCCATTATAAAATCGAGCATGGTTATCATTCGTTTTTTGTAGCTTTGCTGATCAATTACATCCTCTACCAACGAGTGTACTTCGCCATCTACTAACGGATAGAGTTTTATTGTGTATGGGTGCGACTCGTGCCAATAGGGTGTTTCGCCTTCATCAAGTATATGTCCAAGAGGTGAGAGGTGACGATAATACCAGACCTTATCAATAAACCACTCTGTTTTTATTAATGGGACTTGCTCCTTATCTACGCCTTGTGCTTGAGCCTCTTTTATACGGCGTGAGTTCTCTGCCTCTATCTCATCAATTGCAGATATTTCTACTTTGTATATTGTTCCGTCAAGGGTATCGTGACAACGTAACATCTCTCTGCTCTCGTTGTGCCACACCTCTATTACCCTGCACATATTGTTTTCAGATGGTGTGTAGAAATCAATGTTATCAGTTGGCTCGTTTGAAAGTGTTGGATAACGTTGTTCAAAATGAGCATCTCGTACATCGCTATATATCTGACGTAGTGCAACGGCTCGTTGTCGGTTACCTTTTGCATAACGAGATAGAAGATCGGCTATTGGCATATCATGCAGTTCGCCTATCAGGCTACAATCTAAATGGCGTATATCGTTCATTCTATTAAAGAATAGACGTGAGGGAGATATCTGGTCAACCCATACATCGGTTTTTCCGTTGCGTGAAGCATAAATGATTTTATGGGCACAACTACCCGATATTACAAACTCTTCGAGTGTTCGTCCATCTAACTCCCACACTCGGTTATGCTGATGAACATACTCTACTGCACTACTTATTATCTACCCTAAGGGTTGTTAGTTACGATGACGTGCCACTCATATTGGTTGTGTTCGCATT
>JAFQBL010000056.1 GCA_017416695.1 Bacteroidales bacterium | reverse complement strand
GCCATTCATACTGAATATAGATTGGAATATCGGGACATCTCTGTCTGGCAATCTGAACAAAATCATTAGTTGTAGCAGTGTATTTAGGATTCTCTATTGCAATAGCAAATTCCCATCTTTCCCTAAAAGGTAAAGTGTAGCGGAATTGAACATTACGTGCAGCAACCGTTGCTGAAGGGCCTTCAAAATCTATTGTAGGAGGAATGGCAGCGAGATCGGTAAATGTACTCCAACTCTGTCCTATTAACAAACCTCTAAATGAAATATAAGCCTGCCTTAATCTCAAGGCATAGTTATTACCTCTGAAATCAGTTTCGATGTAAGCCGTAAATTTTTTTAATATCCTATTCTGACCAACCAATTTAAAGAAAAGTCGAGAAGTAGATGCGTCCATTAAAAATTGACTCCTATTTAAATCTCCTTTTGGAACAGGAATAGAGTATGTGACAAAATCAATATTGTCAGCAATACCAGCAAAGTCGTACGAGGCAGTTGCTTTTACATATCCTCCAATACCAAAAGCAACTCTGTTCTTACGGTCAACCATTATAAATCGGGGGGCTCTTGGATCTTGAAAATAGGGAGATTCACTCTCTTTAAATAGGTCAACAGTTATTTGAACTTCGGAAGGCACGTTATCTCCCGTAATAAAAATTAATGCTCTTTCTTCTTTGATTTTTCTTTTTGATTCTTGAGCATTAATAACAGACGGAGCGATTAATATCGCAAACAATAATAAATAAACTCTTTTCATATCAGCATTAGTTTATGTTTGTTAAACTAACACCTTACGAAAAGAGTTTGTTTAAAAGTTTATATATAGATGATTATTTTCCTAAATATTTCTCGGCTGCTTCAACTATTTTAGAGAATCCTATCATAAATGGTATATATATTACAAAATATATTCCTACATAAACTATTGGTATAAAAGAATCTATTGCTATAGAGACTATAATTCCTGAGACAATACCAATTATAAGCACTATCAATGTAATTGCAGATATTACATTAGACCATTTTGTTGTTTTTTCTAAAGTATTTTCTTTAGGAGTTGTATATTTTAATATCTCTCGATACTCTTCATCTGTAACTTCTAATGAATAACCTCTATCATCTATAAGACCAAGAGATTTTAAAAGTTCTTCTCTTTTGTTCTGTTCTTCAAATTCTTTTTCTTTTTTCATCTTATTGATGAATTCCTCTACTTTGGGGTTCATAGCCTTAAAATTTTTTATAGTTATCTGCAATATTGCCTTTTTTATATCTGCACTAACTATAAAAAAAAGAAAGCGCAGACTCTCGCCAACGCTCTCAGGCTCACCACAAGCCGAATACACAATGGTTAAGTCTGCACCTCTATAGGTACAAACCCAATTGCGTATTCTTTTGCTCGTTCATTTCCGAGGTGGTGATTCGAGAGCGATTGAGCAAATTATGATAATATGTTATTAGTCAAATTGCATTGACTTTACTTACAAAGATAGTTATAAATTTAGTTATACTCTTAAATTTGATAATAATTCTTTATATTTATTGTAAATTCCTCTACTTTGGGGTTCATAGCCTTAAATTTTTTTATAGTTATCTGCAATATTGCCTTTTTTATATCTGCACTAACTATAAAAAAAAAGAAAGCGCAGACACCCATCATACGCCTCTTGGCTCACCACAAGCCATTACAAACTATGAGAGTAGCCTACGCTTATGCGTAAACTCTCAACGTTTGTAATATTTTGCTCGTTCATTTCCGAGGTGGTGATTCAGAGGCGATTGAGCAAATTATGATAATATGTTATTAGTCAAATTGCCTTGACTTTAGTTACAAAGATAGTTATAAATTTAGTTATACTCTTAAATTTGATAATAATTCTTTATATTTATTGTAAATTCCTGTTGACAAAAACTCGTTATTCGCAATCCGCACGTATACAAACTTCGTCTGTACTATGTGCGACATTTGTTCAACAATAGTCTCTATAGTCGTAAATCCCATTGACCAACCTTTTGTTGCCTTTGGCAATCGCATCCCGCGTGGCACTATCTTCGTCAGTGCTGCACGCGACTAACTGCTCAAAAGGTTGCTCTATAGTCATATTAATCCCATTGAAGTCAATTACAATTGCTTCGCAAACGCCACCCAAGTGGCATAACTTTACATCTATGCTACGCTTGACTTATGGCTTTGTAATTGCCTCTATAGTCGTAAAAAAAATAGGAGCGTTGCTCCTATTTTTTTTACTCCCATTCAATAGTGGCACTTGGTTTTGGTGAGAGGTCGTAACATACGCGGTTGATGTTTGGTACCTCTTTCAAAATTCTGTCTGTTATCTTTTGTAGTATTGGCCAATCTATTAACTCTATTGATGCTGTCATTGCATCTATTGTGTTTACGGCACGTATTATTACTGGCCAATCGTATGAACGTGCATTGTTACGTACTCCTACTGACTTGAAGTCGGGTACTATTGTAAAGTATTGCCATACTGTTTTGTCAAGTCCTGCAATCTTGAACTCTTCTCGTAGTATTGCGTCACTCTCGCGTAGTGCCTCTAACCTATCGCGTGTGATTGCTCCTAAACAACGTACTCCTAATCCTGGTCCTGGGAATGGTTGGCGATATACCATATCGTATGGTAAACCTAACTCTAATCCACATGCACGTACTTCATCTTTGAATAGTTGACGTAGTGGCTCTACTAATTCAAACTGCAAGTCTTCAGGTAGTCCTCCTACATTGTGGTGCGATTTTACCATCTTGGCAGTTTTTGTTCCGCTCTCAACAATGTCAGGGTATATTGTTCCTTGTCCTAAATAGTCTATTCCGTCAAGTTTACGAGCCTCTTCTTCAAATACTCTAATGAACTCCCCTCCTATTATTTTACGTTTCTCCTCAGGATCTGCTACATTCTCTAATTTTGTTAAGAAACGCTCTGTTGCATCAACATATATAAGGTTTGCATTTAATTGATTGCGGAATATCTCTACTACTGCTTCTGACTCTCCTTTACGCATTAATCCGTGATTAACGTGTACACATACCAAGTTGTTGCCTATTGCTTTTAATAATAATGCTGCAACTACTGAACTGTCAACTCCTCCTGATAATGCTAACAATACTTTTTTGTTGCCTACTTGACGGCGAATTAACTCTATTTGGTCGTTCACGAAGTTTGTCATGTTCCAATTTGCTTCTGCTTTACATTCATCAAAAACAAATCCTTTTACTGCTTCTTTTATCGCTTCTTCATCATTGGTAAATTGCGCAAGTTTTACTGAACATTGTGCTTTATCGTGTCCTGCCGCCATTACTGGGAATCCTGCTTCGTATATCTCAGGAAGAACGTCTATCTCTACTCCGTCTATTACATTGTTAGGTCCTCCGTTTATAATTATTCCTTTTACATTGGGAAGGGCCTTGAGTTCTGTTGCTGTTATATCGTGTGGATATATTTCGCTATATACACCCAATGCACGGATAGCTCTTGCTAATACTGTATTTTCGTGGCTACCCAAATCAAGAATAACAATCATGTCTTGTTTCATATTCGTAATATTTTTATAGTGTTTACTCTGTTTCTTTAATCAAAAAAAGGACATCCCATAGGGAGCCCTTTGCGTTTATAATATTGTTCTAATTACTTTCAAAGTTAGGCAGCAAACGTACTCTCTCCCTATTATCTGACACAATTTTGTCAGTGTGCTAATAGGCGGAAGAAGTACTTTTATTTGCATGCTTAACAACAACTAACTATTTATGAAAAAAATCTAAGGATTTGTATCCTTTTTATTCAGGTGCAAAATTAGTGATTTTATAAAAATTGACAATATTTTTAGCGATATTTTTTTTTAATTTTTTTTCTATGGTACTATGAACTTATTTGTGATGGTTGAATGCTCCCCTATTACTCTTATTATATATATTCCTTTTTTATATGTTGATGTGTCTATTAATGATTCTTCGCCCGATGTAACTCTACTGATATTTTTTGAATATATTGCTTTGCCTGTGATGTCGTATATTTTAATATCGGCATTGGCTATATCTTTTGTAAATAGTAGTTTTATGTTATTTGCTGAATTGTTATGTGTTATTATAACATTATTATTTGTGATAGGCTCTACCCCGTCAATGCCATTAAGGGTTAAGCACTCTTTTATTCCTTCCCATGCGTCTATCTTTCCGTATCCCCAGATGTTGTCTGAATTTGATGTTTCTCCTGTAAATTCATCTCTTCTTGAGGTTTTAATGATTATATCTTTAATTTCTTCGGGCGATAATGTTGGGCGTGCCTCTAACCATGTGGCTATTATTCCTGTTACCACTGGCGCAGCCATTGATGTTCCACTCATAATTCCATAGTAGTATGTCTCTCCGTTTTGTGTTACTGTAGTTCCTAAATCTAAATAGGGCTTGTAATAACTGCTTTGTGCTATATTGGGTGAATTTGAGAATGAAGATACTACTCCTTCGCCTGGTGTTGTTACATCAGGCTTTTGGCGTCCATCGGTTGTTGGTCCTTTGCTCGATTCTGAACTTATACTTCCTACAACTCCTCCGAATGAAGGTTTGTTTACATAAGAGCCAACTGATATTATTCTGTTTCCTGTGCCTCCTACTTCATTAATGCTATAATAGGTATCTCCTGAAGTGTGTGTTGATAATCCATAACTATCAAATGTATCTCTATAACTCCACGCATGTATTGTATTCTCTTTTGAACTGTTTATGCTAATCTCAATAGCATAATCATCTGATGTTTGTGTTAGTGATTTTACTATAAGTATATGTGGTTTTCTTGTGTTTGGTAGCGTTTCGCTGTATATCTCAATTGTTCCTACAATACCATTATTTAAATTATATACGGTTGATGTCCCAAACATTGAATATACTGTTGATGATTGTGATACGTAGGTATTTGTTGTTTTGTTATATAATGATAATTTTATGTTTAAATTAGTGTTTTCATTGCCATATATCTCAACATAATCTATGTTTTGTGATGTGTAACTATATAGGTTATATGAACAGGGCATAAATGTTTTAAATGTGTCGGCGTATGATGATATTGTTTTTGATACGTGACTATTGGTTGCTCCGCTATTACCTACTGCTCCTACTAAGATTTTGCCATCTCCTTGTAATCCGTCTGCTATAATGTCAAAATCTGAGGTGCCATCACGTGGTCCCATAAAACTACCGATGCTCATATTTATAACAGCAGGTTTGTCAACTTCATTTGCATAGTCATAGATATATGAAATTGCATCTGAGATGCTTGATGAATATCCATCGTAAGATACAAATACAATGTCCGATTCTGTTGCTACTCCATAATAGTCGCATCCTTTATAGCCTCCTGCTGCAATTCCTGCAACGTGTATCCCATGAGTCCCATTGTCTGTATCATATTTTATGCCTTCAATCTCGGCCTGTGTTGTGTATTCACTGCCATAATCAAAACCTTCTGGAGCATTACCTAATGTGTCGGTTTGATTCCAGTAGCGTTTTATCCTCAATTCTCCGTTTGAGTTGTAAAAGTTTATATGGTCAAGTTGTATGCCTTGATCTATGATACCAACAATAACTCCTTTGCCTGTATATGATGACGGGATATTAAAGGCATTATGCACATTATCAATACTATTATCTGTGCGAACGTTATTCAGTGTTGAAAAGACTGGGGCTCCTATCTCTATTCTTTCAATATCTTTGATATTGGCAACTTCATATATTAGTGATTGTGGAACTCTTATTGTTGCAATATTATCTGTAACCCTATTTACTTTTATTCCTAAATTTTCAATCTCATTCAACGCTGAGCCATTTGAAAAATGTATATAACAAGCGTATGTCTTATTGTTTTGATTATTGTTCTTTAGTAATGTTTTGTTGTTTTGAGGAAGTATGCTTTGTGTGTATATAGATACTTCGCCTGAATGTATATTCAGACTAAATAAGAGTAATAGTATATATAGGGTTATATATCGATTCATATTTTTATAATGATGCGATAATCTCTTCAAGTGTTATCTCCTCGCCTTCTTGGGGTACGTACTCAACAAGGGCATCTTTTGGCTGAAACGTAAAGTATAGACATTGTGCTTTTGAGCAAACCTCTCCTGCCGAATTATATAGTTCTGCTTCAATAGTAACCAGGTTTCTGCGGCGCTCAATCTCTCTTGCTCTAATGATCAGATATGAGTCTTTTGTTGATACTGGTTTTAAATATCGTGTCTCCATTTTTGAGGTTACTCCTGTTGCATTGCAGTTTCGCATTACTACCCACGCACAAATTTCATCGAGCATTACGGCTTGAATTCCTCCGTGAAGTGTGTCTAACCAACCTTGAAATTGTTGTTCGGGTTTCCATACCGAAACTACATCGTCACCATCGGAGTAGAAACTCATTCTAACTCCTGCTTTATTGTCGGGTGCACATCCAAAACAGAAATATCCAGGAATTTCGCACCAAGGATTTGTTAACTTTTTCATGATATATAATTTCTTTTTATAATATTTGTTATTCAATAATTGTTGCTACAATGCTACGTGATGATGCTCTTTCTCTGAATTCGCATAAATATATGCCTTGCCATATTCCCATATTTAGTTTTCCGTTTGTAATGGGGATTGATAGTGAACTCCCTATTAGTGATGCTTTAATATGAGCAGGCATATCATCATCTCCCTCTAAAGTGTGTAAGTAATATGGTTTGCGTTCTTTGACTATATCGTTTAGTGCTGCATCTAAATCGTGGCGAACATCAGGATCGGCATTTTCGTTAATTGATAATGCTGCAGATGTGTGTTTTATAAATAGGTTCAAAATC
>JAFQBL010000055.1 GCA_017416695.1 Bacteroidales bacterium | reverse complement strand
TTATTTGAAGTTATTGAGGCTCAAATGGAGTATGCTGCTAACTGTGTATTCAAATATAGAAAAGAGTTTATTGAAGATTTTGTATCAGTATTCAATAAATTTTACCAAGAGATATGTGGTGGAGGGGAGAGCGTATCTCTATCATACACCTCGCACCTATACGATGGAGATTTATCTGCTCAACTTGCCGAGAGCAGGACAAAAGACGCAATATTAGGTTATACCACACGTGGGATACACCGCGATGATCTTGATATGCGACTTGGCGACTACAATATAAAAAGAGTAGGCTCTCAGGGGCAAACCAAAAGTTTTGCCATTGCATTACGTTTTGCACAATATGAGTATCTTAAAAAGATGGGAGGAAAGAGCCCTATTTTACTACTTGATGACATATTTGACAAATTAGATTCTAACAGAGTTGAACGTATTATGAATATGGTCTCAACCCCTGAGTTTGGTCAGATATTTATTACTGACACAAACCGAGAATACTTAGATGCAATTATTCGCAAAAGTGGAAAAGACTTTAAACTATTTGAAGTAGAAAACGGAGAGATAAGAGAGTTATAGATGGAGAGACGCAAAACCACTCATATAAACGAAATAATTCAGGAAATCCTAAACAAGAGCAACTTAAAAGGGAGACTTGACGAAACTACCATTACAAAAAAATGGGAAGAGGTAGTTGGAAAGACTATGGCTCGATACACAAGAAATGTATATGTAAGCAAAGGCATTCTACATGTTGAGGTAACCTCATCGGTAGTGCGTAACGAACTGATGATGAATCGTTCAACACTAATTGAGCGACTCAATGCAATAACTGGAAACGAAACAATAAAAGATATTATATTCAGATAATGGAGAACCTATACAAACACACCATAGAGATACAACCTCGTTTCAACGACTTTGATGTAATGGGGCATGTAAACAATACTGTCTTCATGAACTACTTTGATATTGGTAAAGTATCGTATTTCAAAGCAATATGGGATACCGACCTTGTTGATTGGCAAGAGTTTGGATTAGTAATAGCACGAATAGAGACCGACTTTATAGCACCAATATTAATAAGCGATAGGGTAGTTGTTCGCACTACAATACTACGCATAGGCAACAAAAGTTTAGAACTCTCTCAACAAATCATAAACCCCGACACAAACCAACTAAAAGCAGCAGCACGAACAATCATGGTAGGTTTTGATGTAAGCACTAATAGTGCAGAGCCAATAACCGAAAAGTGTGTTGAAGCAATAACTCGCTATGAAGGGCGACCTTTTAAAAGAGAGATAAGCAAATAACAATATTAAATGCTGATATTAAATGCTGACTCCAAAAGGTAAAATGACAAGACAAATCATTTGCAAATGACAAGCATAAAAAAATCTCTCTCGGTTGAGGGAGATTTTTTCTATCATAACTAAAAAGTAATATTACCTATCACTCTTAACCGACATATAATATGGCAATCCATATATAGCATTGTTAATGTAGTCTGCCGACACATAAGTATATTGAGGATTTATTTTATAGACACCCTCATCGTTTATAAAGCCGTAATAGTCTCCTATCTTAACAAGTGCCAAATCATCAACAAAAGGATAAGCCTCATCAAATTGTCGTTTAATAACAATTTCGCCATATTTATCAACGTATGCCCATTTACCATCAAGCATAACAGGAGCAATATCTGCACCATTAAAAGGCAATATCTTTTCAAATGTTGGTTCAATAACCCAGTTGCCGTTAATATCAGTCCATCCCCATTTCTCTTCACTTAAAGTGATATAAAACTCTCCGTCAGAGGTCATATCATCAAAGCGGGGTTCAAGAACAAACTCTCCCATTTTATCAATAATACCCCACTTATCATTAAGAGCCACAACAGCATACTGATTAATAAAAGTCTTTGCTCCGTCAAACTTTGCAGGAATAATTACCAAGCCCGATTTATCAATATACCCCCACTTATTATCCAGGCCCTTTACCGCTGCCAGACCTTCACTAAAGTGAGTTGCATCATAGTATAGAGGGGCAACAACTTTTTCACCTGTTAAAGAGGCAAATCCATAACGTTTCTGGCGGTTCTCAATAGAGTAGTATCTTGCCATATCCTCTATATAAATCTCAACCCAATCAACCTCACGTAAAGTAAATTTAAGTTCTCCCTTACGATTAATTATACTTGGCAAATCTCCCTTACGAACAACCCATGCCATATTATTATTAAAGACGGTTGCATATTTGTAAACATCAGGAATAATAATCTCTCCTTCATCATCAACATAACCAAATCTGTCATCCTTGCCTACCAAAGCAACGTCATTTCTTATTAAAGAAATTTGGTTACATCCAACCGAAAACTGAAAGTTATCTTTTTTTGATATAAAGAAAATTGAATCACCTGCTCCAACAGCAATATCCTTAACATTGTCTATCTTCCACGCTTCATTAGAACACGACACTAATAGTATTGCTGCAAACAACACAAACAATATTTTTATACGTAAAAAAAGTTTCATAGGTTAAATTTACAAAACGTCATCTTCTGAATAACTCTCAATATGTCTTGCTCTCTTTTCGGGATAAATATCTTCAATTGTAATCAACATTCCAGTCTCCTCAACATCTCCAAACTCATCGTTAATGGCAGTACCAAAAGTCTTCATTGATGGAGACAATGCCATATAGGCACTTACCAAAGGAGGAATATTGGCACCCAAATTTCTTATCTCACCATTAAGAGTAAGATAATCCTTCTTATAATCATCCTTACAGAAAAGAGACTCAAAATCTACATCATTCACAGTTGTATCTAATGGATAATGAGGTTTAATAAGATTATCTCTATCAGGGAAGTAAATTCTCAAGAAGTTCATAATCATATTTCTACCTACAACTGGGAACTCTGTGTACATAGTAAACTTACCAAGCAGATATTTTGTTTGCGGATATATGCGAACAAGTGCTCCTAAGCCATCCCAAAGATTATCAAGAGCAAACAATCCCTTTGCACCCGCCTTTGAAGATTGGTATTCTAAGGCAACAAACGAGCGACCTAATTCAATAGTATAAGGGAGATAATTTTCTATATAATTCTGAGAAAATTCAAAAAGGTGCGACATTGCGATACGAGGAGAACCATCCTCATGGAATTTTATATCTCTGCCCAGTATAAAACGATAACCTCCTAAAATCTCCTCTTTCTCGGGATCCCATACAAACAACTGGCGACATGGAGGAGTCATTAAATCAAACTTGTCAATATCAACCGATTTTCCAGTACCGCCACCACCACTACGGAATGCGATTTCGCGTAAACGCCCTATCTCATTCATAATATTTGGAGACTGGTGTGCTTCAATCACATATATCTCATTATTACACTTGCGAGTGTGTCTTATAAAAGTCGCTTGTTTTAACTCTTCCTTAATAAGGACTCTGTCTATTTTCTCTATTATCTCTTCCATGATAATGGATTACTTCTTAATATCGTAAACTAAATCTTTTACATATTGAGCCCACTGCATTGGCGTTTTCTCTGAATTAAATGTCTGCCAGGGGATAGGTTTGCCAAAATATATTTCATATCTCTTACCCCTTGACTTAAATAATTCATCAGGCAAATATATAAGTTCAATATTAAATTTTATTCCTAATTTTTGGCGAATTGAGGCAAAATTGTAAAAGAAGTTTGAATTACGGCCTTTAAAAAAGACTGGGACAACATCCCTCTCCTGCGACACCGCATTGGTTACAAACCACTTTTTCCAAGTCAAATCCAGAATTTTACCCTTTTGGCGACGCGAACACATACCAGCAGGGAAAACCAATAACTGATTGTCGCTATCTAAAATATTATCCAAATCCTTTGCTAAACTCTTTGACTGTTTTCCGTAACAATTTATAGGGATAAAACAAGGAGCCAAAGGTTTCATATTCATTAGCAAATCATTAACCTGAGCCTTAATCTTTCCAGCAAAATATTTTCCTAACTCAGAAATTAACAAAATTCCATCCATTCCACCAAGAGGATGGTTGCTAACAAAAATAAATTTCTTGTCTTTTGGAATATTCTCTAAACCATAAACATCACATTCAACCTCAAAGAAACGCTTTACATCAGTTGCAAAATCAACTCCCTGCAAATGCGAACTCTCCCTTAAATAAGAGTTTATTTCATCTTGATGTATTATTCGTTTAAGGTAATTCATAACAAATTTAGGCAAACCTTTACCTTTGCGAAACTTGCTTTTAACAACCTTATCCAAATCTATCTGTAATGGTTCATTCATCGCACAAAACAATAAAGTCGCATAATATACTGATAAACAAAATATTATATTTTATAATGGTTTAATTTATCACACATTAGCCACAAATTACGAAACAAAAGTACAATTTTTATCTCTTTATTAATAAAATTAAACACTTTTTTTTATCTAAAAGATTTCTCATTTACACTTTACGAAGAAAATTTGACTACCCCGAACAGGGTAAATTATTACCATCTTCGGAGTGATTTTTTTAACAATAAAAAACAGAAATAGACCAGCAATTTTGAAGAAAAAAATTTTTTATAAAAATCGCTTATTTTTATACAATGTATATAGAATATTTTGACTATCTTTACAAGCTAAATTAGGATAATTGCCTTTAATCAAATATACCTTATGCAAGAGCCTGTATATCACATACCTGCGTTATTAACCGAGTGTATTGACGGATTAAATATTTCTCCAAATGGGACATACATAGATGTTACCTTTGGAGGAGGAGGACACTCTCGCGGAATAATTGATAGATTAGGAGCAGAAGGAAAACTATTTTCATTTGACCAAGATAGTGATGCGGAAAAAAATATAATTGATGATAAACGTTTCACTTTTGTAAAAAGCAATTTCAGATTTTTAAAGAATTTTATGAAATACCACAACGTTGAACAAGTTGATGGTATTATTGCCGATCTTGGAGTATCATTCCATCATTTTGA
The DNA here is from genome assembly GCA_017416695.1 of Bacteroidales bacterium. Classification (GTDB taxonomy): domain Bacteria; phylum Bacteroidota; class Bacteroidia; order Bacteroidales; family G3-4614; genus Caccoplasma_A. The sequence goes on along the minus strand of JAFQBL010000055.1, from coordinate 13,638 downwards.
TGATGCAGATAGAGGTTTCTCATTTCGTTTTGAAGGCAAACTTGATATGCGAATGAACCGTAGAGGAGGGAACTCGGCAGCAGAGGTTATAAACAAATACCCAGAGAACAAGATAGCCGATATACTATACTACTACGGAGAGATGCGTAATGCAAGAAAAATTGCATCAGAGATTGTAAAAAGAAGAGAGAACAAAATAATAGAAACCACATCAGATTTACTCTCAATAATCAAGGGAATGATTAACCCAAAACAAGAGAAGAAGGAGTTGGCTCAAATCTTTCAAGCACTTCGCATTGAGGTTAACGATGAAATGTTGAGCCTAAAAAGTATGTTACAACAAAGCGTAGAGATTCTAAAACCAAGAGGAAGAATTGTTGTTCTCACATACCACTCTCTTGAAGACAGAATTGTAAAAGATTTCTTTAGATACGGAAATTTTGAAGGCAAAGCGGAGCAAGATTTTTTTGGAAGATTAATAGCCCCGCTAAAACAGGTAAACAATAAAGTTATAACTCCATCAGAAGAGGAGATAGAGCGTAATCCCAGATCACGTTCAGCAAAATTAAGAATAGCAGAAAAGATATAATTATGGTAGAGGAAAACAATATAGAAGAGATAGAAGAGGTTGAGAAATCAAACCCAGAAGAGATAAATATCTCCACTAAAGAAGAGATAAACAAAGAGGAGAATAGTAATATCTCAGATGGCGAAGAACCCATTACCGAGAAAAAGAGAATAGGACTCCTAAAAGGTATATGGACTCTTATACGAATATTTTTTAATGGGAAAATACTATCCATTGATTTTATCATTAAACATTGGATAACAATCTCAACAATTATATTCGTAGTTCTATTCTATATCTCCAACAGATACATAAACCAAATAAATGCAGCAGAAATAAAGAAAACAGAGAGAAAAATAACAGAAGCAAGATACAGAGCACTTGAAATGTCGTCTCGATTAAAGAAGATTCAATGTTCTGACTCAATAATTAAATATATTGACAAATATAATTTAGAATTAGAATTTCCAACACAACCCCCTTACATAATTGATGAAGATGGAAAGAAGTAAACAAAGCAAAATATCATTCAGATACTTTCTCATATCATTGCTGGTGGTAATAATGTGCCTCTTCGTAATTGGGAAAGTTATCAAAATCATATTTGTAGAAGGAGAGGGTTGGAATAAGAAATCAGAATCTGCAATACAGAGAGGCGTAAAAATTCCCGCTCATAGAGGAAACATATTATCAGCAAACGATGAAATAGTAGCAAGTACAATAAAAGAGTACAAACTCTTCTTCGACTTTAGAGAAATAGAAGATAATGGAAAATATATAAGAGTTCCTCAACCCGACACCTTGAACAAATATATAGATTCATTCTGTCAAGCAATATCAAAGAAACTCGGAGATAAAAGTGCATCAGAATACAAAAAAATTATATTAAAAGGTTACAAAAGAAAAAGTTCAAGATTAGAACTAAGCAAAAGGGTTGTCTCATATCTCGATTTACTTGAGATAAAGAAATTTCCGTTGGTAAATAAAGGAGGAGGAGCTACAGGATTCTTTGTAGAATCACAAGAGAAGAGAGAGATGCCATTTGGTAAAGTAGCATCGCGAACTATAGGCAGGCTCAAAAATGGAGAAGCCGAATATGGTATTGAGTTGGCATACGATTCAATTCTGAGAGGGAAAGACGGCAAAGCCGATTTCAGAATTATAAGAAAACAAAATGTTGAAGTAAGAGGCACCGAAGTTGATAAAGAGAATGGTTGCGATATACGTACCACAATTGACCTTAAAATACAATATCATGCTGAAGAGGCTCTATTAAAAAAATTAAAAGAGGTTGATGCCGATAATGGTAGCGTAATTGTAATGGAGGTAGAGACAGGAGCAATAAAAGCAATTGCCAACTATTCAAGAATAAAGGAAGGCAAATTCAAAGAGTCTCGAAACTTTGCCATAAGTGGATTGTACCAACCTGGATCTACATTCAAAACCGTTGCAGTAACAGCAGCATTAGATGATGGGGTAACAACACCTAACGAGATATTTGACACAGAGGATGGAACATATACGCATAGACATCCCAACGGCAGAAACTCAAAACAGATACGGGACTGGAATGCCCATAGAGGAGGCTTTGGTCCAATATCTGTAACCAGAATCATGGAAGAGTCATCAAATATTGGAACAGCAAAAATTGTTCTAAAAGGATATGAAAACAACCCACAAAAATTTCTTGACAAACTCAACCAAATGGGAATAAACGAAAAAGTAGATTTGAAAATAATCGGACAAGCCTATCCACAAATCCCCAAATTGTCAAGCAGACTCTGGAGTTATACAACACTTCCATGGATGAGTTTCGGATATAATATCCAAATCCCACCAATATACTCTTTAATGTTTTATAATGCCATAGCAAACGGAGGAAAAATGATTTCACCAATATTTGTTACCGACATTCTAAAAGAGGGAAAAGTTGTAGAGCATATCAACAGTAAAGTAGTCAGGGAACAAATATGTAAGCCCAAAACATTAACAGAGATAAGAAACATTCTCACAAGTGTTGTTCAAAACGGAACAGCACAAAACCTGAAATCGCCCAAAGTCTCTATTGCGGGTAAAACAGGAACAGTTATAATATATCCCGGAGAGTTCGGATATGATCCAAACGTAAGAACACATAGAGTATCGTTCTGTGGATACTTTCCAGATGATGAGAAACCCAAATACTCTTGTATGGTTGTAGTTACACGCCCAAGAGGAGTATATCCATCGGCAGGACCAATAGCAGGAGGAGTACTCAAAGAGATAGCAGAAAAGATGTACGCATTAGGATACTTAAACGAAGCACCAACATTACAAGCAGGTGAAGATACAGGAAAGAGTCCTAAAATAGCAAAAGGTATAGAGAGCGTAACAGAGACATTATGCGACTCTTTGAATATTAAATACATTGCAGAGCACACCAAAGAGATTAATTCTGATACCTGCTATACTGAAAGCAACGATATAATAACATTACCATCAGTTACAGATATGGGAATAAGAGATGCCATATTTACATTGGAGGAGTTAGGATTAAAAGTAACAGCAAACGGAAAAGGATATGTAAAACAACAAATTCCAGCAGCAGGTAGCCCCTATAACGTAGGCGATGAAGTAATAATAATATTAGAAAACTAAATATTATGAAAAAGATAGCAGCACTTTTAGAGAAGATAAAAGTAAAAAGCATAATTGGAGATATTGAGCAAGAAGTACAAGGAATAGATTCCGATTCTCGCAATATAAAAACAGGATATATGTTTATTGCCGTAAAAGGAACAGTAGTTGATGGACACAAATTCATTGATAAAGCAATAGAGTTAGGAGCAACAGCAATTGTATGCGAAGATATACCCGAAGAGAAAAAAACAGGAGTAACATATATAGTCACACCCGATACACAACTTGCACTTGGACAACTTGCATCGGCATGGTTCAATTATCCATCAGAAAAGTTGCGTCTTGTAGGAGTAACAGGAACAAATGGAAAAACAACCATAGCAACACTCTTGTACAAGATGTTCAAAATGTTTGGAGAGAAAGTAGGACTACTATCTACTGTATGTAACTACATAGACGACAAACCAGTACCATCAACCCATACAACACCCGATCCAATATCGCTAAACAAACTTTTAGGCGAAATGGTAGAGCAAGGGTGTACATACGCATTTATGGAGGTAAGTTCACACTCTGCCGACCAGAAAAGAATTGGAGGATTAGATTTTGACGGAGGAATATTCACAAACCTCACCCGCGACCACATGGATTACCATAAAACTGTGGATGCATACCTAAAGGCTAAAAAAAGTTTCTTTGACTCATTAAGCAAAAAAGCCTTTGCACTAACAAATGCCGATGATAAAAATGGTGCAGTTATGTTGCAAAACTGCAAAGCAAAACAGAGTGCATACTCACTCCTTTCAATGGTACAATTTAAAGGAAAAATAATAGAAAGTCGCATTGATGGAACAACACTTCAAATAAACAACAGAGAGGTGGAGACACTATTTGTTGGAAAATTCAATGCCTACAATCTATTGGCAGTTTACGGAGCAGCCTGTTTATTAGGGAAAGATCCCGAAGAGGTACTGACAATAATATCAGCATTAATACCTGTATCGGGACGCTTTCAAACACTCACCAAAAACAGAATAACAGCAATAGTTGATTATGCACACACCCCCGATGCCATAACCAATGTATTACAATCAATAACCGAAGTAATACGAGGAAAAGGAGAGATAATATCAGTAATTGGAGCAGGAGGAAACAGAGACAAAGGCAAGCGTCCAATAATGGCACAAGAGGCAGCAAAGTTATCAAGCCAACTAATACTAACATCAGACAATCCACGTGATGAAGAGCCAGAACAAATAATTGCAGATATGAAAGAGGGATTAACTGCAGCACAACTAAAAAAATGTTTGGCAATAACAGACCGTCATGAAGCAATCAGACTTGCAATCAGACTTGCAAAACCAGGAGATGTAGTTTTAGTTGCAGGAAAAGGACACGAGGATTATCAAGAAATAAAAGGAGTCAAATACCATTTTGATGATAGAGAAGAGATAGAGAAAGCATTTGAGGAAATAATCTAATAAAAAAGTAAAACAATATGTTATACGATTTATTTAACTACTTAAATACAATTGACATACCTGGAGCAGGAATGTTTCAATATATATCATTCCGTAGTACTTTAGCATTTGTTATATCGCTATTTATAGCAATGATAATAGGCCGAAAAATTATAAACAAACTACAAAAACTTCAGATAGGAGAGACAATCCGAGACCTCTCTTTGGAGGGACAACTATCAAAGAAAGGAACACCTACAATGGGCGGAATAATAATCATAATAGCGACACTCATTCCATGTTTATTAGTAGGCCGTCTTAATAACATATATATGATTCTTATGCTTGTAACCACTGTATGGTTAGGAGTATTAGGATTTGCCGATGATTACATAAAAGTAATCAAGAAAAACAAAGAGGGGATGAAAGGCAAATTCAAAATAATAGGTCAAGTTGGATTAGGATTGATAGTAGGACTAACACTATACCTGTCGCCCGATGCTGTTATTCGAGAGAAATCAGAAATACAAAAAACAACTGAAACAACAATTACAACAGAAGTAGGACAAAACGAGAATACAAAATCAACAAAAACAACCATTCCATTTGTAAAAAACCACAACCTCGACTATGCAGATATTCTACCTTTTGAAGGAGAAACAGCACAAACTGTCGGATGGATAATATTTGTTGTAATGAGTATCATTGTTGTTACAGCCGTTTCAAACGGAGCAAACTTAACAGATGGTCTTGATGGATTAGCCGCAGGTACAACAGCAATAATAGGTGTTACATTAGGAATATTTGCATATCTATCGGGACACGTTATGTACTCATCATATCTCGATATAATGTATATACCAGGCTCAGAAGAACTTGTGGTATTCATCAGTGCATTTGTAGGAGCATTAATAGGATTCCTATGGTATAATGTATATCCTGCACAAGTATTTATGGGAGACACAGGAAGTTTAACAATTGGAGGAATAGTAGCAGTATTAGCAATAATCCTACGCAAAGAACTACTATTACCCCTACTATGCGGAATATTCTTTGTTGAAAGTTTAAGTGTAATAATGCAGACAGCATATTTCAAATACACAAAGAAAAGATATGGCGAAGGACGCAGAATATTTAAGATGACACCACTACATCACCACTTCCAGAAAGATGGAGACGGGTCAATAAAAGCAATTTTGCAAACACCACGAATGAAAATGCCAGAATCGCGAATAACCCTTCGTTTTTGGATTATAAGCATACTTTTAGCAGCACTCACAATAGTTACATTAAAAATAAGATAATGACAAAAAGAGTAGTAGTATTAGGAGCAGGAGAGAGCGGGGCAGGAGCAGCCGTTTTAGCAAAACTTAAAGGTTTTGATGTTTTCGTATCAGATAGTTCACCCATAAAAGAGAACTATCTATCACTACTTAAAGAGTACAACATCGAGAACGAAAGTGGCACTCACACTATGGATAAGATTTTAAATGCCGACGAAGTAATAAAAAGTCCTGGCATACCCGATACTGTTCCCGTAATGAGAGCCATACTTGAGAAAGGAATCCCTGTAATCTCTGAGATAGAGTTTGCAGGACGTTATACAAATGCAAAAATGATATGTATAACAGGAAGTAACGGAAAAACTACAACTACTCTGTTAACATATCATATACTAAAAAGTGCAGGACTAAACGTAGGATTAGCAGGAAATGTAGGAAAAAGTTTAGCCTTGCAGGTAGCCACACAAAACTTTGACTACTATGTAATAGAATTAAGCAGTTTTCAGTTGGACAATATGTATGACTTTAAAGCCAACATAGCAGTATTGCTGAACATAACACCCGACCATCTTGACCGATACGGATATGAGATGCAAAACTACGTTGACGCTAAATTTCGTATAACACAAAACCAAACAGAAAACGATGTATTCATCTTCTGGAACGATGACCCCATTATTACAGAAGAGTTATCAAAGTATAATCTTAAATCAAAACTCTATCCATTTGCAGAGACAAACAGCAAGGGAGTTGCAGCATATAAAGAGGGACGGAATATAATAATAAACGACAAAGATGGAGCAATTTCAATTGAAGAGGAGGCACTTTCACTTGAAGGCAGACACAACCTATTCAATTCGTTGGCAGCATCAATATCGGCAAAAGTCCTTGAAATACGAAAAGAGGAGATTAGAGCAGCATTAAGCGGATTCAAAGGAGTGGAACACCGTTTGGAGAAAGCAGGAAGAGTTCGTGGAGTTGAGTTTATAAACGACTCAAAAGCAACCAATGTAAACTCATGCTGGTATGCCTTAGAGAGTATGAAGAACCCTGTTGTATTAATACTTGGAGGAAAAGATAAAGGCAACGACTACACTGAAATTGAACAACTGGTAAAAGATAAAGTAAAAGCAATAGTATGTCTTGGAGTTGACAACAGCAAACTACATAAATTCTTTGATGGTATGGGCAAAGATATGGCTGATGCCTCATCAATGAAAGAGGCAGTAGAAAAAGCCTTTGCAATGGCAAATCCAGGAGATACCGTACTGCTGTCACCCTGTTGTGCAAGTTTTGATCTATTCAAAAGTTACGAGGATAGAGGAGAACAATTCAAAAAATGCGTAAAAGAGATATAGTTATGGAAAGCAAAAAATTCTTTTTAAGAGGAGATAATTATATATGGGGAGCATTTCTTGGTCTCTGTATAGCCTCAATTATAATAATGTTCAGCGCCATAGAGAAAGAGACATATACATCAGAGAACCTATACAATCCCATATTAAAACATTGCTTTCACTTATCTGCTGCCTTAGTAGTTGCTATAGCGTTGTCATATTTCCCATACAAATGGTATAGACTATTAGCAATACCAATATTTATAGGATCTTGTGGTCTGCTAATATACACACTTCTATTTGCAGGAAAAGTAAACGATGCCGCACGTTGGATTGATATTGGAGTCAATATACAACCATCCGAGTTTGCCAAAATAGGAGTTATAATAGCCTCAGCATATTACTTAGCAAAAGGTCAAACCGAGAGAGGAGTATCCAACAATGCATTAAAGAAAGTTATTTTAATTGTAGCAATACCATGCCTGTTAATATTCACCGAGAACCTATCAACAGCGTTATTGATAGTTTTAATAGCATACTGCATGATGATTATAGCCGGAGTAAGTATAAAAAAACTTGGAGTTATGATATTGATTGTAGGATTGTTTGTAGGCTCAATACTTTTCACAGCACATATACTCGATAAAAAGTATCCTGATACAGAAAATGTATTTATGAAGGTTGTACATAGAGCAAACCTATGGAACTCAAGAATTGCAGGATTCTTCTCAGGAAATGATATTGCCGAATATGAAAAGGATACAGATGACAAAAAATACTACCAATCACATCACTCATATATGGCAATTGCCAACGGAAACGGAATAGGATTAGGACCTGGCAATAGCATTGAACGAAATATACTTCCCCACGCAGATTCCGATTTCATCTTTGCCATAATATTAGAAGAGTATGGAATATTAGGAGGATTAGCAGTTATGGGGCTCTACCTCTCGCTATTATTTAGGACATACTATATAACGCGGAAGTGTACACACGCATTCCCAGCATTTTTAATGATGGGGCTGGCATTGGGTATTGTATTCCAGGCATTACTGAATATGATGGTAGCAACAGGAGTAGGACCAGTAACAGGACAACCATTACCGCTAATAAGCAATGGAGGAACATCGGCTGTGGTTACAGGAGCATACTTTGGAATAATGCTGAACATTAGCCATACAGCATTGGGGATGAATAACACTAACAATAAAAAAACAGAAAATAATATAGAGGAGACAAACCCAAATCTTGAAGAAAACTATGAAAGAGAATCTTAAAATAATAGTTAGCGGAGGAGGAACAGGTGGCCACATTTTCCCTGCAATATCAATAGCCGATGCCATAAAGAGCAAACTACCAGATGCAGAAATCCTATTTGTGGGAGCAGAAGGAAGAATGGAGATGGAGAAAGTACCCTCAGCAGGATATAAAATCATAGGAATACCCATCAGCGGATTGAGCAGAACAAATCTCTTTAAGAACTTCAAAGTAATAGCACAACTATTTAAAAGTTTGAAACTCGCAAAAAAGATAATAAAAGAGTTCTCTCCCGATGTTGTAGTAGGAGTAGGAGGTTACGCAAGTGGACCAACACTATGGAGTGCAGCAAGCAAAGGGATACCAACAGTTATACAAGAGCAAAACTCCTATGCAGGAGTTACAAACAAACTGTTAGCAAAAAAGGCAAAAGCAATATGTGTAGCCTATGAAGGTATGGAGAAGTTTTTCCCAGAAGAGAACATTATAATAACAGGAAATCCTGTTCGAAAAAACCTGACACAAAACGTATCACGCGACGAAGCAATAGAATATTTCGGACTCGACAAAAACAAAAAAACAATACTTGCAATAGGAGGTAGTCTTGGAGCAAGAACAATAAACCAGAGTATTGCAGATTCTCTTAAGGATATACCCGAAGGCATACAAATAATATGGCAATCAGGTAAATTCTATGACAAAGAGGCGGGCGAAGCAATAAAGGCTACTGGCAAAGTAGCAGTAAAACAGAGTGCTTTTATCACACGTATGGATTTAGCATACGCCGTAGCAGACCTTGTAATATCAAGAGCAGGAGCATCATCTATATCAGAACTATGTCTATTGGGTAAACCAGCAATATTGGTACCATCGCCCAACGTGGCAGAAGACCATCAAACAAAAAATGCAATGGCACTTGCAGAAAAAGATGCAGCAATATTGATACCCGACTCAGAAGCAATAAACTCTCTAATGAATCAAGCATTCAAGATAGTAGAAGATGACATACGATTAAAAAATATGTCAAACAATATAAAAAACCTTGCAGAAGAAGATTCGGCAAACAGAATAGCAGAAATAGTAATAAACATTGCAAACAATAAAAAATAATGGAGGATAAAAAATCTATATACTTTTTAGGAATAGGCGGAATAGGGATGAGTGCCTTAGCAAGATACTTTATATCAAAAGGATATAAAGTAGCAGGTTATGACCGAACACAAACACACATAACCAATGCTTTAACCAGTGAAGGAGCCGAAATTGTTTACAACGAAGATATAGAATTAATCCCATCATATTGTAGAAATCCCAAAGATACACTTGTAGTATATACCCCAGCCATTCCCTCAAACCACAAAGCATTTGAATATTTCAAAGCAAACAACTTTGAGATTGCCAAACGAGCAAAAATATTGGGAATGATAACTCGCAACAGCAAAGGATTATGTATTGCAGGAACACACGGAAAAACCACAACAAGTTCAATGCTTGCACACATATTGGCATCATCCAAAATAGAGTGTAACGCATTCTTGGGAGGAATACTGAAAAACTACAATAGCAATCTGATACTCTCAGACAAGAGCGAATTAACGGTGATAGAGGCAGATGAATATGATCGCTCGTTTCATCAACTATCCCCCTATATGGCAGTAGTCACAGCATCTGACCCTGATCATCTTGACATATACGGAACAGAAGAGGCATATCTTGAAAGTTTTGCAACATTTACCGAACTGATAAATCCCAAAGGAGTACTCCTAATAAAAAAAGGAATAACACTTAAACCTCGAATTCAGGAGGGCGTAAAACTATTAACCTTCGGACGAGAAGAGGGCGACTACCATGCAAAAAACATACGCATAGGTGGCGGAGAGATAATATTTGATTTTGTAACACCCGAAAAAGTAATAGAAAATATCAAATTGGGAGTACCCGTAAAGATAAACATAGACAATGCCATAGCAGCAATGGCAATTGCTATGATGAACGGAGTAACAGAGAGTGAAATAAAAGAGGCAATAGCAACATATCAAGGGCCCGAACGACGTTTTGATTTTTGGTTAAAAACCCCAGATAAAGTACTACTTGATGATTATGCACACCATCCCGATGAAGTAGCAGCATCAATATCATCAGTAAAAGAGTTGTACCCAAACAAACACTTAACAGTTATTTTCTATCCTCACCTATATAGCAGAACACGCGATTTTGCACCACAATTTGCAAAATCACTATCACTTGCTGACCGAGTAATACTATTACCCATATACCCAGCAAGAGAAGAACCAATAGAGGGAGTAAGTTCTGAGATAATACTCAACCAACTAACATGCAAAGAAAAAGAGATAACATCAAAAGAAAATTTGATAGAGAGAATAAAAGTTGGTAAATTTGAAGTCCTTATGACAATGGGGGCAGGCAACATTGATACCTATCTACCAGAAATAAAAGAAATAATGGAAAAACTATGATTTGGAGAGTTATAAAATATATATTACTTTTGCTTATCCCCACATATTTTATTGTCACAAGTATATACGCACAATATAAATATGCCGAAGAGGTATGCAAAGAGATCAAAGTAGTATTACTTAATCCAAAAGAAGAGCAGTACCTTTCAGAAGATGACATCCTCAAAATAGTATCAGACAACAAATTAGCATATAAAGGAGAAAAATTGAATGATATAAATCTGGCAAAATTAGAAAATACCATTCAAGAAAATCCTATAATAAAAAACAACGAGTGCTATAAAACATCACAGGGAGAGATAATAATAGAGGTAAAACAACGCATACCAAAATTCAGAGTAATAACACCAACAACATCATACTATATTGATAGAGATGGCAAAAAACTCCCATTATCAGATAAAATTATAGTACACGTACCAATAGCAACAGGCGATATAAAAGAAGAAATAGCACAAAACGAGTTATTCAATTTTGTAGAACATATTGAGAAGACCAAATGGTATAACCAGATAGAACAAATTGTAGTTAATGAAAAAGATGAAATTGAATTAATACCAAGAGTTGGCAATCAATTGATTCTTTTTGGAAAAATAAGTAACTTTGAAGAAAAATTTAAATCATTAGATCTGCTCTATGCCAAAGTATTTAACACAGTAGGGTGGAACTACTACAATAAAATAAACTTACGATACGACGGAAAAATAATCTGCACAAAAAATAAATAATATGGATATCTCAAATCTAATTGTAACAATTGATTTAGGCTCATCAAACATAGTTGGATTAGCAGGAATCAAAGAGGGAAATAAAATAAAAGTTGTTGCAACCGAGAAGGTAACATCTGAGGGAGCCATACGTCGAGGTTCTATTGTAAACATAGACGTATGTGCATCTAAAATTCGTAACTTGATAACAAAATTAGAAGACAAACTATCAACTAATATTCAAGGAGTATTTGTAGGAATTGGAGGACAATCTGTACGCACAGTAAAAAACAACATATCACGCCACCTGCCCGAAGGGACAAAGATAACAAGTACCCTGCTTGACGAACTTAATAAAGAGGGACGCTATCTACCAATCTCGGCAAGTGAGATTGTAGATGCAATACCAAATGAAACATATATCAATGATTTAATAGTTGAGAATCCTCTTGGGAAAGAAGCCAAAAAGATACAATTGAATATGCAATTGGTTGTAGCACGACAAACAATTGCAAAAAAAATATCAGAAGTATTTGAGAAAGTAGGCGTACCAATCATCGACTTGATACTATCATCTAAAGCAGATGCTGAAGCAATACTAACAAAAGAAGATAAACTTAAAGGATGCGTATTGGTAAACTTTGGAGGAGGTATCACAGAAGTATCTATATACACTAACGGTTATTTACGACAAATATCAACACTACCATTAGGAGGAAAAAACATAACAATGGATATAATGTCGTTAGGACTTATAAGCGAAACAGCAGAACAATATAAAATAACCATAGGAGGAGCCATACTAAACAACAGCAACAATTACAGCAACATAACACTCGATGCCCAAAGCAATGGACCAATAAAACCCATCGACTTAATAAGAGTATCAGTTGCCCGAATTGAAGAGATAGTATCAAATATCGTATATCAAATACAAGAATCGGGATACAAATCAGCAATAACAGGCGGAATAATAATAACAGGAGGAGCATCACAACTAAAAGATCTCCCCGAACTACTTCGCAAAGAGACAGGATTGGATGTTCATTGCGGATCAATCTCAGGAAGAATAATATTAGAACAAAACATAGATATTCAAATTCCAATGTTCTCTCAAGCAATGGGAATGTTATTGATAGCAGGAGACACAATAGATAACACAGCAGAGAAAAAAGAGAAAGGCAGTTGGTGGAGCATGTGGAAAAAAGAGAAATCAGACAAACCCCAAAAAGAGGAGACGCCTAAAATAAAAAAAGAGGAAGTAAAAGAGAAACCCTCAAAAACTAAAAAAGAGGTAAAAACAGAAAAAACAAGTTTGTTTGACAAAATAAGAACAAAAGTTGAGAACTTAATAGAGGAAGACAAAAACGAATCCATAAAATAATAAAAAACACGCATATGGAAGAAAACAAAATCTTCTCAGAAACAGAGATAGCAAATATTGATCCATTTTCAGATCCATCAAATATAAATGCACCAATAATAAAAGTTATTGGAGTTGGAGGAGGTGGAGGAAATGCAGTAAAACACATGTACAAAACAGGAATTAAAAATGTAGATTTTGTACTATGTAACACTGACCGTCAGGCAATGGAAGACTCCGATATACCCACAAAAGTTCAAATAGGAAAAGGGCTTGGAGCAGGAGGAGATCCTGAAGAGGGACGACGCATAGCAGAAGAGAGTCTTGATCAAATTGCGACAATCTTCGACAGCAATACCGAAATGGTATTCATTACCGCAGGAATGGGAGGCGGAACAGGAACAGGAGCAGCACCAGTAGTAGCACGTGTAGCACGAGAAAAAGGAATACTTACAATAGGAATTGTAACAATACCATTCCTTTTTGAGTTACGCAAGAAAATTATTCAAGCATGGGAAGGAGTAAAAGAGATGCGTAAAAACGTTGATGCACTACTAATCATCA
>JAFQBL010000054.1 GCA_017416695.1 Bacteroidales bacterium | reverse complement strand
ACTTCGAGATTGTAGAATGTTGCCCAACTTGTAGGCGTAGCCAGATCACAATGTTGGGTGCTTACAGGGCAAAGCGTTACACTTTTGTATATTGCTTTAATGGAGGTTCGGAGTGTCGGGGCTATCACCCCAAACAACTCCACCAACTCCATTTCCTACATCCAAACATTACCTCTTGGGATATTCACTCTGCCATTCTCGCGGATTGTTATAATTGATCGTTCCATAGTTACATTGCTATTTATGATTTAAATTGTTTTATAGGGGTAACCCTAATAAAAAATTTTGACTAAGCAGGCAACTGCTTTTATATGACGCCTAGCATTAAAAAAATACACTTCATATAAATTTACCAGTTATCGCTCTCATATTAGTATTTTCTTTGCAGTGTAAAAACACCACAATAGTGTGGTAAAATACTAATTAATTATTTTATTTTATGAAAAACTTTTATGAAAACGACGAGACTCTGCCCGAAACATCACGCGGAGTAATCGTGAAGAGACTTATCAAACATTTCCCCGACAGAAATTTTGATAGTGATGATGAGTTGTTTGAGGTACTTGCAAGTTATGATGCGGACCTTGATGAGCGATTTGAGAAGTTGCGTAAAGACCAAACAAAACTTGCTCAAATCTTTACGTCAAATCCCAAAATGGCAGGCTTTATCTCAACTGTAATTGAGGGAGAAGATCCTCTAATTGCTTGTGTCCGCTACTTTGGTGGCGATGTGTTGCAGTGTGCTTACGATGAAGATCGTTTAATGCAACTGCGTAAAGAGAACGATGCCTATCTTGATCGTATGCAAACCTATGCTAAAACCGAGAAAGAGATTGAGGAGAACTGGAAAGTGAGCGCAAAATCAATTGAACGCTTTAAAGAGGCAAAGGGTATGACTGATGAAGAGTTCGATATGTTTATCGAAAAGGTGTGTCACCTATGCGAGCATGTATTTATGTGCGACTTCTCTTACGAGGTTCTTGATACTCTCTTCAAAGGTGTTAATTACGACACTGATGTGGATCTTGCAGAACAGACAGGCGAGGTTAAAGGTCGCAATCAGCGAATAATCTTTAGCAAAGATAAATTTGATGCAGCCACTTCACAATCGTTAAAAACAGACTCTTCTGCCGATCTCACCCCTATGTTTGGTTTGCGTCGCAGAAAGAGTGTCTGGGACATGTAAAAAATGAGGAATTAGGAATGGAAATTAATTACTAATTCCTAATTGTTTTGGCTTATGCCAAAAAGAAATCACATCGCAAAAAAACAAAATTCAGTAACATTTAAAATTAAAGAACAATTATGAAAAAGATTTTTGAGTTTATTAAAAACAATCAAGTTTGGGTGCTTTTGGCACTAATAGCAATTATAGTGATAGTGGCGTTCTTGTCTGCCGATTCATCGTGTATATTGGCAGCGGTAATACCAACGGCAAGTGTTGGAAAAATAGTATCGGGCGAACCCTTAACGCGTTCTCTCTCAACTCGCCACAGCGACGGTCTTCTTAAAAGTGCCATTGATGAGCGTATAACAAAGATTCGTCCAATGTCAACACCCATTGACCAACTCTCTCGTTGGGCAGGTGCTCGCAAAGCCAACTCTATGGTGGTTGATTACTACTCTGTTGATATTAAACCAACAAAAGCCACATTGAGTGTTGCATATACCGAGCCTGCCGCATCGGCAGTAACAAGTGCAGCCCAAAAGGTTACAATTACTACAAGCAACAACGATATTTTTGAGGTATCTGAAACACTGCTTGTTCAAGGAGTAAAAGGTTATGAGGCTGATGGCGTAACACAATCTAAATCAGATTTGGTTCTCTATATCACAAGTAAAGAGGAGAACGGAAATTTGAATGTATATGCAATTAATGGTAAAAAGATTGGCTCAATAGAGGGATGCGTTCCATCAATTCCTGCATCAACAACCCTTATCAGAATGGGACGTGCTGCAACTGAGTTGGATGTTCAAACTGCACAATTTGAGGCACTTCCTGTTAAGGAACAAAACAATTGTCAAATTTTTAAAATTCAAGTTGAGCAATCAACCTTTCAAAAAATTGCAGCAAAGAATGTTCCTTGGGATTTCAGCGACTCTGAGGAGGCTGCTATCTACGATATGCGTTTGGGTATGGAGAAGACCTTTATGTTTGGAGTAAAGAACACTCTTTACGACTCTCGTAAAAAGGAGAATGTAATGCTTACAGGAGGTATCTGGTGGCAAGCAGGAAAAGAGTATGAGTTTGATCCTACAAAAGAACTTACTCAAAACGACCTTATAGATATGATGAAAGAGGCGTTTACTGGTAACGGTGGAAACAAACGCAAAGTGCTTATTGGTGGTAGCGACTTTATTGGCAGAATCAATAAACTTGATGTTACCAAAGTTGTAAGTTCTGACGATGAGTTTGTGAAATGGGGTATCGACTTCTCTGAGATTCGTTCAAAGTTTGGTAAGTTCTATATCCTATACTCTGAGGTATTTGATGATTGTGGTATGAGCGACTATGGATTTGCATTTGATCCTGAGTTTATAACTCGTTGGGCTCATGTTCCTTTTGGTCACCAGAAACTTGACCTTAAGAGTGCAGGTATTCGCAACACTGATGCAGTGGTTATGACCGAAGCAAGTTGCTTAACACTTCGTTATCCTGCTGCTCATATGCGAATTGTACCTAAAAAAGGATAGCCTTTACACTTTTAGATAGTTGTCGGGGAAACCTGACAACTATTACAATATATAAACTAAAAAAAACAAGTTATGAAACGATATAAGACAAAACATGGAAACCTGAACTCCTTAATAAGGATGGGCGACAAGAGTGTGAGAATCAAGTTTGTTGCAAGTAGTACGGGTGAGGGTTACTTTGAAACTGACAACTTAATGCTTCAGAAGGCAATAGAAGAGGATGCTGATTATGGTGTGAAATTTTTTGCCGAGAGTCCTCAACCAAACCATGTGGCAGAGGAGAGAGACTCTGAAGCAACTGTTGTTGACAACGTAACCACATGGCAAGAGGCTCGTAGTTATTTGCGAAATGCTCCCTACAACGTGGCAACAAAGGAGATGACCTCTCCCAAAAAGATACAGGAGGTTGCTCAAAGATTTAATTTAAAGTTTAAAATTTTAGAGTAGAAGAGTTATGTTATATAGTAAGGAACTTCTCATAGAGTTAGTAAAGATTAATATGGAGGAGGGTTTCTCAGGTAGCGATGTTGAACGGGCAGGAGGTGTAGGTGTTGAGTCGTATATTGAGAGTAAACTGCCCGAAGCAGTAAATGCCGTATTTATGGCAGCACCCGATATTCTTTTGCCTCAAACTGATATTTCAAAAATGTTGATACCCAAAAAGAATCAGAACGGAAGTGGAGAGATAATTCTCCCTCGTGATGTGTTACGTATTACCCTTTTAAGGATGAAAGGGTGGGATAGAGTTGTTACAAAATTTGAGAATTCAAATAGTATTGTTGCAACGCTGCAAAACAACCCATATACTATGGCAGGAAAAGCAAAACCTGTTGTAGTGCTTGCGTTAAACCGCTCAGGAGATAAGGTTTTACGATATTATTCGTTACCACCCGAAGTGCGTAATCACGAAATCGCAGAGGCTTTGTATGTGAAGATTCCCGATATGTCAGCACCAATTGAAATTCACGAATTGCTTTTGCCCTCAATAACATATCTGACGGCAGCGTTAGTATTCGAAATTTTGGGTGATACCGAACGCTCAGCAATAATGCGATCACATATAACAATAGGTTAAATATAATTATAAAACAAGATTATGAACAGTTCATTAGAAATAGATAAAACAAAATATTTTTTAGGGTATCACTATGATGTGGGTGAGGTATTGGCCTTAAATATTGCACCACAGCCAGGAATGTTTTTTATAAACGGAGAGACTAACTCTGTGTGGGTGTGGAATGCTTTAAACAGAGAGTGGATTGATACCAACCGAGTAGATAGCGGTTTGAAAGGTATGTTAACCGATAAAACAGGTAACTCCCCAGCAGATTTTATACCTTCACCGCAAGTGGGAGTAAAGGAGAGTTACTTCTATGTGGCAAAAACCGATACACCGCAAGAGGTGGTTTTTACTCATTTTAAAAATGGCAATAACTCAGTGAGTGTCGCTGTACCAAATACCTCTGTTATTATCCTTTATTGGAACGGAGATTATTGGGAGACATCGCTAATACCAATGAATATTGATTTGAGTGAGTTTGCCAAGTCTGATGATATTAAAGTTGTAAAGGAGATGTTATCAGCAGAAGCGGGAGTTTTCTCTCATACTTTTATTACGGGGTTTGAGGGTGTTAAACTTCCT
Organism: Bacteroidales bacterium; assembly: GCA_017416695.1. Taxonomy (GTDB): domain Bacteria; phylum Bacteroidota; class Bacteroidia; order Bacteroidales; family G3-4614; genus Caccoplasma_A. The sequence continues at coordinate 8,640 of JAFQBL010000054.1, read as the reverse complement.
GCATTAATTCCGTTGGGAGCACAAATATCTCTTTCGGGAGACGTTACTGCTATATCGGCAAGGAGTAAAGAGAGTGATTCTGATTATATAATTCTTAGAGATGGAGATATTACAACAATACCTATTGGACATATTAAAAATTATGAAGGAGTTGGTGAATTGAATATCTCTTGGTCTAAAGGTGGTGTTGTCCCTTCGTTAGGTAATATAATTGAGAAAACATCTTCTCAGGAGTTGGATATTAAGGAGTTGGAAGAGGTGTTGTATGGAGGCTCTATTGTTAAGGATATTGAATATACTGACTATCCTGCAAGGATTAATGGAGAGGAATCTATCTCGGGATATTTTAAAGGTTACAAGGTTGATTTAGCCCCATACGTTGGTAAATATAACGAGGTATATTTTAGGGGTTCAAATTTTAAATCAAACTCGGCAGATACAGATATTACAAGGGGTGTTGTTCTTGATAAGGAGGGAAATATTGAGAGTATTGTTCCTTTTGTTGTAGAGATGAGCAATGGTTGGCAATCTCTTCCTATTACTGAGAACTCTAAAACATTGTGGGCTTCGTATAATACCACCTCTGAAGGTGGAGAGGTTTGGTTGCCTGAATATGTTATGTTTACAAGCATAGGCAACGAGAGTGTATTGGCGAAGGTGGAGAGATTGGATAATGCAGTAGAGAGGATAGATAATGCAATAGAGGTTATATTGCCATCAGATATATATTTGATGCAAGGCAAAATCTCGCAACTTTTCTTTAAGGGATTTATAAAGGCAGTCAATCCGTACGATTACGACATAAAAGTAATGTGTAACGTGGGTAAAACTTTCCCTCGATACTATGAGATAGATAGCAATGTGCCAGTAGGCGATTATCCCTTAACCATACAAGTGCGAAATAACAATCTTAAAATATTAGGCGTGGCATCAACAGTGGTTCATATAATAGAACAAGTTGCAGTAGAAACGTCAAAGAATATACTTTGTATAGGAGCAAGTGCAACCGCAACAGGATGTTGGACAGCAGAATTAAAAAGATTGTTGGATAGCAGTAGTTTTACTTTTGTTGGCAGCAAAAGAGGAAGTGTCGAGGATGTAAACCTTGAAGCAACAGGAGGATGGGGTTGGAGCAATTTTATAGCATCAGATGCACCTTTCCCCGAAGGAAACTTTAGCGAATATGCAAATGCCTATTGCAATGGCAAAATAGACGTGTTGATAGCACATATAGGAGTGAATAACTCGTTATGGGAAAACTCAAAACCTGAAACAGCAATCTCCGATGCAAGAACTCTTATTGATGGGTACTTCGCAGATTTTCCTGAAGGTAAGATGATAATCACAGCCATTCCTATGCCCGATGAAGGAACAAATGTATATGCAAATTCCAACACACCCAGTAATATAAACCGCTATGGAACAATATCTTCATTTTTGAACTATAACAAGGCATTATATGATTTAGTAGAGGAGTTAAAGGAGAAATACAATATATCGTATGTACCCACAAACGTACTCTTTGATACCGATTATGCCTATCCCAAAGAGTACAAAAGTGTAAATTCTCGAATGGATATGTTCAAAGAGATGGTAGGAGTAAATGGAGTACATCCAATCCCAGAAGGCAGTTATATGGTAAGCGATGCAATTTTACCCGTGTTTTATAAAAAGATTGTAGAATGATTAAAAACTTAAGATTATGGCAAATTATCCAGTTGTAACACCAATTGTATATACAAAAAAAGAGACAGAAGCGGTAATTGAAAACCGACTAAAACCTAATACAATTCAATGGAGTACATCATTCAATATGAATGATTACAAGACGCAAGGCATCTATTACATAACAGGCGAAAGATTGCAATCAGAGAACGACAACTTGCCAATTATGAACGCATCATCAGGACACTCCATAAGTGGACAACTTACGGTGTTGGATGCTTCGTTGAGCGACACAGAGCAATGTATCACACAATATCTTAAACTTACAAACCGATTGGGCAGTGAGGGCAAGGAGTATATCCGTACCTACAACAAATACTCAAACGGAAGTGAGGGGTGGAGTGCTTGGCGAGAGTTGAAGCAGACAACAAATCTTAACCAAATAAGTGATGATGGGTTAAAGAACTACACCGAGAACGGAATGTATGAGGGAGTAATTGTTGGTTCTATTAGCAGTTTAAATAATATTACAAAAGTTATTGAGAATTTTCTTTCTACTGCCTCAACGAGTGGTGGGGCAGAGGATATTCCAACTGGAACTTTCTTTACAATGAATGTATTGAATAACTATGCAGTTGTTCAGAAAGTGGAAGAATGGGGCTTCGGTGTTATTCCTCGTAGTGTGACGCAACGGGCAAAACTATTGCTTATTACAGGACAGTATGTTGAGATACAGAGAACATTGCAAGGTGATGTTTGGGGTTATTGGAAAATGGTAAATAATTTGTAGCAATGACTACATTAAACGAAATAGCAACAATAGTAACAGCCATTGGAGGCTTTGAACTGATTAAGTGGGTGGTAACCTGGATTGCCACTCGCAAATCAACTCAGAAAAAAGTTTACGAAGAGGCTGAAGCGTTACAAATAGGGAATGAACAGAGGAGGGTTGACTGGTTGGAGAAGCGAATCTGTGAACGCGATTCAAAAATAGACTCGCTCTATATTGAGTTACGTGCAGAGCAACAAAAAAGATTAGAGGAGATATACAGCAGGCACGAACTTGAACTTAATTTAAAAGAGAGCGAAGTTAAACGATGCGACATCAGAAAATGCTCCAACCGAAAACCTCCAAGTGATTATTAAAAAAAAGGTAGTTATGAAATTAGAGATAAAAAGAAAAATATCAGGAAAGAACTATACAATAGGAGCATTGTATATCGACGGCAAATATTTTTGCGATACACTTGAAGATAAAGTTATAGATGTTGATAAGAGTGGAGCATTTGAAGGAGAAGAGAAGAAAGAGCCAGGAAAAAGTGCAATACCATACGGTGAGTATAAAGTAGTTGTAAATCGCTCTCCAAAGTTTGGCAGAGAGTTGCCCCGACTATTAGATGTTCCTCACTTTGAGGGAATATTAATACATCGAGGAAATACCCCTTCCGATACCTCAGGTTGTATATTGGTAGGAGAAAACAGTACAAGAGGGAGATTGACAAACTCATCAATCTACGAAGAGATTTTAGTAATTGAGTGTAAAGGAGCAATAAAGCGAGGTGAAACAATTACATTAAATATTGTGCAAGATGAGTAGGAGTATATATTTGATTATATCATTAACTATACTCACACTGTTTTTACTTTCGGTAGTATCATGTAACACACCACGCCGTTGCGAAGTTTCGCAAGTTGATACAATATATGTTGAGCGAGTAGTTGAACGTGAGTTGTTAGTGTATGATACCATTGAAATTAATAGTGCAAAAGTTGAGTATCTCCCCGATTCTCTTGGGAGTTGGAAACCATCAAAGATGACTCTGGAGAAAACAGTTCAAAACCGATTGCAAACAACTAACGAAGAACAGATAATAACAGAGAGTGTTGATGTAAAGAGTAATAAAAAGATAGCGAGTAATAAGCCTCAAACCTCTAAACTAAAATGGTTTGTAATAGGATTCTTTGTTGCAGTGGTTGTGCTGATAATAGTCAAACGATAAACAAGATGAAACAAATATACCCTTGACACGTGTCAAGGGTATATTTATATATAATATGTAAAACTGATATTATCTGATCTTAAAGAAATAAGTAATAGTTCCGTTTTGATTATTGGTGCCTTTGATTGATTCAAACTTTGCTCTTTTAGCAGCACTTTCGGCTCTGTTTCTAATATACTCAGATGAAGCCACGCTTGGGTCGCTAAGTTTAGGATTTGTAGATGCGGCAATCACCTTACCCGCAGGGCTGACAGTAATATTTACAACAAGTTTACCCTCAACATTACTCCTGTCATATTCAGGAATAGGCAACTTTTCACCTTTGGCAAATCCTCTGCCTCCAAGATCCCAAATACCATATCCTGCATTTCCGCTCTCAGCACCATCTTCAGAGTTTCCGTTTGGCGAACCTTTGCTCTCAGCACCATCAGTAGATGATGAAGAAGAGAATATACCCGAAACAAGCGAGTTTATTCGTTCAGCCTCTTTACGCTCAGCCTCCTCTCTGGCCTTACGCTCAGCCTCTTTGCGTTGCTCCTCTTCACGTTTCTTCTTCTCCTCCTCTTCCGATGCAATAGTTTGTTCATCACTATTTTGAGTTATCTCTTCGGTCGATGATGTAACTTTAGGCGGAGTATATCCTGCTGGTGGGGCAGTAACAATCTCATAGTTAGTTCCGTAAGCCACCAATATACCACCACCCTCATCAGTAGCAGGTGATAATAGTTTTGTAAAAAAGAGAATAAGAATTATGGCAATATGAAAAATCAGAGTGCCTGCAATGCCTAATATCTTATCTTTTTTCTCTTGGTTATCCATTTTTGACAAGAAAGATTAAACCTATTTTTTTACGGGTTGGGTTGCCAACACCATCTTAACACCTTTCTCGGCACCAATGCCAAGAACTCTTACAACCTCGCCATATTCAATACTCTTATCGGCATTAATCGAAACAAACACCTCGCCCTCTTCCGCAACAAGAGTCTCTAACATATCGTCTAACTGTTCGGGAGCAATCTCTGTTGGAGCCTTATTGCCTTTAGCAAAGTAGTATCTGTTATCCTTGTCAATAGTAACTCTTGCAGCCGCAGTATTTGTAACCTGATTTTTGCTTTGGGGTAACATAACCTTAATAGCATTAGGGAACATAGCAGTGGAGGTTACCATAAAGAATATAAGCAACAAGAATATAACGTCGGTCATTGACGCCATGCTAAAAGTAGCATCAATATTATGTCTGCGTTTAAAAGCCATATCCTATTTTTGTGCAGGTTCATTCAAAAGGTCCATAAACTCCATAGTTTTTGATTCAAGGTCTCTCACCACTCCGTCAACCCTTGCAACAAGATAGTTGTAAGCAAATAGAGCAATAATACCCACAACCAAACCAGCAACGGTAGTAACAAGAGCCTCGTAGATACCTCCCGAAAGTGTACTAATATCGGCACTACCACCAGCCTCAGCCATATTGAAGAATGCTCTTACCATACCCGATACAGTACCCAGGAAACCAATCATAGGAGCACCTGCCGCAGTAGTTGCCAGCCATGGGAAGTTCTTCTCCAATTTAGCAATCTCAATATTGCCAGTATTTTCAATAGCAACAAGTACGTCGTTCATAGGACGTCCCAAGCGAGAGATACCCTTCTCAATCAAACGGGCATAGGGGGTATTGGTCTTTTTGCAGAGGTTGCGAGCCGATGCAATATCGCCATCGTGAATATAATCCTTAATGCGAGCCATAAAAGTATTATCTGCTTTTGCAGCCTTTCTTATAGCACTCCAACGCTCAAAAAATACATAAATAGCCATTACCGATAACAATAAAAGAGGAATCATAATAATACCACCTTTCAATGTTAGGGCTAATAGATCTAACTCTTTTGTAGTCTCTTCTGCAATACCATCCACTACTGGATCTGTTGCAACTTGTGCCAAAATGGTTGTTAAAATATTCATAGAATAAAAATTGTGTTTATCTAAATAAAATTAAAATCCTAATTTCTGTAACGTTTGACATAGAACCCTCTAATAGGTTTAAATCCTATTTTGAACCCTTTAATTGTGCTTTATATTGTTTGATAGTCTCTTCCAATCCCAAATAAAGAGCATCGCAGATAAGAGCGTGACCAATAGAAACCTCTTTCAGGCAGGGGATGTTCTCAGCAAAGTATGCAAGATTTTCAAGACTCAGATCGTGCCCAGCATTAAGTCCCAAACCAAGCGAACGAGCCTTTTGAGCCGCAACAATAAAAGGAGCAATAGCCTCTTCGCGGTTCTTGCTGTAATTGGCGGCGTAAGGTTCAGTGTATAGTTCCACTCTATCGGCATCGCATTTAGCAGCCCATTCAATCATCTCTTCATCTGCATCAACAAATATAGAAGTTCTGATACCAGCATTTTTGAACTTGGCAACAATCTCTGAAAGGAACTCAAAGTTATCGCGAGTATTCCAGCCAGCATTCGAGGTTATAGCATCGGGGCTGTCAGGAACAAGAGTAACCTGAGCAGGGCGAACTTGTAAGACCTTCTCAATAAACTTTGGACAAGGATTACCCTCTATGTTGAACTCTGTTTTAAGAGCAGGAGCCAACACATCAAGGTCGGCATATCTAATGTGGCGTTCATCGGGGCGAGGATGCACGGTAATACCATCAGCACCAAAAGCCTCACAGTCGATAGCAGTTTGAAGGATATTTGGACGATTACCACCACGAGCATTTCTAATAGAGGCAACCTTATTTATATTTACGCTTAATTTAATCATATATGTTTTGTTATTAATCCTTAATTAATTTGCTTTCTGATTAACAGAAACCTGTAAAAATTTATCAATTTAAATTATTTCTGTAACTTTGCACAAAGTTACTACAATTTATTCGTATATTAAAATAATGAAAATAGCCCTTTTTGGAAATAGTTACCAACGCTCTAAAAGTGAGCATATAGTTACACTCTTTGAGGCACTTCAAAAATACGAAGTTAGCCTTTTTGTAGAGCAGAACTATTATGATTTTCTTAAAGAACAATCAATAGAACTATATACAGCAACACCTTTCATAACCATAGAAGATAACATAGATATAGTAATAAGTGTTGGCGGCGACGGAACATTTTTACGTACAGCAGAGTATGTAGCAGAGAAAAATATCCCCATTTTGGGAATAAATGCAGGACGATTAGGATTTCTTGCCGATGTATCAAAAGAGGAGATAGTAACAACAATAGATGAATTATTCTCAAATAATTACAGGATAGAAGAGCGAACTATGCTACAAGTAGAGGTAGAGTCGCTTACTCCCGATTTTACCCCATACGCACTAAACGAAGTAGCAGTGCTAAAGCAAGACTCATCATCAATGATAACCATATCGGCAACTTTTGGTGAGGAGTTTTTGAATAGTTATCAAGCCGACGGTTTGATAGTTGCAACACCAACAGGCTCAACAGGATATGCCTTAAGTGTGGGAGGACCAGTGTTGATGCCCGAAACATCTGATTTTGTTATAGCACCCGTAGCACCACACACTCTTAATGTGCGACCATTAGTAGTGCCTGATAACAAAACAATAACACTGTCAGTTGATAGCAGAACAGGAAACTGCCTTCTTGCTCTTGACGGAAGGTCATTGGTAATACCATGTGATAAAGAGATAACACTACGTAAAGCCCCCTTTAAGACATTGGTAGTAAAACGCAACAACCATACTTTTGTATCAACACTCCGTAACAAACTGATGTGGGGAGCCGATAATAGAAATGTGTAGTAATAACTATGCCCGAAATATTTATACAAGACAGTGAATTTGGCTTAATAAAAGTATGCTATAATATACGAGCCAAAAGATTAATATTCAGGGTAAAAGATAGTGCGTTGCAAGTAACAGCACCTTATAAGACTGAGGCAAAGGTTATAGAAGAGAGCATACAGAGAAAACGCACTGCAATTCGGGGATTGTTCGCAAAAACCTCCATAAATATATTGCGAGAGGGAGATGAAATAGCAACAAGAGTTGTACCAATTCGCATATACTCACATAACCTCTCAAAACTCCTTTTTACGCTAAAAGATAACACTCTTAATGTGTTTGTGCCACAGAGTACTGAAGTTGAGACAGTATCAATTCAGAAAAGAATAAAGCAGGGAATAATAACAATATTAAAGAGGGTAGCAGAGCCATATCTTCACGCTCGTTTAGATGCGTTGGCAAAGGCAAAAGGAGTTAAATATAACAAACTTACAATCTCTACGGCACTCACACGAATGGGATCGTGCAGTGTAAAAAAAGATATATCACTCTCGGTCTATCTGATTTTTTATCCTCAACATCTTGTTGATTATGTAATGCTGCATGAGTTGGCACACCTTACAGAGATGAATCATAGTCTGCGTTTTCATGCCTTATGTAACAACTATTGTGAAGGCAGAGAACGAGAATTGGAACAAGAGTTTAAGCAATTCAGAATTCCATTATAAAATAACTGTAAAAAGTAGCGAGGAGACAACAGATATAAGCATATATGATTCATTGGGTAGAACTATCCCCATCCCCAACCCCTCTGCGGAAGGAATAGGGGTGCAACATATACTCAAATAGAGTTGCCCTCAACCCTAAAAGGAGTGATAATGGTTAAGGTTAATAATGAGGTTGTGAAAGTGATGATTTAAACATCTATAAAAATAGTTTTATTTAGTCCCAGTTATAGAGGTAGAGCCATAGGCTTTTGCCTCTATTTTTGTTTTTTGGGGGATAAATCTTGACTAAATTTATCATTTTTCATTTAGTTTTTTTTGTTTTTATAAAAAATATATTTATTTTTCGTGCAAATTAGTATTAACCAATAAAGCGGAGGTAATTATGAAAAAGATTTTTACTCTATTAGCACTGCTACTATAATACAATCCGAATTGTAATAAAATAGAAAAAACATCTACATATAGTATTGAAGTAATTGATTTAAGTAATAACTATGT
>JAFQBL010000053.1 GCA_017416695.1 Bacteroidales bacterium | reverse complement strand
GTTTAACTCTGCAGCCATTTGATCTCCAAAGTATCCTGGCAGATAATCGTAAAGTGATTTTCCGTTTGATGCTATTGAACGTCCTACTGATGTTGCATGTGTTGTGAATACTGTCGCAACAGATGGTAAGTTCTTTTTAATGTAAAGCAAGCCCATTCCAGTTGTCCACTCATCAAAGTGAGCAACTACGTTATATTTCTCACCCTCAATAAAATTGTAGAAACTCTCCATTGCTTTTGCAACTGTTACTGCAAACATACATGACTCATCGTAATCGCCATAAGCAGGTAGTGAATCGATACCAAAATCGTTCCACATTTGTCCGTATATTGCATCACGTTCTGCAAACGTATCTTTGAAATCAACTAAAATTGCTATGGGAGTTCCAGGTATTTGCCAACGTCCTACTTTTACTTTTAATCCTGCGTCGGCTGCGACTTTACGCCAACCCTTTAATAGAGTTGCACTCTCTTTGAATGCTATATTGCCGCCCTCTAAATCGGGACCGAAAAATATTACTTTGTCTTTGTTTTTCTCTTGAAGTGTTCTTGCTTTTGTTGATAGTACTGTATAGATACCTCCTACTAAGTTACACACTTCCCAACTTGCCTCGAATATATAATCAGGGGTAGTTTTTTTCTTCATTAAATATAGGTATAGGTTAATACTAAATTGTCCTAAATCCAATAATTCAGGACTATATTTTTTATCTATTTTCAATATACTCCTTGAAAATAGACCGCAAAATTACTCATTTTTTTTGAGTTAAAAAAATTAATTTATAATAAGTTATCAACATTTAAGGTGCTGGATAATTGTAACAATGTTTATTTCTGCTTTATTAATCAATAAATATGCTGTTTTTATTAGATAAAAAAATTTATTAAATGTTTTTTTTGAATTTTTATTTTGTTATAAGTGTACGATATGATATATTTGTAGAATATTGAAATTTGTAATAAATGGAACCTTTAAAATCTAATTCAGTTGTAATAATTCCAACCTATAACGAGATTGAGAATATTAAGAATATTATTGAGGCGGTAATTTCACTACCTAAGCAATTTGACATATTGATTGTTGATGATGCGTCGCCCGATGGAACGGCAAATGCTGTTAGAGAGATGCAAGCAAAATATGAGAACAGAATTTCTCTTATTAGCAGAGAGGGTAAGTTAGGATTAGGAACTGCCTATATCACAGGTTTTAAATGGGCATTAAAACAAGGATACGATTTCATTTTTGAAATGGATGCCGATTTTTCGCATAACCCCAACGATCTTATAAAACTTTATGAGGCTTGCAGCAATGATGCCGATGTTGCTATTGGTTCACGTTACATATCAGGTGTGAATGTTGTTAACTGGCCTATGGGAAGGGTTATAATGTCGTACTTTGCATCGAAGTATGTTAGATTTATAACAGGAATGAAAGTTGCTGATGCTACTGCAGGTTTTATGTGTTATCGCAGAGAGGTTTTAGAGACTATAAATTTAGACAAAATTCAGTTTAAGGGGTATGCTTTCCAAATTGAGATGAAGTTTAAATCGTATAAACTCGGATTTAAAATTAAAGAGGTGCCTATCATTTTCATAAACCGCACTCTTGGTACAAGCAAGATGAGTGGAGGTATTTTCAGCGAAGCATTTTTTGGTGTTATAAAACTTAAACTTAATAGCATTTTTAAATAAAAGTTGTTAGCAAAAAACTGATAACTGATAGATGATAACCGAAAAGAGATGATTTTAATTAAAGACGCTACAATAATTAATAATGGAGAGAGCCAAAAAGGCTCTCTGCTTATAAATGGAGAGAGAATTGAGAGAGTTGCTTATGGTGATTGTCCTCAAGAGTTAACAGAATTAGCAAACGAAGTTATTGATGCCAAAGGACTTTGGTTAATACCTGGTGCTATTGATGACCAAGTGCATTTCAGAGAGCCAGGTTTGACTCATAAGGCTGATATTGCATCGGAATCACGTGCTGCTGTTGCTGGTGGTATTACCTCGTTTATGGATATGCCTAATACCAATCCTCAAACTACCACAATAGAAAATATAAACTGGAAGTTTGACAGAGCAGCAGAGACATCACTTGCAAACTACTCGTTTTATATTGGTGCTACAAACAATAATATTGATGAGTTATTAAAAGCAGACTTCAGCCGTATCTGTGGTGTTAAACTTTTCTTAGGCTCATCAACAGGCAATATGCTGGTAAACGAGAACTCAACTCTTAATAGAATATTCTCAGAAGTTGATGCTATTATTGCCATTCACTCCGAAGCAGAAGAGGTTATTAAACGTAACAGAGAGTTTTACGTTGGCAAATATGGTGAAGATTTACCTGTTAAGTTTCACCCTCTTATAAGAGATGCCGAGGCTTGTTATGCCTCAACTGCAAAGGCTGTGGAACTTGCCACTCGTCACAATGCAAGATTACACGTTTTGCATATTTCAACAGCAAAGGAACTTACTCTATTAGAAGACAAACCCTTAACAGAAAAACGTATTACATCAGAGGTGTGTACTCACCACCTATATTTTGATGATAGAGATTACGAAAGATATGGCAACCTTATTAAATGGAACCCTTCAATCAAGAGCCAAGCAGATAAAGATGCTCTGAGAGATGGTTTTAACAGAAACCTTATTGACATTGTTGCTACCGACCACGCTCCTCACCTACCATCAGAGAAAGAGGGCAACTGTCTTAAAGCAGCATCAGGTGGACCATTAATTCAATTTACTCTATTGGCTCTGTTTGAAATGGCAAAGGCAGGTATTTTCAAAGTTGAGACCATTGTTGAGAAGAGTGCTCACGCTCCTGCAATACTGTATGGTATTAAAGAGAGAGGCTATATTAAAGAGGGCTATTTTGCCGACCTTGTTTTGGTAAACCCAAACAGACCTTATACTGTTGATAGCAGTAACATACTATCAAAATGTGGATGGTCTCCCTTTATGGGACATACATTCCCCTGCTCTATTGAAAAGACTTTTGTTAATGGCGCCCTTGTTTACGATAACGGAACTATTATTGAGAAGCAAGGTAATGCGAAGGAGTTAGTTTTCAGTTGTTAGTATTATTAGTCCAATTGGTCTAATTAGCCTAATTGGACCAATTAGTCGCATAAGAGAAACGGAGTTGCACTTTTGTAATGCAACTCCGTTTAAACTGACAACTAAACCTTATTACCCTATTGAGTGTTATGATATGTGAATATTGTAACACTTGGGTTTATGAGATTTACTGTTTCTCTCCTTTTTATTATTAATACTCTATTTGTTTTTGGTAAAGGCGATGATGCTTTTATTGAGTTAAATCTGCCAACGTTTGGTAACGATGGGATATTCTCTACTGCATCACCACCAGAAGATGATTGGTGGAGAGAGTTAAATGACAACACTCTTGACTCTCTTATTACTTTAGCCATTAGCAACAACCAAGATATTTTTGTTGCTATGGATAATATTCTTGCTGCAAGGGCTTCGTACAGGATTGCCCAAAGCGCATTTTATCCCTCTATTAGTTTAGAGAGGGGTTGGAGTACATCAAAAAACAGCAGAAACCTTGGGGATGAGACTGACCGTACAAGTGATGTTACTCAAAGT
>JAFQBL010000052.1 GCA_017416695.1 Bacteroidales bacterium | reverse complement strand
GTGTCGCCCATTGAACAACTTTTAAATGCACGCAAAGCATCAATCCAAATATAGGCAGTAGGCTGATACTTTCGCATCACATCAACAAACCTGTTAAAATCATAAACGGGAGGATTGTTTGAACCTGTTGCTCCATCTAACCAGATTTCAATAATCTCCCTGCGTCCAAGTTTCTCATTATATCTGCCATATTTACTTAAAACCTCGTTTAGTTGAGCAACATAAAAATCGTTGTATAACTCCGAAGTGTAATTCCCTCCCACGTGTTCTTCATAAGCGTCCCAAGGCGAAAGATATACACCCATATCAATACCATATTTTGTACACGATACCGATAGTTGTTCAAACAAATCTCCTTCTCCATTCAGGTATGGCGATTGAGCAATGGTGTGCGGATTAACCTTGTTTGCTTTAGAGGGCCATAAACAGAAACCATCGTGATGTTTACCAGTAAAAACAATACGATCAAAACCACACTCTTTCAATACTCTTGCCCATTGGTCAGTATCAACAGTATCGGGAGGGTTAAACGCGGTTACCTTCTCTCGCCCATCGCCCCACTCCTTGTTAGTATAGGTGTTCATCCCGTAGTGAATAAATGCGGCATGAGGGTTATGCATATACGATAACTGCCTTTCGTTAGGCAAGGGGTATAATGGTGCAGGAGGTTGCACTGAACTTTTACACGATGACACTATAATTATAGACGCAATTGCTAAAAATGATATAAAAGATTTCATAACTTGTTTTTTAATATAACTCACTATATTGCGAAGATATATATTTTTTTTTGAATAATAACGATGCAGTAATTATCTTTGCATACTTTCAGAGGTAAAGCAATAATGATTAAGCGTATAAAGGAGTACACAAAAAAACTTTCTTCAAGAGTAGTTGCCTACTTAAAAAGATTATCTCCCAAAACAGGTATGATAATCTTATCATTGTGCATACCTTTCTACATAATTTCGTTTGCTCAAATGGCACTTCCCATTAGTGCTTCAGTTAAAGGAGTGCTATGGTTTGTCTTTTTTGGATTGGCAAAAACAACACAATACACTGGACTTACTATTCTTGGGGTATCAGGCATAAAAAATCTGAAGAATTATATCAGAGAACGAAAGAATTGTAAAAAATAGAAAAATATTTTCTAAATAATTAACAAAATTAAAATCTATATAAAGAATAAAATGTAGCATTTTCGCTTATTTTTTATAAATTTGCGACTCTAAAACATAACAGTTTCATATTATGAACGATCAATTAATACAAATAACCACAAGGTTAAAAGGTTTACGCGATGCCTTGGATATTACTCCAGCAGAAATGGCACAGATGAGTGGTATTGAAGAGAGTGAATATATTAACTACGAATCGGGTAGAGTAGATATTCCCGTAAGTGTATTACATAAAATAAGTCAAAGTTGTGGAGTTGATTTGTCAGTTCTTATGTTTGGCGATGAGCCTCACATGAGCAGTTACTTTTTAACACGCAAAGGACAGGGAGCAGCAGTAGAGCGTACAAAAGCATATAAATATCAATCGTTGGGAGCAGGTTTCCGTAATCGTAAAGCCGATCCCTTTATTGTAACAGTTGAACCAAAAAGTGATGATACACCTATACATGAGAACACTCACTCAGGTCAAGAGTTCAATATGGTAATTGAAGGTCGTTTAATGCTAAAGATAGCAGGTAAAGAGATAATTCTAAACGAAGGAGACAGCATATACTTTGATGCTCAACGTCCACATGGAATGAAAGCATTGGACGGCAAACCTGTTAAATTCCTTGCAGTAATAATGTAAAAAGGGCTATCCCACTTGAAATATGTTAGAAAGATTTTTAAAACAGACATCGTTCTCTTCACAAGAGGACTTTATGAATAACTATAAAGTTAATGTTCCAGAGAACTTTAACTTTGGATACGATATAGTAGATGCGTGGGCAGAGAAAGAACCTGACAAAATAGCAATGACATGGGTGAGCAGCGAAGGCGAACATATTGATTTCACCTTTGCCGATATGAAACGCGAAAGCGACAAAACCGCATCATATTTCAGTTCGTTAGGCATAGGCCATGGAGATATGGTAATGCTTATCTTAAAACGTAGATATGAGTTTTGGTTCTCGATAGTTGCACTACACAAACTTGGGGCAGTAGTAATTCCTGCTACACACCTATTAACCGAAAAAGATATAATATATCGTTGTAATGCTGCCGATATAAAAGCAATAGTAGCGGTGGGCGATGATATAGTTATCAACCATATAAACAACTCAATTGAGAAATCTCCCTCGTTGGAGAAATGTATCTCAATAGGTCCAAAGATACCCGAAGGATGGGAAGATTTCCACAAGGGAATTGAGGAGGCTGCACCATTTGTAAAACCTCAAAACCCCAATAAAAACGATGATATATCATTAATGTACTTTACCTCTGGAACAACAGGTAACCCAAAAATGGTTATCCACGACTTCACCTATCCATTGGCACACATAATAACAGGTTCATATTGGCACAACCTTAAAGAGGATAGCCTGCACCTGACACTTGCCGATACAGGTTGGGGAAAAGCCGTGTGGGGAAAACTATACGGGCAATGGATTGCAGGAGCAACTGTATTTACATACGACTTTGAGAAGTTCGAAGGCGATGATGTACTTAAAATGATAAGCAAATACAAAATCACATCGTTTTGTGCTCCTCCAACAGTATTCCGTTTCTTCATCAAAGAGGATCTTACAAAATATGATATTTCATCATTGAAATATTGTACAATAGCAGGTGAAGCATTAAATCCCAAAGTTTATGATGAGTTCTACCGTTTAACAGGTATAAAACTTATGGAGGGATTCGGACAAACCGAAACAACCCTGACAGTTGCAACTTACCCTTGGATAACTCCAAAACCAGGTTCAATGGGAGTTCGCAACCCTCAATACGACATTGACCTATTAACTTCTGACGGACGCTGGGCAGAGGACGGAGAGCAAGGTCAACTTGTAATTCGTACCGACAAAGGCAAACCTCTTGGATTGTTTATGGGCTACTATCGTAACCCTGAACTAACTGAAGAGGCTCACCACGATGGAATATATTACACTGGCGACGTTGCTTGGCGTGATGAAGACGGATACTTCTGGTTTGTTGGACGTGCCGATGATGTAATCAAATCATCAGGTTACCGCATTGGCCCATTTGAGGTAGAGAGTGCCTTGATGACACACCCTGCTGTTGTAGAGTGTGCCATAACAGGAGTGCCCGATGAGGTTCGTGGACAAGTGGTTAAGGCAACAATAGTTCTTTCAAAAGAGTACAAGAGCAAGGCGGGAGCAGAACTTGTAAAAGAGATTCAAGATCACGTAAAACGTACCACAGCACCCTACAAGTATCCTCGTGTGGTAGAGTTTGTAGATGAGTTGCCCAAAACAATAAGCGGTAAGATTAAACGCTACGAAATTCGTAAGAAATAGATATAACATTGTGCGATGTACCGATTTAAACGCATAGCAATAAAAATTGGCAGCAATGTGCTTACAGGCAAAGATGGTATGCTTGACAAAGAGCGTATGGCTTCGCTTGTGGCACAAATTGCGCAACTACACCATAATGGAGTTGAGGTAATAGTTGTGTCATCGGGAGCAGTTGCTTCGGGACGTGGAGAGTTGCACCTCGACAAAAAGATTGATGCAGTAAAATCTCGTCAGTTGTTCTCGGCAGTGGGGCAAGTAAAACTCCTGAACAACTACTACGAGTTGTTCAGCAAACATGGAATAAGTTGCGGACAGGTACTTACAATGAAGGAGTGTTTCTCAACACGTCGTCTATATCTAAACCAAAAGCAGTGTATTGAGGTGATGCTTGAGAACAAGGTAATACCCATTGTAAACGAAAATGACACTGTTGCTGTAACAGAATTGATGTTTACCGATAACGATGAACTTTCGGGACTTATAGCCACAATGATGGATATGGAGGCTCTCATAATATTGAGTAACATTGATGGTATATATAATGGAAATCCTGCCGATGAAGGCACTACCGTAATAAGAGAGATAACTGCTGCCGATAAAGACCTCTCAAAATTCATCCAAACAAAAAAATCATCATTTGGCAGAGGTGGAATGATAACCAAAACCAACATTGCCCGAAAGGTTGCAAAAGAGGGAATAACCGTTATTATTGCAAACGGTACACGTGAAAATATTTTGCCTGACCTTTTAAAACCCCAAAGTGATGTTATATACACAACTTTTACCCCTTCAACAAAAGAGATCTCGAGTGTAAAAAAATGGATAGCCCACTCTGATGGTTATGCAAAAGGATTGTTGGTGATAAATGAAAAAGCAAAGGCAAAACTTTTATCAGAGGAGGCTGTGAGCCTATTGCCAATTGGAGTAGTATCAGTAGAGGGAGAGTTTGAAAAAGATGATATAGTAAAAATAGTAACAACTGAGGGAGAGTCAATAGGAGTGGGGAAAGTATCGTGCGACAGCACAAAGGCCCGCACATTGGCAGGGAACAAAGGCGGACGTGCATTGATTCATTACGACTATCTCTATTTGGAATAGTTTGTTACTTTTGCGATTAAGCGAGAGCAGAGTCAAGTTTACTTGAACTATGCAGAGTGTAAGCAAAATCAAGAAACGGATGTTATTAATTTTGCGATTGAGCGAGAGCAGAGTCAAGTTTATTTGAACTATGCAGAGCGTAAGCAAAATCAAGAAACGGATGTTTGTTAATTTTGCGAGTAAGTGCAGACAACAAGCATCTAACAACTAAAAACTAACAACTATCCGTAGGGCGATTGAGGTTACGAAACCGACAACTGATAATAAACAGACAAAAAACAGTATAATATTTAAAATATTTTTTACCTTTGCGAATGCAGAGGTATTTTTTTATCTCCCAAACAGTTAAAAACAAAAATACTTACAATATGAAAAGATTAATTACACTACTGTTTTTAGTATTTATAGTTACAAGTGCATTTGCGAATTATACAATCTATCCCAAACCTCAAAAAATTACAATGGGCAGTGGAGAGGTAACACTTACAAACCGAGTAAATGTAGTTCTTGAAGAGGGAGTGCCTGAGAATGTAAAAACATATATATCTGAGGCTTTAAAAGCAAAAGGTATATCTCCTGCTTTTACACGCCCCTTGTCAACAAATAAATATCTTTATGTGGGAGTTAATGGTTCGGGGAAAGAGGCCGATGCCTATGCAACACAATGTGGTCTATCGCGTAGTGTGTTTTCAGCGGCATCAAACAAGTATGATCCATATCTATTGCATGTAACAAATGATGGAAATATTGTTATTCTTGGTGATGCAAATAATTCGGTATTCTATGGAATATCAACACTGCGTCAAATGCTTAACAGTGACAAAACTCTAAACCCAGTTACAATAGAAGATTACGCATATACTCAATATCGTGGTTTGGTAGAAGGATTTTACGGAATGCCTTTTACGGTTGATCAAATATTGTCGATGTTAGATTTCTTTAAGTTGTACAAACTCAATACATTCATCTATGGACCTAAAGCCGATCCATATCATGCAGGCTCATGGTATGAAGATTATCCAACTACTCTTACTGATGAAGAACGAAAAAAAGGACTCCTTACACAACAAGACTTTGTTACAATTACAACCAAAGCAAAGGAGTGTAATGTGAATTTTGTATGGGCTATTCACCCTGGATTACACGGAGGAATGGGATTTAATTCTCCATCAGAGATGAATCCAGGAATAGAGAAGATAATGGATAAGTTTGATCGTATGTACCAACTTGGAGTAAGAGGATTTGGTGTCTTTATTGATGATATGACCTTTGTTCCAAGTTCTGAAATGACGGCATATCTTCCTGCTCAGGTACAAGCAAAACTTAAAGCAAAATACAATACTGCCACTGCAACATCTGATCAAAAAGTTTCGCCATTGTTTTTTGTGCCAACAGCCTACTCTATAGCACATACAGTAGGCTCATTAATTGACCTATATGATGTAGATCCAGATATAGTAGTTGCATTTACAGGAAGTGATGTGTGGTCGAATATTACAGACTCTAATTGTAAAACTATGAAGCAGGTTATTAATCGTAATCCTCTCTTCTGGTGGAATAACAACTGTAATGACAATTATGATGATAGACTATATATGAATCATATGAATTATAGATATACTGCCCAAAATGCACCAATGACTGCCTTAGGTGGAGTAGTATTCAATACCATGCAAGAGGCTTCGGCATCAAAAGTATTTTTATTTGGTGGAGCAGACTATTGCTGGAATACCGCATCATTTAACTCTCAACAGAATTGGGAAGATTGTTTTGCGTATCTGTTCCCTGATAAACCTGAGTTGGCATCTGCTTTTAAAACATTCTGCGTGAATACTGATGCAACACAAGAGCCAGCCGAAATGGTAAATCTTTATAACTCATTCAAAGATTCTTATAGTAATAATAACTTGCCATCATCAACAAATCAGTTGATAACAAAAACAAAAGAGATTTATGACGCTTGCAAAGCGTTGGAAGCAATGGAAACAAGCGATGTAAAAGATGAGACTCTTATGTTTGAAGACATAAAATATTGGAGCAGAAAACTCGCATCAATGTCAAATATCATAAATGGAGCATTAACTTGGATGAAATCTCCTGGAGCATTGAGTCGTTGGACTGATTATGCAAACATAGCGGGAGAGTATGCAAAATTACATAAAGACTCAGCATTCATTGCATACACAGTAGAGGGAACAGGCTCTGAGGCATCAGCCAGATACTTTGAGGTGCATCCAGCACAACAAAATATGGAGCCTTTTGTAGATTTTCTCATGACAAAATATCCCGATTATGCACCTACATTACCTGAGCGTTCACGTACTCCTGAGATAATTCATAATCTAACATATTTACCCTATAATGTCACTTTGTCAACAACAACAGAGGCAATAACATTACAAAATTTAAGTAATGTAAGTTTAACAACTGGCGAATATGTTGGAATAAATATGAATAGAAAGAACGAAGTAACAGTGTCGGTATCTTCAAACACACTTCCAAGCGAGTTCTATTACGAGTATTCGGTAAACGGAAAAGAGTGGTTTGAATTTACCCCTAACGGAACAACACCAATAGAGTTGGCATACATTAGAATACGCAATGTAAGCCAAGATGTAACAAAACCAATAGGCGTAAGTTCTATAACAATCAATATCCCCAAATCAGGAATTTTAACTCCAATTGGAGCAGAAACAAATATTCCACAATATGATAATAATGGAGTAGCAAATGTTGTAAATTATAGTAATGATAGTTTCTTCTGGAGTAACCGTGCACAACAAGCAGGAGATTATATAAGAGTAGATTTAGGAGCATCAAAAGGGATATATAAAATAGAAGTTACATTCGATAGCAACGACCAACCATCAGGCGATTGTGTGTTGCAAATTTCTAATGATGGTGGACAATGGGTAAACTTGCAGACCTTCACTTCTGCCGATATAGTAGATAAGACATTCTCTGTAACAGGAAGCAATGTGGCTCGATATGTACAATTTAAATTAAATAGTGCAACTGGTAACAATTGGCTTAAAGTGGTAAAAATAAAGGTGTATGAAGGAAAAGAGATAGCAGTTGCTAAGGAT
>JAFQBL010000007.1 GCA_017416695.1 Bacteroidales bacterium | reverse complement strand
TCTATATTCAGTATGAATGGCAGAATGGTTCACATTTAAGATTATCTGGTATTTTAAGAGGTATGCGATATAACGATTTGCTAAACGTAAAAGGTCGCACCGCTTTTGGATGGGGAGTTCAGATGAGTGGTTTAGCCAATATGGGCAAAAAGGTTACACTATATTATCAAGGAGTTTATGGCAAGGGTATATCAAAATATATTAATGACTTAGGAGGTAATAATCTTGACCTCTATATTTCAGAGAATGGTGGCAGATTAGAACCTATGCCTACGGCAGGTGCTGTTTTAGGATTACAATACAATATTACACAAAATCTCTTCACTTCAATAAACTATAGTTATTTAAGATTGTTTGATAATGGCGATATATTATATTCTCCACCAATGTATAAACAAGGTCAATATTTAGCGGCAAATATGTTTTTAACGGTTGCTAAAGATTGGCAGTTTGGTGTTGAATATCTATGGGGTGCAAGAAAAAACCAAGATGATTTAAAATCATTTGCAAACAGAATGCAGATTATGGCTCAATATAACTTCTAAACGCCTAAACTATTCGTAACGGATTGTTTCAGCGGGTTTAATTTTTGAAATTATTTGTGTGGGTATTGTTACCATTAACAATAGAGTGAGTAATGCTCCAATATTTAATAATAGTAACAACCACCAATTAATTTCAATTGGAACTTCAGATATATAGTATGTTGCTGCATCAAGTTTTATAACACCAAAGTAGTATTGAATTGCACAAAGAGTCAATCCTAATACGTTTCCCCATAATACTCCTTTAAGTATCATATATGAAGAGAGGTAGATGAATGTTCTCCTAATAAAACCATCTGTTGCTCCAAATGATTTTAAAACGCCTATTGTTGCAGTTTTTTCAAGTATAATTATAAGAACTCCCGATATAATAGTAAAACCAGAGACAAGAGACATCAGCACTATTATTATCCATACATTCATATCCAAGAGGTCAAGCCAATTAAATAGTTGCGGATTAATCTCTAATGCCGACTCCACAAAATAGGAATTACCATAAGCATCGCTATTGCCAATTATAGAGTATCGGAGTTCGTGAGTAAAAGAGTCGGTATCTGAAAACTCCTTTAATTTTATCTCTAATGATGTATATTGATCATCTTCCCACTTATTCACACTCTGCAAAACCTTTAAATCGCAAAGAGCATAAAAAGAGTCATACTCAATAAAATTGGTATTATATATTCCCGATATATTAAATTTACGTACCTTTACTTTATCGCTATCTATAAAATAACATAAGATACTTTCGCCAACACCTAACTGAAGTTTAGTTGCTATATTTTCTGATAGCAATATTTGATTTGATGCAGTGGAGTCGGTGAGTAGTGGTAACTCTCCCTCAACTAAAGAGTTCTTAAAAAAGGAGTTATCGTAATTAGCATCTATACCTTTAAGTATTACACCTAAAAAATCACTATCAGTTTTAAATACAGCAGATTGCTCTGCACTCTTTCCAATTGATAATACTTTTGGCGATGCTTTAAGCATATTACATATTGAACTATCTACCGAGATAGGGGTAGTATTGGTAAACAGTTCATCAGTTATACCTGTAATTCGAAGATGTGATGCAAATCCAATGGCTTTCTCAGCAACACTATTTTTAAAGCCAATAACTATCGCCAAGGCCAAAATCATAGTTGCTATACCAAGAGCAACTCCTACTGTTGCAATTTTAACAGCAGGAGTACTCTTTTTATGATTACCTTCGGTATTAATTTTTTTCGCTATGTACTTTTCGAGTATCATAGAGTTCTACCTGGATATGCTTCTAATGCTTTTTCTAATACAACAACCGCTTTTGCTAACTCCTCTTTATTTAATGCGTATGCTATACGTACTTGGTCTTTTCCTAATCCTGGAGAGGTATAAAATCCTGATCCAGGTGCCATATAAACGGTTTGACCTTCGTACTCAAAATCACTTAAACACCACGCACAAAATTTATCTGCATCATCAACAGGTAACTTTGCCATTGTGTAGAATGCACCCATAGGCATTGGAGTATAACATCCTGGAATCTTGTTTATTGCATCTATCAAAAAGTTTCGGCGTTCAATATACTCGTTATATGTATTATCAAGATACTCTTGAGAAGCATCTATTGATGCCTCTGCAACTATTTGTCCTAATAGTGGGGGTGACAAACGTGCTTGACAAAATTTCATTACATTATTACGCAACTCTTTATTTTTAGTTACAAGCGCTCCAATTCTAATACCACATTCACTATATCTCTTTGATACAGAATCTATAAGAACTACATTATCATCAATACCCTCAAGATGAAGAGCCGAAACGTATGGTGCGTATGTATATGTAAATTCACGATATACCTCATCAGAGAATAAGAATAGATCATATTTCTTTACAATATCTCTCAATCTGTTCATCTCCTTTGGTGTATATATATAACCCGTTGGGTTATTGGGGTTACATATCAATATACCACGAGTTCTTTCATTTATTAACGATTCAAATTTGTCGAATGATGGTAAAGCAAAACCATCTTCAATAGATGAAGGAATAGTGCGTATAACAGCACCAGCAGATATTGCAAATGCCATATAGTTAGCATATGCAGGCTCTGGTACTATAATCTCATCTCCCGGATCTAAACATGCCATAAATGAGAATAACACTGCCTCTGAGCCTCCTGTTGTAACAATAATATCATCTGCTGTTACTTCAATATTAAAACGCGAATAATATTCAACAAGTTTTTCTCTTAGTGATAAATATCCTTCACTTGGACTATACTCCAGGATTTTACGGCTGATATTACGTACGGCATTGAGCCCCTCTTCTGGAGTATGAATATCTGGTTGTCCAATATTCAAATGATATACTTTAATTCCTCTCTTCTTGGCTTCGTTTGCCAATGGAACAAGTTTTCGGATAGGGGACTTTGGCATTATTTCCCCTCTATTAGATATTTGTGGCATCTATTAGTCTTTTTAAATAAGACTGCAAATTTAAGATTATTTGCATAATAATGCAACTTATAACTCTTATATTGAGTATAAAATTTGCCAACTACAACAATTTATACTAATTTTGTATATATATCTTTCTAACAAATAGAATAGGATTATGTCTTTACTAAGAGTTCTTTTGGCTATAATATTTCCACCTCTTGCTGTTGTAGATAAAGGATGTGGATCGTTTTTAATAGTTTTTATATTAACAATGCTTGGATGGATTCCAGGCGTTATTGCAGCATTAATAATTTTAAATAATAATAATTGATTTCTATGAAAAAATTTTTTTTTATTGCAATGGTTATTGTATTTGCAAGTTGTACCTCTAAACAAGTTACATACGAAAATATTTCGGCAAATGGATGGAAATTAGTTGATTTTGTTTGCGATACAGAATCTACTGTAAACGAA
Source organism: Bacteroidales bacterium (assembly GCA_017416695.1). Lineage (GTDB taxonomy): Bacteria > Bacteroidota > Bacteroidia > Bacteroidales > G3-4614 > Caccoplasma_A. The sequence goes on along the minus strand of JAFQBL010000007.1, from coordinate 20,568 downwards.
GATATGAATATGTTCATAAAATTTACCGATTCAGTATCAGTTGCAGGAAATACTCAATGTAATCTATTTTTAGGCAAATACGCTATTAATGAGTGTGAATTAACAATAAGCAACATAGGTTCTACAAAAATGTTTTGTGGAGAGGATAAAGAGCAATTTGAACAAAACTACCTAAATGCTTTATCAAATACCTTCGAGGCAAAAATATCTTCTAATGGAGAGGAACTTATTTTAACAAACAAAGAGAAAGGTGTTGAAATCAAATACATTAAATTTGATGGAGATATTCCTTCTGAAATAAAATAATTTATACTCTCACATACAAACACAAAAAATATCCTCATGCGAGGATATTTTTTGTGACTTTATTTTTATTCTTGATATAAATCTGGTCGTAATCTTTTTGTCCTTTCAACAGATTGCTCGTGTTGCCACTCCTCTATTTTTCGTTGATGACCTGAAAGTAATATATCGGGAACTCTCCATCCTTTATATTCCGCAGGACGGGTATATACTGGAGGGGCTAATAAGTTATCTTGGAACGAATCTGAAAGAGCAGATTGTTCATCACCTATTGCTCCTGGAATAAGGCGAACAACCGAATCACAAATTACGGCTGCGGCAAGTTCACCTCCTGTTAGTACATAATCTCCAATTGAGATCTCTTTTGTTATCAGATGCTCTCTTATTCTATAATCTATTCCCTTATAATGACCACATAAAATTATAAGATTTTGCGCCATTGATAATGTATTTGCCATAGGTTGATTAAACATTTCACCATCGGGCGAAGTATATATAACCTCATCATATACACGTTTCTCTTTAAGTGCTGTTATAGCCCTATCAATTGGCTCAATTTGCATAACCATTCCTGCTGCACCTCCATAAGGATAATCATCAATACGGCGGTGTCGTTGATCAAGAGAATAATCTCTTAGGTCGTGAACGTTTATCTCTACCAATCCTTTCTCTTTTGCTCGTTTTAGAATAGAATGATTGAGTGGACTATCAAGCAACTCGGGGAGAACAGTTATAATATCAATGTGCATCATGTCTTAAAAATTTTATACAAAAATAGTATAATTAAAACGACTTTAATAGTAAATCATTAAATAATTTATCTTTAATTATGATTGATATTAATGTTTAAAAACTAAATCTATAAACAAAAAACAAAAATTATGTGTTTTACTATTGTCTAACCCCAAAAAGTTAATAAGATGAAACTAAAACACTTAACTTTTATTGTTATAGGATTATTCCTATCGCTATTCAGCAATAGAGTGTATGCCAACTCTTCTCAAGATGAGGAAGAGATTGTTGTTGTTGATTTTGTACCAGCAGGTAGAACATACTACTATTCGCCTTCTCCTCGTGATAACTGGTTTATGTCAATGGGAGCAGGAGTACAAACATTATTTACCGAAAATAAAGGTAATGCAATGTTTTCTCTTTCAATGACAGTTGATTTTGGTAAATGGTTTAACCCTCATTGGGGATTACGTTTATCAGCAACTGGTGGTGAGTTAAGAATAAGATATCCTGAAGAGAGCAATATTCTTCATTATAAAAATGTATCATTAGCAGGAGACTTTATGTGGAATATGACTAATACTATTGGAGGATATGATCCATATCGGATTGTATCAGTAATACCATACGTGGGATTTGCAAGTAACTACGCATTTAGAAATCCACTGGGTAAAACTCTAAGTTTTGCTATCTCAACAGGTATGCGATTTAATGTTAGGTTATGCCGAACTGTTGACCTATTCTTAGAAGGCAAAGTAAATATACTTTCAGATGGATACAATGGTGTGGTTAAAAGTAAAAGAGCAGAGGCATCATTGGCAATGTTAGGAGGTTTGACCTTTAACTTTGGAGGAAGAAAATTTGGCTCATACAATCCTGTAAGCGAGATGTTTGCCCGTGAGGCATTGAATGCTGAAGTTAATGCGTTACGAGAAGAAGATAATATGATTGAAGCAGAAAATGCAACACTTAAATTGGAGAATAAACGACTAAAGAATGAGTTGGCACAAAAGCCTAAAGTTATAACAGAAAAACCATCGCCATGCGACACACACCTAACCTCTGCCGTTAGGTTTGCATTAAATAGCAGTGTGGTAACAGATGAGGAGATGATAAACATATATAACATTGCAGAATGGATGAAAGCAAATCCCAAATGCGATGTTATGGTAACTGGATATGCCGACAAAGATACTGGTTCAGAAAAGTATAATAAAAAACTTAGCGAACAACGAGCAAATAAGGTAATAGATATTCTTGTAAAGAATTATAAAATAGACTCATCTCGCTTGAAACTTATAGCAAACGGTAGCACAACACAACCATATCCTCAAAACAACTCATGGAATAGGGTAGTTGTTTTTAAGAGTTGCGAAATGAAATAACAATCTTTATTTTATGAATATGATTAAGAGAAAAGAAAGAGGGTGAGCCATATAACTCACCCTCAATTCACTTTGTATAATATATATTATTGTTTTTCAATAAATTGCAATAGATCTGCAACTATAAAGGTACTACCTCCAACATATATAGTATCGTTAGGAGTTGCGTTATTTAAGGCTTTTGTGTATGCTTCTGCTACTGTTTTAAATATCTCACCTTTAAGATTATACTTTGATGCTATTGCCTCAAAAGTTTCAACACACATTGCTCTTTGCCCCGATGGCTGGGTAAAGTAATATTTTGCATCTTTTGGCAACAACGATACAACACCCTCTGTATCTTTATCATTTACCATACCAAAAACAATATGCAAAGTTCCGCTACTCTGTTCTGCTATCTGCTTTGCAGTATATGTAATACCTCCAACATTATGACCAGTATCGCATATAACTTTAGGCGCAGTTCTTAAAATCTCCCATCTACCTCGTAATCCTGTAAGTGTTGTAACATTTGCAAAGCCATTACGGATATTTGCATCAGAGATACTATATCCGCTCTCTTTTATATATTCTACTGATTGTAGTATTGTTGCTGCATTTTTTAATTGATAAATTCCCCCTAAACCAAATATGAGTTCATTGTAATTATCGAACTCCAATTTTAGTTTACCTTCATCTAAATATTTATAACTATTTAAATGAATATTCTTTTCTGCAAACGCAATCTTAGAGTAACACTCCATCGACTTCTCTATAAAAACATTTGCATATCTATCATCCCATTCGCCAATAACAACAGGTGTATTCGGTTTTATAATCCCTGCCTTTTCTGTTGCAATTGCAGAGTATGTATCTCCAAGCAGATATGTGTGTTCTAAACTGATATTCGTAATTATTGATAGAATAGGGGAGATAATATTTGTACTATCTAACCTTCCGCCCAAACCTGTCTCTATTACAGCAATATCAACTTGTTGGTCGGCAAAATAGGAAAATGCCAATTCTGTTACCCATTCAAAAAATGAGGGACTAATCTTCTCTGCTTCGTTTCGGTACTTCTCTGTAAAATCTACTACATAATCCTCCGAAATCTTATTACCATTAACCCTTATTCTCTCTCTGAAATCTGTTAAATGTGGCGAAGTATATAAACCAGTTTTATATCCTGCACTTTGAAGAATTGCAGCAATAGTATGCGACACTGATCCTTTACCATTACTTCCTGCAACGTGAATTGTTGCAAATTTTTTATGTGGGTGATTACACAAAGAATCTAATGCCTCAATATTTTGCAATCCAGGTTTATATGCTTTAGTTCCCTCTTTTTGATATAATGGGAGTCGTGTATATAAATAATTTATTGTCTCTTCGTATGTCATAATCAGTAAAGTAAATAACCTGCAACTCCTGCAAGAATCACTATTAAAATTGGATGTAATTTTGCATATCTAACTAAAAGGAATGCCACTAAACAAATTACAATACTTATTGTATAATCAGGAAAATTCTCTTTATTCATTAACAACAGAGCAGCCGAGGCAATTAATCCAACAACAACTGGCCTAATTGCACTGAATATACTCTTTATGTATATATTATCTCTCTTCTTTAGAAGTATCTTACCAACTATCAGTACCAAAATGAATGATGGCAAACAAACTGCAATTGTTGCTATAATAGAACCTAAAACAGTTCCTGTAACTTTATATCCGATATAGGTTGCACTATTTATTCCAATAGGTCCTGGCGACATTTGTGATATAGCAACAATATCTGTAAACTCCTGCAATGTAAGCCAAGGTTGTGTTTCGCCATAATGTATAACATCAACAACCTCATGTTGAATTAAAGATAACATTGCATAGCCACCTCCAAAACCGAATAATCCAATTTTCAAATAAGCAATTAGTAAATTTATATATATCATAGTTATTCGGTTTTAGTTTCTCTGTTACTAAAATAACATCTTGCAATACCATAAACTATTGCAAGTGCAATGAAAGCAATAGGAGAGAATCCGCAAAATGTAATCAATAGTGCAGTTGACAAAGGCACCCAAAAATTCTTAATATTTATTTTAGCCGATTTTGCAGTAGTAAAAACAGGAGCAATAATAAGTGCCACAACAGCGGGTCTTATACCCTTAAAAACTCTCTCAACAACAGGATTATCATTTATGGTAACAAAAAATATTGCAATTGTAAGTATTACAATAAATGAGGGCAAGATAGTTCCTAATGCCGAATAAAAAGCACCCCATTTCTTTGCAATTTTATTACCTACCAATACTGCCATATTAACAGCCAATATACCTGGCATAGATTGAGCAATAGCAAGATTGTCAATAAACTCCTCTTTGGTAAACCACTTATGTTTATCAACAATATCCTTCTCCATCATAGCAATCATTACCCAACCGCCACCAAAGGTAAAGGCTCCAATTTTGAAGAATGTCAAAAACAGTTCAAATATAGTTTTTGAAATTGATTTACTCATTATTATTCTGTTTTATCAGTTAGGTTATTTGCCTTATCAATATAGAGAATACCATTAAGATGATCTATCTCGTGTTGGAAGATAACAGCAGTAAAACCCTCAACAGTATCTGATTTAATTGTAAAGTCCTCAATATCATTATACTCAATCACTATTTCTTGGTATCTGTCAACCAAACCTTTCATTCCTGGAACAGACAAACAACCTTCTCCTCCAGTTTTTTTATCTCCTGAAAATGAAACTATCTTAGGATTTACATAAAACTCAAAAGGCTCTCCCTCTTTATCAATACGTTGAACAGCAATTAATTGTTTGCTAACGCCAACTTGAGGTGCTGCTATGCCCACACCTTCATTTTCGGGGTTAGTAACAGTCAATAACATTGAGTTTGCTAAAGAGATAAAATATTCACTCTTAACATCAGCAATATTTAGAGGTGCAGACAACTTTCTTAAAAAAAGAGAATCTGTTTCAGAATTAATAGTTACCAAAGGCATTATAGAGCCTCTGAATGTGGTAATTATATCAATCTCAGAATCGTTAAACGTGATTAACTTTTGTTTACAAGCCCCAATAAAAAATACAATAATGGAGAGTATTGGAAATATAAAATATCTACGTATCATCACTTTACTATTCAGGATTACTCTTCATTACAATTCTATAAAGATTGCATCCTAAGAAATTACCAAACACTATTGAAATATAAAATAGTAATACATCTCCAATATTGTTACTTATAAAATCAAATGGCACTGTAAGATAATAGAACGCATCGGCAACACAGTGAGGGAACCCGCAAACAATAAACAGTGGCACACCAAAAAGGAGTGGGAGATATTGACCTTTACGTGCAAATGTTACAGTAGTTGTCATTATAAAGCCACAACCAATTGCTAACAACCCACCACTTAAGGGACCAACATTTAATCTGCCTTGCAAAATATTTTGTGCAGCCTGAGTTAATTCAAGCGGACTTAATCGTGCCAATAAACCAACCAATAAACAACCAATTATATTTCCAACAAGAACAAGTAATAGTTCTGCCAAAGGTTTTATTATTTGTAGTTTATTGTTATCATCCCTAAACTCTACAAACCCAGCTGTTCCTGTATATAACTTCATTTTATAACTAACAACAGTCAATAGCCCAAATGCAAACAATACTGCTCCAATTATATTTGTGGTTACCAAATAGCCCCAACCTGCTATTCCAATTGTTATACCTGCCATTACGGCAGATTTAAACACTACCAATTTAGAAATTTTCATATATAATCTCTATTCTTTTAAATTTTATGCAAAGTTAGTTCTAAAAAATATATTGAGAAAATTTATAAATTATATATGAATAAAAAAATAAGAGAGTGTATCATTTTTGTGACACACTCTCCACTGTGAATAATCTATTAAATATTACAATAAATCAACTGAACGTTTAATAAATTTGCTCAATGCCTCTCCTTTAAGCATATTATTTGACAATAGAGCCAAATCAATTAATTGCTTAACTAATTTATTTTCAGTTCCACATTTAGCAAAAATATCACTCTCTTTTTTACGAAGTTCTGTTATCTCATTCTCTTTTGTCTTAATCTCCTCTTTCTCTGCAACTGGAATTTCATCATCTTTTTTGCCTTGATGAGAAGATTTTAGAGAATCAATTTCGTTGTTAAGTTTAGTAATATTATCAATAATTGGCATTAATTCATCTTTACACTCACCCTCAATTTGCTCAATAACTTTTTTAGAAACAGGGTTTTCAGTATTGATAATCAAAGAATAACTGTCTGGCATTTCACCATAGAAGTTCATCATTCCAGGTTGTAGAGCCGACATATCTTTCATTCTTCTCATAAACTCATTTTGAGTTATAACAATAGGTTGTGCTGACTCTCCAATAGCCTCAAACATAACAATAAAGTTTGTTTTCTCAATTTCTGGGATTTGAGATTTGAAAACACCCTCTGTCATCTGTTTTTGAGTTTCAGTTAAAGCAACCTCGTTATTATTATTCTTATCAACAAGTTTATCTGCCACATTGCTATCAACACGCACAAATCTACTCTTCTCAATTTTTTGTTCTAACATTCCAATAAAGTGAACATCTAATTGACCATCAAGTAAGAGAACATTATATCCTTTTGCTTGAGCCGCCTCAATATATGAGTATTGAGCAGTCTTATCGGTAGCATAAATATATGTAACATTACCATCTTTATCTGTTTGGTCTGCTTCAATAAGAGTACGATATTCATCAAGAGTATAATATTTGCCTTCGGTATCTTTTACAAGAGCAAACTTCATTGCCTTCTCATTGAATTTTTCATCTGAAATCATACCATACTCAATAAAGAGTTTAATTTGATCCCATTTCTCCTCAAACTGTTTACGCTCTTTATTGAATATCTCTTGTAAGCGGTCGGCAACTTTCTTTGTGATATAAGTTGAAATTTTCTTCACATTAGAGTCGCTTTGCAAGTATGAACGAGATACGTTCAATGGAATATCAGGAGAATCAATAACTCCTTGAAGCAACATCAAGAAATCAGGGACAATACCCTCAACTGAGTCTGTTACAAAAACTTGATTACAATATAGTTGAATCTTATTACGAGAAATATCTACATTATTTGACACCTTTTGGAAATAAAGTATTCCTGTAAGTTTAAAAGGATAATCAACATTCAAATGAATCCAGAAAAGAGGTTCATCCATACCTTGATATAGTTGATGATAGAATTTTTTATAATCTTCATCAGTCAAGTCGGTAGGTTTCTTTGTCCATGCAGGAGTAACATCATTTATAACATTATCCTTGTCTGTATCAACATATTTACCATCTTTCCACTCTTGTTCTTTTCCGAAAACAATAGGAACAGGCAAGAAACTACAATATTTTTTCAACAGACCTTCAATGCGAGATTTCTCTAAGAACTCTTGATTTTCATCATCAATATATAGAATAATATCAGTTCCTCTATCTGTTTTTTCTATTTCCGACATCTCGTATTCTGGCGAGCCATCACAACTCCACATAACAGCAGTTGTATCATCCTTGTAAGATTTAGTTTTAATTTCAACCTTCTTTGCAACCATGAAAGCAGAATAAAATCCCAATCCAAAATGACCTATAATAGCATTAGCATCATTTTTATATTTATCAAGAAACTCTTCGGCACTTGAGAAAGCAATTTGATTAATATATTTCTCAATCTCCTCGCTTGTCATACCAATACCTCTATCTGAAACAGTTAGAGTTTTATTCTCGCTGTCAATTGAAATTTTAACATTTAAATCTCCAAGTTCACCTTTAAACTCATCTAACGAAGATAAAGTTTTTAATTTTTGAGTAGCATCAACAGCATTAGACACCAATTCACGCAAGAATATGTCGTGATCACTATATAAAAATTTCTTAATTACGGGGAAAATATTATCTGTAGTTACCCCTATAGTTCCTTTTTGCATAGTTATATAAATTTATTATTAAAATACTTATACGATTTACAAATATGATATGTTCAAAAAAAATGCCAGTTTTTAATAACTGACATTTTTACCTATAATATATCTTATCTCTTAATTGAAGATACAATCTTTTTATCTACATCATCATAATCTATAACAAATGTATCACCATTATGCAACTCATTTGAGAGCATAAGTTCGGCTATTTCATCCTCAAGATATTGTTGAATTGCACGTTTCAAAGGTCTTGCACCATATTGAACATCGCAACCAGCATCGGCAATAAACTCTTTAGCCCTATCTGTTAAACTTAACATATAGCCCATATCAGACAATCTTTTACAGAAGTCATTAAGTTCTAAATCAATAATCTTAAATATAGAATCTCTATTCAAATTGTCAAATATAACAACATCATCAAGTCGGTTTAAAAATTCTGGAGCAAAATATTTATTCAATGCTTTTTTAATAATTGAATGAGCAACACTCTTGTTGTTAGCAGCATCATTAGTGGTAAAACCAACACCTTGTCCAAACTCTTTAAGTTGTTTAGTACCAATGTTTGATGTCATTATTATAATAGTATTCTTAAAGTCGATAAATCTGCCAAGACTATCAGTTAATCTTCCTTCATCCATAACCTGAAGCAAAAGATTAAACACATCAGTATTAGCCTTCTCAATTTCATCTAACAACACAACAGAGTAGGGTTTACGTCTAACCCTCTCGGTAAGTTGTCCGCCCTCTTCATAACCAACATATCCTGGAGGTGCACCAATTAATCGTGATACGCTAAATTTCTCCATATATTCACTCATATCAATTCTGATAAGAGCATCTTGAGAATCGAATAGCGACTCCGCTAACTTCTTTGCTAAATATGTCTTACCAACACCTGTTGGTCCTAAGAACATAAACACACCAATTGGTTTTTGAGGATTCTTTAAACCAACTCTATTTCTACGTATAGCCTTAACAACAATATCAATTGCGTCATTTTGTCCGATAACTGACTCCTGCAAAGTTTTGCTCATATTAATAAGTTTATGACTCTCTTCCTCTGCAACCCTCTTTAAAGGAATACCAGACATCATAGCAACAACCTCATCAATAGTAGCAACATCAACAACCTGTTTACGAGCCTTCAATTCATCTTCCCATTCTGATTTTATCTCTTTAAGTTGAGCACGAAGTCTCTTTTCTGCATCTCTATGTTTTGCTGCCAATTCAAAATCTTGATTTTTAACAGCATCTAATTTTTGAGAAGACTCTGACTGTATCTGAAGTTCAATATCCTCAAGTTCTTTAGGAGCAACAACATCAGTAATATGCACCTTTGAACCCGCCTCATCCAAAGCGTCAATAGCCTTATCTGGGAAGTTCCTATCAGTAATATATCTCGAAGTTAGTTTAACACACGCCTCAAGAGCCTCATCGGTATATGAAACATTATGATACTCTTCGTATTTCCCTTTAATCTTTCTCAAAATTTGAAGAGTCTCTTCCTCAGTTGTAGGATTTACAATTATTTTTTGGAAACGACGCTCCAAAGCACCATCTTTCTCAATACTTTTACGATATTCATCAAGAGTAGTAGCACCAATACATTGTATCTCACCACGAGCCAATGCAGGTTTAAGAATATTTGCAGCATCCAACGTACCAGGAGCGCTACCAGCACCAACAATGGTATGAATTTCATCAATAAACAGAATAATATCTTTGTTCTTGCTTAATTCCGAAATAATAGTTTTAATACGCTCCTCAAACTGACCTCTATATTTAGTGCCTGACAAAATTGCAGCCATATCAAGAGATACAACACGTTTGTTAAACAATATTCTTGAAACATTATGCTTAACAATTCTAATTGCCAATCCCTCAACAATAGCCGATTTACCAACACCAGGCTCACCAATTAATACAGGATTATTCTTTTTTCTACGACTTAGGATTTGAGACAATCTCTCAATTTCAGTGTCCCTGCCAATAACAGGATCTAACTTTCCTTCAGCAGCCAATTTAGTAATATCAATACCAAAACTATCCAATACAGGTGTTTTTGACTTAGGAGCATTTGACACCTTCTCAGTCTCAATATCTTTTTGAGTATCCTCTTTTGATTTATCTAACATATCATCATAGTCATCATCCGAGAAAACCGCCTTAACACTATCTTTTTGCACAGACTCTTTATTTGATGAAACTAAATAAGAATAAATCTTTCCGTATGAAATATTCTCTTGCTCTAACAATTTACAAGCATTATTATTTGATTCTTTTAACATCGCTAACAAAATATGTTCACAATCAACTTCATTTGAATTTAAAAGGCGAGCCTCAAGGTTACTAATTTTTAAGATTCTATCAACAACACTACTAACGCCAATCTCAGCAGTATCTAATAGTTTAGCATCGTGAATCATTATTGAGTCATCAATAGATTTCTTAATTTTATTTATATCAGCACCTAAAGATGAAATAGCATCAATAGCACGGCCAGAACCCTCACGAATAATCCCCAATAAAAGATGTTCGGGAATAACCTCGCTGTGCCCTGTACGTTGAGCCTCTTCTATACTAAATCCAATTATGTTATTATATCTTTTTGAATAAACTTTCTCCATTGCTTTAGTAATTCAATTTAAATTACAAACATATAATATATTATTATAACGGCAAATAATGTGCCAAATTATATCAAAATCAATTTTGGCAGAATATTTAGTTCTCAGATACAAATAAATATTATCAAAAAATATTTGTATAAATAAAAAAATATTAGAAGTTTAAAGAAATAATTTAGGGATTTAAAAAATTATTTTTTAATTTCGCAATGCCTCAATATCGAAAATTTCTTTTAGTAAGAAAATTTGAACTGAGGTAGGACATATTAAAAAGGCGTTTACTACGCTTTGGTTTTGACACCTTGAAATCGTAGGAAAATTTCAAATTGTCTGTCAAGAACAAAGCAACAGTAGATGCCCCATAGGTGTGTAATATACATACCTCAAATGCCGTATAGCCATTGGTGTACTCATACGCCAATAGCAACTATTGGTGTAGAGGAAGTGTTATACATACATGCGTGGGGTTTCTGCGTTGCTCGTTTCGACAGACATGGCAATTCCTACGAGCCTCAAGGTGTGAAGCGAGCATAGTGCAGGGCTTCACGCTTTTTTTATGTCTTTATTTTAGGATTACTTTATAAGGGTTGCTGAAGTCCTCTCCCTAAAACTTTGCAAACAGCATGAGTACAAAGTTTTTTAATAACGATGTAGGCAACACTCTCTTCGACAAATTAAAAGGAATAGCCACAGAAATGGCAACTTTCAACCGTTTCTTGGCTGTTGTAGGATTTTTTCGTTCATCAGGTTACTTCAAACTACGAAAAGAGTTAGGCGATATTTCAGAGATAAAAATATTGGTAGGCATCAATATTGATGATATTTTCCGCAAACATAACAAAGCCATTTTTATGCTTGGCAATGAGGCTAAGGCAAAAGAGATCTATCAAAATGGCTTTAAAGAAGATATTATAAAGGCTCAATACTCTCCCGAAATAGAAGGAGGCATATTGCAAATGTGCGAAGACCTTGTATCCGGAAGGCTTCAAATACGTATTCATGATAAAAAGAATCTGCATGCAAAGTTCTATTTATGTTTACCAGATAACCATGGCGAGCATAGCGATGGTTGGGTAATAATGGGTTCTTCCAACATATCCGATTCAGGATTAGGCATTAAGCGACCGCCTCAATATGAGCTTAATGTTGCCATGAAAGATTATGATGATGTAAAGTATTGTTCTGATGAATTTTGGAAATTATGGAACGATGCCGTTCCATTATCAGCCGAAGATATTGACAAATGTAAGAACGATACATATCTATGTAATGAAGAAAAACAACCCTCACCATACGAACTATATATAAAAGTACTCATTGATACTTTTGGAGATCAAGTTGAATCAGATTTCACTATTAAATTACCCGAAGGTGTAAAAGATTTAAAGTATCAGAAAGATGCTGTTATACAAGGCTATCAGATGCTAATGCAACATAATGGTTTGTTCCTTGCCGATGTTGTAGGTCTTGGAAAGACCATGATTGCCACAATGATAGCAAAACGGTTTGTTGAACTAAACGGCAAAGGTACAAACATTCTTGTTGTATATCCACCAGCTGTTGAGGATAACTGGAAACAAACATTCAAACAATTTGAGATTAATGATAAAGCCCAATTTATTACCAATGGAAGTTTATCTAAAGTCCTTGACGCACGAGACCGATATAAAAGCAAAGAGGAATTTGATTTAATAATTGTAGATGAAGCACATGGTTTTCGTAGCGATAGTTCAGGTAAATATGACGAATTGCAGAAAATTTGCAAATCGCCATGTGTTAATATTGGACTTCTCAAAAGCACTCAAAAAAAGGTAATGCTTTTGTCTGCTACACCACTTAATAACCGTCCAGAAGATCTATTAAACCAACTTCTTTTATTTCAGAATAGCCAAAATTGTACAATTGACGGAATACCAAACCTAAAAGCATTTTTTTCTCCACTAATAACTGATTACAAAAAGTTAATGCGAGAACGTGGAGAAAGAGATGTAACAGCAGATGTAGATGAAATATATGAGCAAATACGTAACAAAGTAATTGATAAAGTAACAGTTCGTCGTACACGTAAGAATATCCTTAACGACCCTGATTACAAGAAAGATATAAAGGAGCAAAACATTACATTCCCAGATATCTTACCACCAAATGAATTAGAATATTTCTTAGACGAGGATACAAGTAATCGTTTTTACGAAACGCTAAAACAACTTACAGATGGTAAATCAGACGATAACCCTAAAGGAAAAGGGTTGAATTATGCACGTTACAGAGCAGTTGAGTTTTTAAAGCCTGAATACAGAAAAAAGTATAAAAATGCTGAACATATCGGACGGACATTGGCATCGATATACCGCGTACATATGGTAAAGCGATTAGAGAGCAGTTTTCATGCCTTTAAGAAATCGCTTGAGACACTTCTTCGTATCACAACCGATATGATAAAAATGTTTGATGAAGATAAAGTAATAATAGCTCCCGATTTAAAAGTAAAAGAGTTACAAGCAAAAGATATGGAGCTTGACCAAATCATAGAACATGCTATTACAAAAGGATATATAATTGAAGATATAGTATATAAAGCAGAGGCGTTTGAGCCTGAATTTTTAAAAATGCTTCAACACGATAAAGAGATTTTAGAGTATTTAAATAAAGATTGGAAGAAAGAAAAAGACGACCCTAAGTTTAATGAATTCTTAGATAATCTAAATAACATATTCTTTGACAAAGATATAAACCCATCGGGCAAATTGGTACTATTCTCTGAAAGTGTTGATACACTTAACTACTTACAAAAACGCCTTACTGAGGAGTTAGGCAGAAAAGATGTTTTAATGGTAACAGCAAAAAATCGCAAACATCTTATTAAAACCATTAAAGAGAACTTTGATGCTAATCACAATAGTGATAAAAAAGAGTATAACATAATAATCACATCAGATGTCTTGGCTGAAGGCGTTAACCTGCATCGCTCAAACGTAATAATAAATTACGACTCACCTTGGAATGCAACACGATTAATGCAACGCATTGGCCGTGTTAACCGTATTGGCTCGGTTGCCCCTAAAATTTACAACTTTATGTTTTACCCTTCGCAACAAGGCGATAAAGAGATTCAACTCTATAAAAATGCACTTGTTAAGTTGCAAGGATTTCACTCTGCATTTGGCGAAGATGCACAAATATACTCTCGCGAAGAGATTGTAAAAGAGTTTAAGATGTTTGATACAGATGTTAAAGATAATATTGACAAGAGAATGGCTCTATTACGAGAAGTAAGAGAACTATATCATTCAAACAAGAAACTATACTACAAAATAAAATCTCTACCTAAAAAAAGCCGAGTAATGCGAAATATAGGCGAACATAGCGGAGAGTCATTAGTATTCATATCATCAAACTTTAAAACAGAATATTATTTGGCAACAAATAGCAAAACAGAGGTAATAGATTTTTTAGATGCAGTTGAAATACTAAAGGCTGACCCCGAAGAGCATGCAGTTAAGTTTAATAACGATGAACAACACTACAAACATGTAAATAACGCTCTGTGTAAATATATAACAGAATATACTGAAGTAGCAGACACAGACTCTTTTAACACAAAAGACCTTGATAAAACTTCACTTGAAGCCAAAAAGTTTTTACGGAATATACAACAAGTTACAACCGATGATGAACTGAAAAAGCAGTGTAATATTCTCACTAAATATATCGATGAAGGAATATATACACAATTACCCCGACGTCTCAAAGCCATATCAAGAAAATACAGAGGAGATAAGACCAAAATTAAAGATGACGAGTACAATATACACAAAGAAATAGATACTCTACTAAAAGAGTATAAAACATTAGATAACGAGCAACAGAACAATAATAGAGATATATCTGATCCTCAAATTATTATCTCTGAAACATTCGTATAGCAAGGCAAAAGAGTTCAATAAAACTAAAGTTTAAAATAAATCACAATCATCACACACAACTATGGCAACCATATATAATTCTGATAATTTAAGAAGTCTGTTTCGTTCGCAATTTGATATGAAACTATGGTATTCATTCCTTCAATATTTTTTCAAAGCGACAACGTTACGGGTTACACCAGAAAAAATAGAAAACGAACAAGACAACGATGGATACTATTTAGGGGAAATTGAGACTTCGGATAGTTATAGAATAGGTCTATTTTATTATAAAATAGAGCAAGGCTCAGTACTTAATAGGAGGGTAGGGTTGCGTAATCTTGTAAAACCATTCTTGAAATATGAGTACGATGCTGCAATTGCCGTTTTTGATAGTGGCAACCATTGGCGATTGTCATTTATTAGCGACATTAACGGAGAATCAACATCGCCCAAACGCTATACATACCTATTTGGTGATAGTGAGTTACTATATAAAACAGCAATAGATCGCTTCAACTTTATACAAAACAAGGGAGTTACATTTGAAAATCTTAAAAAGGCATTCTCTGTCGAGGCCCTTTCAGATGAATTCTTCAACAGATATCGTGAGCAATATGCAAATTTCATAGAACATATTACAGGCAAACGCTTTGTTAAAGTTGGTAATAAATGGGAAGAGAGATTGTGTTCAGAACCAAATGCTGAATTGATGCAGGCATTTAATTACGATGAAAAGAGAGTACGCGACTATATAAAAAAGATGATGGGACGTATAACATTCCTACATTTTTTGCAACGCAAAGGTTGGATGTGTGGCGACCTTAACTATATGCAAAATATGTTTAATCGTTCAGCATATCAAAATGATTATCTTGATTCTGTTCTTGAACCTCTTTTCTTTGGTATTTTAAATACTAAACCCGAAGAACGTGATGCTCTATTTACGCAAGAGGGGTGGGATAAATCGTTACTTACCGAGTGGGGAGAAATACCATATCTGAATGGTGGACTATTTGAAAAAGATACAAACGATGAAACAACTTGTGCCTTTCCTGCAGGATACTTTAAAGATTTATTCCAATTCTTCAGCGAATATAACTTTACCATTGATGAAAATGACCCCAACGATGCAGAGATTGGTGTTGATCCTGAAATGTTAGGAAAAATCTTTGAGAACTTGCTCGAAGATAACAAGGATAAAGGTGCGTTCTATACTCCAAAAGAGATTGTTCGCTATATGTGTCAGGAGTCGCTTATTGCCTACCTTGAAACTAATACAAGCATAGCAAAAGATAAAATTCGCAAATTCGTGCTTTCTCCTGAAGAGGGTATCAAAGATATACCAGAGATTAAGAAACCTAAACTTCTCGCAGCACTTGAAGAGGTAAAGATTTGCGACCCTGCCATTGGCTCAGGAGCATTCCCTATGGGCTTGCTCAATGAACTCCTGCATTGCCGAGAGGTGTTGAGTGGTAAGCATTACGACCGTGCCGAGATTAAGAAGAACATTATCCAAAACAATATCTATGGTGTGGATATAGAGAAAGGAGCAGTTGATATTGCCCGTTTGCGATTTTGGCTCTCTATCGTAGTTGATGAAGAAACACCATCGCCACTGCCTAACCTTGACTATAAGATTATGCAAGGCAACTCATTAATAGAGAGTTATAAAGGTATTGATTTAAGCGAACTAACTTATAAAAAGAAATCAAAGAATGATAGCAATACTTTAAGTATATTTGATGACGACATAAATAGAGAACAAAAAATATTATCTCAATTATTAACAAACTACTACTCTTGTAGCGACCATAATACTAAACAAGCAATAAGAGAACGCATAAAAGAGACTATAAATAAACAATTAGAGGTACAATATTTTGATGAAAATATACTAAATGAACTCAAAAATATTAACCTTACCGAAAACAACAAATTCTTCCTTTGGCACACATGGTTTAGCGATGTGTTCAACCGAGAGGATAAAGAGGGATTTGATATTGTTATTGGCAACCCTCCGTATATAGGCGAAAAGGGGCATAAAGAGATATTCCAACCTGTAAAAACAGATATTCATCTCGGTCAATACTACTTAGGCAAAATGGATTATTTTTATTTCTTCTTCCATTTAGCATTCAATATGTTATCTCCAAGCGGTGTGGCAACATTTATTACAACGAACTATTATCCAACAGCATTAGGAGCAAGAAAACTTCGAGCAGATATTAAGGATAGAATGAACATTAAAACCTTGTTTAATCTTGGAGAATTGCGCCTATTTGAGAACGCTCCCGGACAACATAATATGATTAGTTCCTTCGCTAAAGGGGAAGATGGTTGTAAATGCCAAGTTATAGATGTTCACAAAAAGGGTGCATTAAATCCTCTGATGTTTACTTCAATAATTAGTCGCAAAGATGAAGATACAGCCTATG
The DNA here is from genome assembly GCA_017416695.1 of Bacteroidales bacterium. Taxonomy (GTDB): domain Bacteria; phylum Bacteroidota; class Bacteroidia; order Bacteroidales; family G3-4614; genus Caccoplasma_A. The sequence goes on along the minus strand of JAFQBL010000007.1, from coordinate 3,211 downwards.
CAGATGTTGCACATGAAGATTTATACGATGGTGAGGAAAATTATATTCGTTTACAAAATAGTAGTGGTGATAATCCATTATCATCATTATTGGATAAAATTCAGTTACGTAATAACACATTAGGTAATATTGCAGAAGTTAATGCTGGCATTATGGGCGGCTGTGATAGTATTACTAATCATAATATGAAATATGCTGATGCTGACTATATCCAATGTAATGATATACGTAAAGATGACGGAGTGTTCGTATTGGATTGTAGTTATTTTAGAGATAGCGATACTATTCAATTAGTTCAGAATTATCCATTCTATAAAGACTTTTATAAAAATTCAGATATAAGCCGTTATTACACTAATGAAGCAACCACCAAAAGGTTGATATTTTCGTCATCTGACACTCCTTTGAGTGAACAAGAAATTATAAAATCTTATCTTTCGATATATCAACCTATTCTGACAAAGATTCGAGAGATAAACAACGAAAAGACCGAGTATTGGCATCAATTAAGAAGGGGAACAGCACACCCTCATATTTTCATGTGTGCTAAAATCGTATGCCCACAGAGAAGCAAAACAAACACATTTGGCTATAATGAATGCGATTGGTATGCGAGTGCCGATGTTTATTATATTACAAACCCGAATAAAGATTACCATATAAAGTACATATTAGGACTTCTTAACTCAAAGTTGTACTATGTATGGTTATATCACAAAGGAAAGCGTAAAGGTGAAACATTAGAGTTATATCAAAAACCTCTATCTGAAATTCCGATTAAAAAGGCCTCATCTAATATCCAAAATTCAATTGTCAAGATAGTTAATGAAATTATTGCTCTTAAAAAGACTAATCCAAATCACGATACATCATCGTTAGAACGACAAATAGATGCCATCGTTTATAAGATATACGGTCTAACTGAAGAAGAAATTGCAATTATTGAAAATGCTATTTAAGTAATAACTGACATTTTTACATTTAAGTTAATTTGTCATTGAAATTAAGACATTTTGTCAGTATTTTACAAAGTTACATATTGTTTAACATTTGGCACAATATTTGAAGTTATTTAAGTATCCATAATCCTTTGTAATATGAGGTTAATTTTAATAACGGCAACTTGAAATATGTTGCCATAGAGCAGAAAGGAGGTAAAAATGAATACTTTCATAAGAATGGGTGTTATTATAAATAATGAGCACATAGTAATACCTATAAACACTATGACTATATGTTATGTAACACCACTTGAAAATGGGAAAGCAATACTTCATATGTGTAATGGAGATAATATTCAAACATATGAAAATTTCAATGACACAGAAGAAGATTTGTTATAATCCTAACAACGTATTAAAAACGAACATTAGGTTATTCTTCTTAATGTTCGTTTATTTTTAATATTAAAATTAAATTTTATATTTACTAATATGGAAATTATAAAACATATTTTTGAATGGATTTCAATTATTGGAGGTGCTGTGACTGGAATATCTGTCATAATACTAGCATTGGCTAAATTTTTAGGCAAGAATTTTATTGATGAATGGTTCACTCGTCGAAACAAGAAGTATCAAGCAGAATTGGAAAAAGAACTTACAGAATATAAATCTTTACTTGACTCAAAACTTGAAATTCTTAAAATTTCATATGGCAATGTATTCTCTGAAAGAATGGTAATTTTTAAAGAAGCATGCAAAAGAATACAAGAAACAGAAAAATACTGTAAAGAATTGGCTAAATATAAAGGATACAAATGTAAAGATATGTTGGATTTCAAAAAAGACTGTAAATCTAATTGTCCTCAAGATTGTATTTTAAATTATAGAAATGAAGTACTTAAGATGAGAGATTATATTATGGAAACGGAGGATTGGTTTCAATTAAACGAATTCTTTTTTTCTCTTGATCAATATAATGAATTACTAAAAGTTTATATAGAGTTTCTTAAACTACTCAACAACGCAATAGTAATCATTCAAGATACATCTATTAGTGAAAACGAAAGAGCAAACAAATGTTTTGATATTTTTTCAAAATTTGATATGAATAAATATTATACGGCAAGAGATCATTTGATAGAATCTTTCAGATACACATTAAATGTTCCATTAATATCAAGTAATAAAATACAATCTACTTTCGTATAATTTTTAAGTAAAGGTTCTATATTGCAAAAAAATAGATTGTAATTTTGAGAAAATTAAAATAATTGTATAATGAATAACATGATATCTAAAATTACACGAAAGTATATATTCGACTTATTAATGTATGGCATTAATAATACCACATTTTTTGAAGAAAAAATAATTTATAACTTTTTAGGACGATCAAATTATGTTGATTTTTTAAATCAAATATACAATTTATCAGAATTAGCATCTAACGACAAAAGATATCCAAACGCAGAAGTTGACATATATATACATACTGTAGTAAATGATGATTGGAAACCCAATTGGATTTTTTATGATGAGAGGTTTAATTTACAAAATTGCGAAGATAAAACATTTCTAAAATTTTTAACTACAATATTCCATCCTACAATAAGAGATGAAAATGGTAATTGGAGAAAATACCTAGAAATTATTCAAAGCTACTTGCATTCTGATGGATATGAATTATATGTTGCTGAATATATATCTAAGAAAGAAGTATATAAATGGAGAATGTTATCTGAGATTGAAATTAGACGAGGTGAATTTGTCCCTTTTTCATTAAGAATAGCAAGCTATAATCTACCTCAACCTCGTATATCCATAAATAAGCGTAAAGCAATAATAGATTTGATGCATCGTATTGAGGAAAACTTATATTTATCCACTGAAACAGGATTAAATTACTATGAATCATCTTGTTGCCATGTCGTACAACTTATAAAAAAATATTATATTCCCAAGGCGTATAACGAAAATGGAGAGTACATTGTTACAGAGGATTTAAACCAATTAATATTAAGGACTTCTCCTAAATGTGTTTTTGACATAATTGAATTATATTTCAAATCTAAAGATATTCATTTTGCAAATGAAATAAACTCTATAATTTCAGATATAGGATATAAACTTATTGATGGAAAAATCACCTATTTTGAATTACCTATAAAAATTGAAATTCCTAATGAAGAAAATCTTAAAGATATTATATTGGAAGCTGAACGATGTTTTAATAAACAAGATATATATAGTAAGCAAAGGGCTTTAGA